>CAZGWB010000031.1:0-6563 GCA_964529335.1 uncultured Candidatus Cloacimonas sp.
TTGATCATACCGGAGTCATACCGGATGAGCATCCGGTATGACTCCGGTATGATATAGTGAAGAGTGCTTAGGGAGCAGGGGCAGTGGCGGCTTTAGCTTCCGGTGGCGAGTGGATAAGATGAAATCCCCTCAATTCCATGGTCTATCCGGAATTACTGCTCAGGCATGCAGCACTCCGATGATTGAAAAAAAACATCCATATCATGATTTGGCGGGACTATATAGTCAAAAAAATCAAGAATTGGCTTGACAGAACTATCTCAGTGTGTTTTAAGGAACATACTGAGGTAAAATATGACAGAAGTAATAGTATTTCTTGGTATCCAGGGCAGTGGCAAAGGCACGCAAGCCAAGCTGCTGGCCGAAGAGACCGGTTATCAGCACATCAATATAGGAGATTTGTTTCGCGAGCAGATCAGCAAAGGCAGCGAGCTGGGTAAGAAGGTTCAAGCCATTATTACCAGAGGTGACCTGGTGGAAGATGAACTTGTGTTCGAACTTGTGCAGAGTTCACTTTCTCCCGATTGTCCCGGAATAATTTTTGATGGATTTCCCCGCACTTTGGCTCAGGCTGAATACCTTTTATCCCATTACCACGTGAAGCGAGTGTTCTATCTCGAGCTAAGCGAAGCCGACGCCATTGCCAGGATTGAAGCGCGTTTTATCTGTTCCAAATGTGGTGAAAACTATAATCTGATCAGCCGTAAACCCGCCCTGGAAGGTATTTGCGACACCTGTGGCGGCACCCTGAAACAACGGGCTGACGATACAGGTGAGGCCATCCGTAAACGAGTAAACGAGTTCTATATGCAAACCTTCCAGCTAAAAGAGCTCTTCAGCCAAAAGGCGGACTTGGTGGAGCTTTCCGCCAGCCTGCCGATAATGGAACTAAAAAGTATTATCATAAACAATATTCAGCTCGGTTAAGCCAGGTTCTGAATGCCTGCCGATAACAAACAGACCACCCTGAAACACATAGAATTCATAGCCTATTTACTGGCGGGATGGAGCTTTCTGGTTCTTTATCTGGAGCCCATCCTTCAGTATCTGGCCAATTTCCGGATCATCGAAGCCGGGACCGCTCTGGCGAATATTATCTTACTGTCGCTAACGATTCTCTACCGTGTGCTTAGCGGTGAAGCATCCAAACGCAAGAGCATAGTTTACTTCGATATCCTCCTGCTGTTCTTTGGCACTTTGCTGATGGCTTATCAGGCCAAGTTTGTGATTTTCTTCCTGTTGATCAGGCAAACTTATTTTATTATGCAATACCTTATCTTCAGGGCTTTTGAGGGCAGGTTCTACAGGCTGCTGACCAATAATCCTCCGGTTTCTCTAATGCTTAGTTTTGCAGGGGTTATTTTGGTAGGCACAGTTCTTTTGATGCTGCCGGCGGCAACCACCGAGGGGAAAGTAACTCATTTTGTGGATGCGATTTTTACCGCTACTTCCGCCACTTGCGTTACAGGCCTGGTGGTAAGAGACACGGGCACCTACTTCAGCCTGTTTGGTCAGTTGGTAATCCTTGCCTTGATCCAGGTGGGCGGTCTAGGAATAATGACGATTTCCACTGCTTTTGCCATCATCCTGGGGCAGCGCATAACCCTGAAGCTGGAAAACATCATGCATAACGTGGTGGGTGAGACCACTGCGGTGAATCTGTTTAATCTTTTACGCAGCATCGTTTTGGTAACCATCATCATTGAAGGCATCGGAGCTGGAATATTGTATATTGAGTTTTCCCAGGTATTACCTCCGGGTCAGGCCTTGTATCACTCCATTTTTCATTCCATATCGGCCTTTTGCAATGCCGGTTTTGCGCTATGGAGCGATAGTGTGTCGAGTTTTCGTGATTCCCCAGTGATGGTTTTTGGCATCAGCTTTCTGATCATTTTAGGCGGTCTGGGCTTCACGGTTCTGATCGATATATACCGTTATCTATTTGCCCCGCAAAAGATACGCAAATTAACCCTGCATTCCAAGCTGGTGCTGCTAACCACCTTGGGGCTGATCGTGCTGGGTTTCGCTGCTATCTACATAGGCGAATATTCTCACAGCATGAAGGATTTCTCAGTTTACAAGAGACTGCTGAACTCCTGGTTCCAGTCCATCACACTGCGCACGGCCGGATTTAATACTGTGGATATTGGAAGTTTTGGTGCGGCCACGATCCTGGTTTCCATTGTGCTGATGTTTATCGGAGCCTCTCCGGGCTCTACGGGTGGGGGTATCAAGACCACCACTTTCAGCGTGCTGGTGCTATCGGTTACCAGCATGTTAAGCGGTAAGCGCGATTTGAGTATTTTTAACCGTAAAATTCCCATTGCCAATGCCAGAGAAGCAACCTCCCTGGCTACTCTTTCCGCATCCATCGTCTTCGTTATTGTCTTCTTCCTCATGCTCTACGAACCCTTTGATTTTGACAAACTACTGTTTGAGGCAGTTTCCGCCTTTGGCACGGTTGGTTTATCCACGGGTATCACCAGCAGCCTGAGCTATCCCGGAAAAATCATGATCACTCTGCTGATGTATGTCGGCCGCATCGGCCCCCTAACCATGATCTACGCCTTCTCCCTGCGAAAAAAACAGGCTAACCTGGATTTTGCGGAGGAGAAAATCGCAATAGGGTAGGATTAAGGTGTCAGGTTTCAGGTGTCAGGTTTCAGTTTGCCAGGATAGATTTGTACAGATATTGTATGGGCTTAGAACCTAGATAAACGAAGGAAATAATGGAGATTTGCGATGATTAATAGTTATAAAGACCTGATAGTATGGCAAAAAGCAATGGAATTGGCAGAAGAAGTGTATCTGCTTTGCAAGCACTTCCCGAAAGATGAACAATATGCTTTTACCAATCAGCTTCATAGAGCAGTAGTATCCATTCCGTCAAATATTGCAGAAGGGAAGGGAAGAACTTCAAAAGCTGAATTTCTACACTACCTTTCTGTGGCGAATGGCTCTCTGGCAGAGGTTGATACTCAGCTGTTACTTGCTGTCAGATTCGGATATTTGAATCAGAATCAGGTGGAAAAAGCCTTGGGATTAAGAGAAGAAATATCCAGAATGCTCACTTCTCTTCGTTCAAAACTACAACAACCCATAACCCCTGATTCTGACACCTGAAACCTGACACCTGAAACCTTAACAAAGGAGATTCCATGGCTCGCTACGCAGTAATTGGACTCGGTCGCTTCGGTATGACAGTTGCCAAAATTCTGGCAGAAAATGGCATGGAAGTGATCGCCATAGACAAAAAACAGGAACTTGTAAACGAGATAAGTTCTCTGGTAACCACGGCATATTGTATGGATGCCACCGATGAATATGCCCTGCGCCTAAAAAACCTGAACGAAACAGACGCAGTGATCATCGGGATTGGCAGCAATATCGAAGAATGCATACTTACGGCCGCAATACTGAAGAAAATCGGGGTTGGGATCATCTATGCCAAGGTGGAATCTCAACTGCATGGACGGATCCTGGAACTGATAGGCGTTCAGCATACCCTTTTGCCAGAAGAGATGGTAGGCAATCAGCTTGCCCGCACCTTGATTTCCCGCAATGTGCTGGACTACGTAAATCTTTCCAGCGGCCATATCGTGGTAGAATTGGTCGCCCCCAAAGACTTCGTCGGAAAACCCTTGCAGGATCTGGCACTTCCAACAAAGCGCGGAGTGAATGTTGTGGCGATAAAATACAGCTATCTGGCGGTGACCGACGACGGGCGCAATGTGATCGAAAAAAGGCTGAACGACATGCCTGGCGCAAACGACATCGTTAACGAAGGGGACGTTCTAATTCTTCTGGGTCCCAAAGGTAATATCGACCGCTTGATTTTCGACACGGCCGTTAATAAGGATTGATCATGAAAAAATCGCTAAAATACAAGTATCATCTGCTGGTCTCGATTCTCTTTGGGATTATTGCATTGCAAACCATAATCATGCTGTTTGTGATCAGTCAGTCGAAAGATTTGCTTAGCTTGGCCAGTGATATCCATTCGGTGATAATCATCTTTGTATTCATCCTTTTTGTGTACATAGTGGTTATTTATAACTATATACCCTTCAAGCTGCAAAAGGCGATCAGGCAGATTGAGCAATTGGTGGAGCATATCTCCACCGGAAATTACCAGATCGATATCGACAGTTCAATGTATGACCAGGACAAGGATTTTCAGAGCCTAATCCTTTCGCTGGAGAAGATGTTGGGAATCATCGTGCGTTTTGATCAAGCCAAGGCAGACAAGATATATGAACACCATCAGAGGATCCAGTTGTTGATCAATCTGATCCCCGAAGCGGTGTTGATTACCGGCGCAAATGGCGACATTGTATATTGCAACGACAGTTTGCGTGCAGAATTTCCAAATCTGACCGAAATGGTTAACCTGAATGAACTGATCTGGAAAAAGGACTATCACACCAGGATTTTTGCAGTTGTTCTGGATGCTTTGCGTTATGGTAAAAACCTTTATAACGTTGGTGTGGATGATTTGGTTTATCTGGGCAAAACAGTGATTAATGGCTCGATTATCCGCAATCGCAAAGGCCTCTCCACCGGAGCTGTATTTGTAATGAATATCACCAAGAATGAAAAATAGGATAAGAGTGCAATATACTGGTGAAGGAGAACAGAGACTGGATAAGTATCTGGTTGAATTGAACATCCAGGAATTGTATTCCCGCAGTTTTATAGAAAAACTGATTGATGCCGACAGTATCCTGGTAAATCTGGTTCCAGTAAAAAAAAGCTATCCCCTGAATGATGGCGACGAGATTTTTATAGATCTTCCGGAACCTGAGCCAATCACAGCCATCCCACAAGATATTCCTCTGGATCTGGTTTACGAAGATGATGATCTGGCGATAATCAATAAGGAAGCCGGCATGATAGTGCATCCTGGTTTTGGAAATCCGGATAATACCTTGGTGAATGCTATTTTACATCGCTTTGCAGGTAATCTGTCCAGCGGCAGGGAAGAGAATCGTCCTGGGATTGTACATCGTTTGGATAGAGGCACTTCCGGGCTGATCATTATCGCCAAGCATGATTCAGCTCAAGCCAAACTGCAGGATATGTTTGCCGCCCGTGAGATAAAAAAAACCTATCTGGCGGTTTGCACCGGGATCCCAGACCCTCCATCCGGAAGTATTGAAACCTGCATCAGCCGCAGCGTCAAGAATCCCAGGATGATGTGTGTTTCAGAGGAGGGACGCTATTCTCTGACGCATTATCAAACCATTCACACCTGGCACTACTTTGCTCTGCAAAAGGTGAATCTGGCAACCGGAAGAATGCACCAGATCAGGCTTCATTTTGCACATCTAGGTTATCCCATTCTGGGTGATTTGCTATATAACACCCGTCGCTATGTTCACACTCTGGTGCCTCAAAATATGAAACGTAAGGTAACAGAGCTGCTTACCACTCATCTGCACCGTCAGGCTTTACATGCCTGGAAACTGGAATTCCGGCATCCTTTCCGTGAAGAGCAGATCTACGCTACCGCTCCTCTGCCGGAAGACCTTGTTTATACGATTAACTGGCTGAACCAGTATTTTGCTATTGACACGGAAAGCCAGGATGTGAACATGCTCCTGAGTAAGGAGAACAAAAATTGAAGACTAAACATGCTATAGACAACGAACTCGAACTGAGCACTATTGAGGAAGCCATAGCAGCCATCCGCAAAGGTGAAATGCTGATTGTGGTCGACGACGAAAATCGCGAAAATGAAGGTGACCTGCTTATGGCTGCTGATATGGTAACCCCTGAAGCAGTAAATTTTATGATTTCTCATGGGAAAGGATTACTCTGCGTTCCAATGGAAGCGGAAGTAGCCCAAAGGCTGAGCATTCCTCTTATGACGGAAAAGAACAGCGATCGTCAGGGCACCAAGTTTACCATTTCCGTGGATGTGATAGAGGGAACAACAACCGGCATTTCTGCAACGGAGAGGGCAAAAAGCATTAAAGCACTGGCAGATCCAAATTCCAAGGCAAACCAGTTTATGCGTCCCGGTCATGTATTCCCGCTTCTGGCAGAACGGGGTGGAGTTTTAAAAAGAGCCGGGCACACTGAAGCCGCCGTTGACCTGGCGAAATTCGCTGGGCTAAATCCGGTGGGTGCCATCTGCGAGATAATCCGTGAAGATGGAGAGATGGCCAGGCTGAACGACCTGATTCCCTTTGCCCAAAAACACAAGCTGAAGGTTATTACAATAGAATCCCTTATCCACTGGCGGCGAAAGAAAGAAAGGCTGGTGCATGTGGTTTCCAAAGCCAAATTGCCTACCAAATACGGACTTTTCGACATTATTACCTATGCCAGCGATATTTCGGACGAGTATCATCTGGCCCTCGTGATGGGGGAGATAAGCAAAGATGAGCCCACCTTGGTACGGGTTCACTCTGAATGCCTTACAGGGGATGCCTTGCACAGCATTCGCTGCGATTGCGGTGAGCAGCTGGCCCGGGCGTTTGAGATGATCTCCAAACAGGGTAAAGGCGTGATTCTCTATATGCGCCAGGAAGGTAGAGGAATAGGCCTTTTGAACAAGA
>CAZGWB010000031.1:6573-28482 GCA_964529335.1 uncultured Candidatus Cloacimonas sp.
TCACTTGCAGGATAATGGTGCCGATACGGTGCAGGCAAATCTGCAGCTTGGTTTTCCGGAAGACTTGCGTGACTACGGAATCGGAGCTCAGATGCTGAAAGATCTGGGTCTGAAGAAGATAAAACTGCTCACCAATAACCCCAAGAAGATCGTGGGCCTTACAGGCTATGGCTTGGAAATCGTGGAACGAGTTCCCATCGAGATAAAAGCCAAAGACACCAACCGAAGCTATTTGAAGACCAAAAAGTCCAAGCTGGGGCACTTGCTGAATGACGTGTAAAAGGTTATTGGCATTCCTGATCCTGGCAAGCCTGGCAATTGGCTTGGGAAGCGTGGAACTACCCAAAGCAGAGGGATTTGTAAACGATTTTGCCGGGCTTTTAAGTGAACCTACCCGGGTAAGGATCAATGACTGGGCTATTGAACTTCGGGAAAAGGCAGGAGTTGATTTCGTGATCGTCACTCTGAAGGACATCGGAGGAGCAAACGAAGTAGACTATGGTGTAAAGCTATACCAGAACTGGAAGATAGGAAGTACAAAAGACGAGGGAGTTCTTATTCTGCTGGCTTTGAAGGAAAGAAAATTGCGTTTTGAAGTGGGCTACGGTTCAGAGGGCTACCTTACCGATGCCTATATTCAACAGGTATATAACACCATGAAAGGCTATCTGGGCAAAGGCAGCGAAAACTGGGATGAAGCCTTTATCCAGGGTTCGTTGATGCTACTTTCTACCATAGCCCAAGAAAAAGGGATAACGCTTACAGGAATGTCCGACTATTCCAAACGTGGTTCAGGCAATTCACGGGGCTCAGCCGCAAGTGGGCTTGGTTTAATAGTTATCTTTATAATCCTGATGATTGTGACGAAGGGCAGAATCCTGGAAGTCCTGATCTGGATGTCCATCCTCGGTGGCCGGGGAGGTGGTAGCTGGGGAGGCGGAAAAGGTGGCGGTTCCTGGGGTGGAGGCAGTAGTGGCGGTTTTGGTGGCTTTGGCGGTTTTGGTGGCTTTGGAGGTGGACGTTCCGGTGGGGGCGGAGGCGGAGGAGGTTTTTGATGATATTTTTGAAATCACTGCTGTTTATAGCCTGGAACATGGCTCTGGGCTTGTCGCTGGTTATGCTGTTTCGCTGGCTGCTCTTTAATTCCAAACCGCGCTATATTTTTGGTAAACGGATTCCCCTTACTCCTGGTTTTTTTGTGGCTAAGCGCGATTGGGTATTCGGTAAAGCGCGGGATCTCCTGCATGATTATCTGGAACAAGCCGCAGACCCCATGCACAAAACCGGATATTTACATAAATGGTTGGGAAAGATCAGGCAGTTTCTCTGGCAGAAAACCGATTTCGTGTCTGAATGGAAGTTCCTGCCTGGTAAGCTGAAAACCACGATCCGCACCAAGATTGTTGATTCCTTTGCCGGACTGGCAAACAATCTGCTGCGTAAAACCGTGCCACGGTTGATTGAGCAGCTAAGAGTGGAGCATCGCATCGACGACTATGACTTTCAGTTCAGCGTTGAATTCTTTTACGGATACTTCCGTAAGTATGTTTATAAGCCCTTACTCATCGCTTTTGCCGCAGTGAATTTTATAATCGGGATCATGAATATGATCCTCTATCTGATTATCGCTTAATCATGGGCATAGTCCGCAAAGCGCTGCATAAGCGAAGCCGGAGACATAAGTTTTCCGGAGAGAATCAGCGGCTAATGAAGCGCTTCCTATGGGTATGCCTGTTTATTACCATTCTGCTTTTTGTTTCTGCATTGCTGGCTTGGATTTTTGAGCATCGGGGGTTTGAGGGTTCTTCGATCAAATCGTTTTGGGATGGAATTTGGTGGTCAATTGTTACCATTGCCACCGTGGGGTATGGAGATAAGTATCCGATCACATTCCCGGGCAGATTGGTTGGGATTACGCTTATTATAGTTGGATATGCGTCATTATCGTTTTTTACGGGTTTGATCGCTTCCCTTTTTGTGGAAGACAAACTGAAAGGAGCAAAAGGTTTGAAACAGATTCATGCTCATGATCATGTGGTTCTCTGTGGATGGAACAATAGCGGTGATTTTCTCTTGAAAGCATTGCTTGAAAAGAATCTACAATCCGTGGAAATCTGCATTTTGGCCAATGAAACACCAGAGTTCTTTGAGCGCCTCGAAGCGCGTTATCCAGCTCTTTCCCTTAGCTTTGTTAGAGGTGAAGGAACTCAGGAGGAGCTACTTCTGAGGGCTTCAGTTCCAACCGCCGCCAAGGTTATCATCCTTGCCGATCACCAGTTGGAACGCAGCGCTGCCGATGATCGCAGCATAATAATTGCGAATGCTGTGCATTTTATGACTAAGAAAGACAAGATTACGGTTCAGCTTCTAAACACTGAAAACCGTTCAATGTTGCAGCGCTTGGGGATAAGCAACATACTGGTTTGGGATGATCTCGGAGGATACCTTTTAGCCAATAGTATATCTGATGTAAACTGCCTGTCCGCCTTTTATCAATTGGTCAAGGATAGTGAGAGTCGCTTGTGCAGCATGAAGATCAGTGATGGTTTTGTTGGGAAAAGTTATGGAGAGCTGTTTGATCACTGCTACAAAGATAGTGGCAAATTGCTTTTGGGCATGCTAAGCAAAGAGCCGGAACTTGAGATGCAAGCCATCTTCACGGCTGATAGCAGTGGCATAGATCAATTCATCCAATATGCCCTTAGCCGATCCCAAAAAAATCTGGCAGAAGATAAAAGCAACATACGCTGGAATCCACCCAGAGATACTGTGATTCAATCCAATGATCATGCGATTTTCCTTGCCTGAGGAGTCTTATCACCATGATTGAGCTTTCTATACTACAACAAGTTCCACTACTTTCGGGACTAAGTACCCAACATCTTATTGCCCTGCAACCTCTGCTAAAAGAACTGAGAGTAAGCAGAGGGACCTATATTTTAAAAGAAAACACCAGCGGTGACCAGTTTTACCTTCTGACCGACGGATGCGTTCAGGTCACCAAGGATCTTGTGAAGGGATTCGATGAGGATACAGAGACAACGGAAAAGGTATTGGCTACACTTTGCGGAAAAGACTTGCCAACTTTTGGAGAAAATGGGGTTTTAGGACAGGGTGAAAGAATAGCTAATATAATAGCAACCACGGATAGTGTCCTTTGGACACTCAGCAAGCAGGATTTTGAAGGATTTGCAAAGCAGAACTACGAAGCAGCCTACATATTTATGACCAACATAGCCCGCAAGATATCATTGAATTTGAAATCTACAGACGATAATTTGGTGAAACTGGCTACAGCACTCTATATAGTAGCCCAGCATTAGGCAGTTTGCTTGCTTTTCATCGGCTTTGAATTACATTAGCTTTAAGGGTGCACTAAGGGTCGCACCTTCAATTCACCCTTATTGGTCATTTCATTCCGGTATATTTACTTTGTAGCCGGAAAACCTAATCTGATGTATTTAGTTAGTTATATAGGAGATACTAAAGTTGGAAGATACAACGAGCAGAATTCCCCGAACCCTGCCAGTGCTGCATATGAGCAGCGTGGTGATGTTCCCTTACCTGCTAATGCCTTTGGTGGTGTCTGATGAAGAATCGAAGCTGGTGATCGATTACGCATTGTCTAACGATAAGCTGATGGCTTTCTTTTTGGACAAGGATGGCTCAGAGAGCGATACGCCTGAACTTGCCAGCATTGGTACAGCCGTAACGATTCTCAGAATGTTGCGCAATCAGGATGGATCTATCAGTTTGCTTTTACAGGGCTCCGCCAGAATCAAACAGCAGAAAGTAGTGCAGAAATCTCCCTTCATCATGGTTGATGTGGAACAGATCGCCGAAATGAATACCGAAGACACGGAAGTGCAGGCATATAGAACTGTAGCCTTGGAACTGCTGGAGAAGATATCTCAGGAAAGCAGCTTGCTGAACCGGGAAATGATCAGCGGGCTGAGCAATATAAAACAGCCTGGACGCGTAGCAGACATCATAGCTGGCAACATCGATCTCAGCATAGACGACCGGCAAAAGATCTTGGAACTGATAAACGTAAAACAGCGCTATAAATACTTGAATAACTGTCTGGCAGAGTTGATCAGGCAAATGCGGGTAGAAAACCATATCCGCAGTAATATTCAGCTGGAAATGAATGAAGATCAGCGCCGCTATTATCTGCGGGAGCAGCTTGATGCGATTCGGCGGGAACTGGGAGAAACCGATGAGGTTAGCAAAGAGATTCTCAAATGGCGTGAATTGATAGATAAGAACAAACTTCCCGAGCATGTGAAGGAAGTTGCCTTTGAAGAATTGGAAAGGCTGTCCTCGATGCAACCTGCTGCCAGTGAATATGGCGTGATTCGCAATTATCTGGATTGGATCGTAAATCTACCCTGGCGGACCTATAGCACAGACAGACTGGACCTTAGGAAAATAGATAAAATCCTGACGAAAGATCATTATGGTCTGGAAAAAGCCAAGGAACGAATTCTGGAGTATATCGCAGTAAAGAAACTGAAGGGTCATCTGAAAGGCCCTATCCTTTGCTTCGTTGGGCCTCCTGGAACTGGAAAAACCTCAATAGGGAAGTCCGTGGCCAGGGCGCTGAACCGAAAATTCATTCGCATGTCCCTGGGTGGGATTCACGACGAGGCTGAAATTCGCGGTCACCGTAGAACTTACATCGGTGCCATGCCCGGCAAAATTTTGATGGAAATCAAACGGCAGGGAACGGCTAACCCGGTTTTCATGCTGGATGAGATTGATAAGCTGGGACGTGATTTTCGTGGGGATCCTGCTTCTGCGCTATTGGAAGTGCTTGATCCGGAGCAAAACAACAGCTTTGTGGACAACTACATCAATCTGTCCTTTGATCTCTCTGAAGTGATGTTTATCACCACGGCCAATTCGTTGGAAACAATCCCTCCTCCCCTGCGGGATAGAATGGAGATAATCGAATTTACCAGTTATTTGGAAAATGATAAGCTGGAAATAGCCAAAAACTATCTTATTCCACGCGAACTGGAGGAGAACGGACTGGCAAAAGAAGATCTCAGCTTCAGCAAGGCAGCCTTGCAGGAGGTGATACGTTATTACGTTCGTGAAGCAGGAGTTCGTAATCTGCAGAGACGAATAGGTTCTGTGTTTAGAAAGATAGCCAAGGAAGTAGCCCTGGGCACGAAGCAGAAATGGCAAATCAAGGCAGAAGATATAGTAAAATATCTCGGACCGCGTAAATATAGCTTGGACTTGGCAAATCGTAAACCAGAGGTCGGCATCGTAACCGGTCTGGCCTGGACTGGTTATGGCGGAGAAATCATGATCTGCGAAACTACCCGGATGCCCGGTAAGGGGGGGGTGCAGCTTACCGGATTGCTGGGTGAAGTAATGAAAGAATCTGCCCGGCTGGCTATCAGCTTCCTGAGATCGAATCATCAGCGTTATCATATCAATCCCAAGGATTTTGATACCTTCGATGTGCATATCCATTTACCTTCAGGTGCGGTACCCAAAGATGGCCCTTCTGCTGGAATTGCGCTCACAGTTGCTTTGGCTTCGCTCTTCACGAATCGTGCTGTCCGGCACGACATAGCCATGACGGGCGAACTAACCCTGCAAGGCAAGGTATTGGCCATCGGAGGTTTGAAAGAAAAGCTCCTGGCTGCCAAACGAGCTGGCATCAAGCAAGTGGTGCTGCCGGAAGAAAACCGGGAGAGCTTGGCCGATTTTCCGCAGGCGATTTTGGATGGAATGAATCTCAGCTTCGTGAACACGGTAGATCAAGCCATTAAGTTGCTGTTATTACCGGAAACCGGACAGAAAGAACTGAGGGCGAAGCGTTTGCGTAAGACCATGGAGCCCAAATAACCTAGCCGATGGAAAGATATCCCAACATCAATATCCTGTTAAATCTGCCCCGGCATTATCTGCCAAAGGCGGAGTTCGTTCTGCGAACCTATTGCTACATTCTAAGGTTGAATCCCAAATTCTTATATGGGACACATTATGAGGGGGCTCATCTGTATTATGGGCCTCAAACCGGCTCGGCTTATCCAATAAAGGTTTTCTTTGATCCTGCCACGGCGGAGTTCTTTGAAAAACGAGAACTATACCCCCTGGAGAAAGTGAATTTCACAAAATTCAAAAGTGAGCACATTCCCTTTTTGTTTTCTCAAAGTGGAGGTCTGTTCTCTTTTGCAGATGAGACCTGCGTTTTCAGGAAGGATATAATTGCCAGCGGGTTCTATTTTCTTACTTGTTGGCACGAGTTCATTCTGTCGTTTCATGGCCAGAATCGGGGCAGGATAGATTACAAACAGAGTCTGCAATACCGATGGGACTTCACGGAAACTCCGGTGGTGGACGTTTATTGTCAGATGCTGTTATATGTGATGGATCTCTACATACCAGAGTTTATCCGCGATATAGCTTGGGCGGAAGACAAGCGCTTTGCCATGTCGCTCTCCCACGATATTGACTATTGGAACTATTGGGATGAATCTGCCAAGATGGAAGCCTATCTCTATAATCTGAAGACTTTTTTTCACCGTCCGGTTAATGCTTCATACAAACTGACCGGACATCTCATGCACAAGAACCTGCTCTACAATCCCTGGAAAACCCTGCGTTCACTCTCCAGACGTGAGTTCGAAAAAGGGGTTCGTTCAACCTGGTTTCTTTTGGCCAGGGACGACTTCGCCGATAAACGACAGAATTATATTGCCGATACCCGATCTCAGGTGCAGATCCAGGATCTGCTTGGTCAGCAGGAGGTGGGTTTGCACGGCTCTCCGGAATCTGCTTTCGATCCTGAAAAGCTGGCTGAGGAACTGGCTAACCTGCGTGAACTGGGTTTCAACCCCACGGGATATCGAACTCATTATTTGCATTTTGACTACCAGAAGAGCTTTTCCATCTTGGAAAACGCCGGGATAAAATATGATTCTACTTTGGGCTATTGGGAACGGATTGGGTTCAGGGCTGGCATGTCGTTTCCTTTCTTCCCATTTAATATTGCTGAAAACCGCCCCTTCCGGGTTCTGGAAATTCCTTTGATTGTGATGGATACCACCCTCTATTCGCATAAAGCTATGAATCTTAGTTACTTTTCCGCACGCCGTGCTCTGCGAAGGTTGATCGATGTGGCTGCTAAATATCAGTCCCATGTTTCTCTTCTGTGGCACAACACCAGTTTTGATCCGGTGGATTACCCCTTATGGGGAAAGCTCTATTGGGATACGATTGACTACGCGCTTAAAAAAAGAGGATGGATTACCTCACTGCATAACATCTATGAAGAATGGGTAAACCTG
Source organism: uncultured Candidatus Cloacimonas sp. (assembly GCA_964529335.1). GTDB lineage: Bacteria > Cloacimonadota > Cloacimonadia > Cloacimonadales > Cloacimonadaceae > Cloacimonas. The sequence continues at coordinate 13,884 of CAZGWB010000031.1, forward strand.
AGCTATTGATCCTGGAGTAAAAGAAATGGTTAAAACCATCTTATGGAAAGTCTTTTTCTTGCTGTTTATGTTTTTCTGCTTGCTTGCCTATCTTGTGTTTGCATTGCTGAAAATGATTATCCCCAAGACACTATACCACCATCTGGTGCAGAAGGTGGTGCGCTTTTGGGCAAGAACGACGCTGCTTTCTACTGGCAGCAAGGTTTTGGTTGAAGGAAGGGAAAACCTGCCGGATCATCGTAACATCTGCTTTATCAGCAACCATCAGGGGATGTTCGATATTCCTCTGGTTCTTGGTTTTGTTGGTATTCCCACGGGTTTCATTGCCAAACAGGAGCTGTTTAGAATCCCGGTGTTGAGCCATTGGATGAAGGAAATGCCATGTGTGTTCATAGATCGTGGCTCAGCCCGCAAGGCAATTGAAAGCTTCAATACAAGTGCAGAAGTGATCAAAGCCGGGCATCCAATGGTTATCTTCCCCGAGGGAACTCGTAGCCGGAGCGACAGGATTGGAGAATTCCATCAGGGCAGCTTGAAGCTTCCGGGGATGGCTGGAGCTACGATTGTGCCTTTGGTAATCAAGGGGAGCTGGCGGGTTTTTGAAATTGATAAAAAGATTCACGCCGAAGAGCTAAAGCTCCGCATATTACCTCCCATCAGTCCAGAATCTGATATCTACAAAGATAAGCGCCTGCTTACCGAGCAATTGCATCATCTTCTCGAAAGCAACTTGGCATCTATGTGAGCAAAAATGAAGCGATTGATCTTCATAAGCATCTTTCTCACCATATTCTTCTCTGGATGGGCTCAAACCAGGTTATCCTGGGGACCCCTACTTGGTTATAATCTGTCCCAGCACTATGGAACCAAAGGTGATGATCTGGATTTCTACGTAAAAACAGGTATGCGAAGCGGTATTTCCGCAGGTGCTTATCTGGATCTGCATATCATCTCAAATCTCAGCTTGGGCTACGAATTGCTATACAGCCAGAAGGGTTCGCACGAAACCATCACCATCAAACGCATGGAATTGGATGGTGAGATACAGGAGTTAGAAAAACCGGCAGTGATGAAAGTGGATTACCTGCTGGACTATCTGGAAGTGCCGGTACTGCTGAAGGTAAAAGTATGGGAAGGTAAGAAATTGTCAGCACAGGCGATTACCGGAACGGCTATGGGAATCAAAGTTAAGGGCAAGCACAAACTGAATGGAAAGGTGTATTTGCCTGAGGGCGATGATTTTGAAGAACTGGTTATCTCTGAAAGCAGTAAACTATCCGAAGTGAACATGTTTGATTTTAGTTTCGTGTATGGAGGGGCTCTGGACTTTAAAACAAGGGTGCCAATTAGTTTGCAATATCGTTTTGTTCTGGGCTGGGATTATCTTGCTTTGCCAACCTACCAGCTCTTCGAACCGGTTGAGCTTAGAAACCAGACCTGGTCGCTTCTATTACAGACAAGATTTTGAGAATTCACCAATGGCTCTTGACGGGTTTGATTTATTATATCTTCAGAAAGCGTGGAGGAAAACATGCGAATAAATAGATGTTGCTTATTAGTGCTAATTCTGCTGATCGTGTCTTTGCTGTCTGCTCAGAATGTTCTGAACAAGCTGTTCAGCAGCGGGCTTCACAACGGAACCCAGGTGGATATTTTGATAAACAGCCCTTCTGGTAGCGTGTGTTTTGAGGCTCCGGGAGGAGTAAGTCAGCTACAAATGCAGCCAGCTTGGGATTTGCCAGGATGGCAGATGGCAAGTATCGAAATGCCACCCAGTGGCTACCTCGGATTCTGGTATCAAAATCCAGAACTTACCTTAAATCCGATTTTCTATGGAGGTACCCAAACTCCCGATCTTTCTACATATATCGGCCTGGATCAAGATGCAACTGGCGATCATCTATATTCCTCACAGTGGCTGGATATTGTAGCTCTGAAACACAGCTTCTCATCGGACAGGCTATATTTTGCCATGCAATGCATGGGGGGTAGCTATCCAACCAGTTCTGGGCTAACCTATTATGCTTATATGCCGGTTTTGGTGGATCCGGATTCAGTGCCGGAAGATAATCCCGTAGTTTACGGATTGATGTATACTGTATCGGTTCCTGGAGTAATCAGCCCGGGTTTATACAAGATAACGGGGACTGGCTTTTCCGGGCTAAGCAGGATTGGAGATATTGAGACCTCTGTTCAGGACGGTCATCTGCTGCTTTCATGTGCCATTTCCGATCTTATGGCCGATGCAGATTTTAGCAGCTGGTTCAACCCTCAGAATCCCAGAATCGCAAATGTAGCCACCACAAGCAGGATTACCCTGATCAATGGTATTCAACAGGCCGATATGACGCCTGGTCTGGATTTATTGCTGCGTCCGCAAGCGTTGCCTGTGCAGAATAATTCCGCTCCGCTATTAAGTGAGCCTGGTCTTCTGGATAATCAAGATGGTCTGCTTATCCCGAGAATCAACTACTACGACCCTGACCACAATTTTCCCCGCATAACCAGCTTCAGCGTGGACGGGGGAGAGGAGTATCCCTTGAGCCCATTGGATTTGGGAACCAATGCCTTCGAGACAACAGTCGTTTTTGGCCATCCGGGAATTCCTGAACCTGATCTCTGGTCAGAACTGCGCTTTCGTTTTTCACATGGTGATGATTTCGTTTACAGCTACTACCAAAACAGCTCTGCAAACGAGGATGAAAGCCTGGTTGGGGTTCCAGAATTGGAAGTGTTTCCCATTCCGGCAACGAACTATCTTAATCTGAAAAGTGCATATGCAAAACAGGTGATCTACGCAGTTTACAACCTGAAAGGCCAAAAAAAGGAAGAGATTAAGCTGGAGGGTGATTCAGAACTGAAACTTGAACTGCAGAACTACACACCTGGGATATATTTCATAAAACCTCTGGAGGGAAACGCTAAAATAAAGCGGTTTATAAAGATCTGATTTGGGGGTTTCTTGCGCCGTCCTTCGCTAACGCTTCGGCCTCAGGATTCTCTCCAACCTATCTGCCGCAGAGCTTCGAACATCACAATTGCCACGGAATTAGCAAGATTCAAGCTGCGTATGCTATTGCTCATTGGGATGCGGATACCCTGTTCAGGATGTTTGTAAAGCAAACTTTCTGGCAAACCCCGCGATTCCGGACCAAATACCAGGACATCTCCTCTATTGAAACTCGCATCCCAATAGCAGGTTCGCACCTTGGTGCTTGCCAGGAAAATCCGCTGAGGGGGAAAAGCTGAATAAATCTCCTCAATATCATAGTGCAACTGCAGCTTCAAATGTGGCCAATAATCCAATCCGGCACGTTTTACAGCTTTTTCATCAATGCGAAAGCGCAGAGGTTTGATGATATGTAAGGTGCTGTCTGTTCCAACGCAGAGGCGGCCGATATTGCCGGTATTTTGGGGAATTTCCGGTTCATACAGAACAATATGCAGCATCTGAAGTCTCATGATCATGGAGTTTAGTTTTTTCTCTCAGCTTTAAGCTGCTCACATCTATATCATAACGTATATTTATTTGGTCAGTATACGATATGTATAGGATATGATCAGAACCAAGCATCGTTTTTTGCATATGGATGTTTCGGTTAGGATACGCTTGAATAACCGTATGCCAAGTAAGCACGGAAATCCTCAGGAAATCTGGAAACCGAATAACCTGTCCCAAAATTCCAGCCAGGTGTTTAGTTGTTCTCTGATCAGGCTAAGGGGTAACTTGTCATTCACGCTGTAGCTGGAAAACGGAATTGCTGAAAAATGCATGGGCAGTAGAGTCTTTCGGTTGGCGGGAAACATCCCGAGCTTGTAAACGATCATTTTCTGGGTGTTTTCATTCAGGAAATGCCGGAGGAATCTTTCTGCCAGGTCAGACTTTTGGCTTCCCCGGTGAATTCCCAGGCTCTCGATATATTGATAGCTGCCTTCTTTCATCATCGCAACAGCAAATCTATTGTTTTGAGGGTCCAGTTCCTCCAGATGCGCAGGGATGGTATTCAGGCTTAGCAGCAGGTTGCATTCGCCTTTGGTAAGCGCGGTCAAGGCTTCGTTGCGGTCAGGATAGCTTTTGTAGATGTTCTTTCTCAAACTTTTCCAAAGGTGTTCATAGCCCTCCGCTCCAAAGAGTCCCAAACTCCAGAACAGGGTGGCACGTCCTACTCCAGATTCATGAGGATCGCAGATCGCCATCTGTGATAGATATCTGGCATTCTGTAGCTCCCCAAAGCTTTGCGGAGCAGAGCTGACATTCTTGGTATTATAAACAATGCCCAGATTGCTGTAGGCATAGGGGACCAGACGGAAACTGGGGTCGAAAACACAGTCTGGGGCAAGCTGTTCACGATTAAGATCGGAGGGTGCCACAAAATAATCCGCCAGGCTATCCGAGATCGCAAAGGCATTGTCAATCCCAATGGCCAGATCGTATTTTCCATAGTTCTCTTTGGCGCGGATTGCCTTGCTCAACTCAGCGGAATTTCTAAAGAGCACCAGTTCCAAACTACAGTCATTTTTACGTGTAAAGTCCGGAACGGTAGAAGCTTCAAGGCCTGAGGTCCGAAAGTAGTCCGTGCAATAAACGATAAGTTTATGATTCCCTTTGGCTGTGGGTTTGGCCGATGGGCGTTGTTTCTGGCAAGCTATCAAGCCCAAACTGATCACCAGGATTAGCAGAATTAGTTTTCTCACAATTACATAGCTCCAAATAAAAACCAGGCTACGATAAAATCCATAACCAGAATGGCCACTGAAGACCAAACTACCGTTAATGTGGTGGCCCGGCCAACCCCTTCCGCTCCACCAAAACAGCGATCCCCGTGAAAACAGCCAAAACTGGTGATGATAAAGCCGAAGACCAATGATTTTGCCAGACCTCCCCATAGGTCGCTGGCTTCAAAGTAGCTGCGCATATTGTTGAAAAACGTGTAATAATGGATCCCATAGCGCAGCCAGGAAAAATACCAGGCCGTAATGATCCCGATCAGATTGGCAAAAATGGTGATGAGCGGGAAGGCGATGATTCCCGCCAAAAGCCGGGGCAGATATAGAAACTCATGGGGATTGATATTCATGCTGAGCAGCGCGTCTATTTGCTCGCTAACCCTCATCGTGCCTATCTCCGCGGCAATGGAAGCTCCGACCTTTCCGGTGAGCACCAGAGCAGTTAACACCGGAGCAAGCTCAATCAGGGTTGATTTGCCGATCAGAACGCTTAACAGATGCAGCGGAATGTATCCTTTGGATTGATAAACTGCCTGCAAGGCGGTTACCAATCCCGTGAAAGCAGCGGTAAGACAGATTAAAAACAGGGAATCATAGCCGATTCGCTTGAATTGAATCAAAAACTCCTGATGCCGCTTTGGGATGGAAGTAAGGCAAGAAAGGCTCTTGCCAATGAAGATGATGTATTCGCCGATGCCGGCAAATATGCTACTGATCATGCACAGTATCGAGCGAACGGAATAGAGTGAATTCCTTGTCGAAACCCAAATCTACGTTTCCAGTGGAGCCATGGCGGTTTTTGCTAACTATGATCTCGGCTATGCCAGGTTTTTCGGTTTTCTCGGGGAAGTAGTATTCATCACGGTAGATAAACATCACCAGGTCGGCATCCTGTTCGATTGCACCTGATTCACGCAAGTCGGCCAGTTTGGGACGCTTGTCTTCCCTGGTTTCTGCAGCCCGGTTTAGCTGGGAAAGGGCTACCACAGGTATTTTCATATCTTTGGCCAGGATCTTCAGGGCACGCGAGATTTCAGAAATCTCCTGCTGCCTGTTATCCTTTTCACGAGGAATGGTCATCAACTGCAGATAGTCGATCAGAATCAGATCCAGACCGCCTGTCTCAGCAGCCAGGCGTCTGGTTTTGGCCCGGATGTCAAGCGGAGTATTTGTTCCCGATTCGTCAATGTAGATTTGCTTGCTGGAAAGCACTTCCGAAGCCTGCATAATCCTGATCAGCTTTTCCTCATTCATGCCGTAGCCCTTCAGCATGCTTTCCATGTTAACTTCCGAGGCTGAACTGAACATACGCATGATCACTTCGTCCGCAGCCATTTCCATGGTAAAAATGGCTACCTTCTTATTCAAATTGACTGCCACGTGAGAAGCTATGTTCAGCGCCAGTGAGGTTTTACCCATGGCCGGACGTGCCGCTATAATGATTAACTGGCCAGGTCGGAAACCGCCTGTAAGCCTGTCCAGATTGTGAAATCCGGTGCTGATGCCCACCACTGGAACTTTGGTGGAAGCGATTTTATCGATCGTTCCCAAAACTTCGGTACTGATCTGGTCAAACTTTACAAAGCCCTGATGGGTAGGAAGTTCGGCAATGGCAAAGATGGCCTGTTCAGCTTCGTCCACGATAGTTTTTACCGGTTTGGCAGAGGTATAGCAGGATTCGATAATGCCGTTTGAAGCAAGGATCAGATGCCTGAGCAGAGCTTGTTCGGTTACGATGTTCAGGTGATATTCAAAATTGGCACTGGAAACCACGAAATCGGCAATTTCGTTAATGTAGGGAATCCCACCTACCTTTTCCAGCAAGTTGTTGCGTTCTAACCTGTTGATTAATGTAAGAGGATCAATCTCGATGCTTTCGTTGAAGAGCTCCTGCATAGTGCGGTAAATCTGTTTATGAGCATTGCGGTAAAAGAACTCTTCCCTGATCTTTTCGATTCCTTTGCTGACCACATCGCTGTCGATCAGCATGGCGGAAAGAATGGCGGCTTCAGCGTTTATATCGGCAGGTAAACTGCGCTCGCTGAGGTTTTTATTCAGTTTTTCGCCACTATCCTGTTTTGCCATTTCTTAGCCCGAGTATTTGCGTTGCATAGCCTTGGCCACACAGCCGGGAACGAAGTCTTCCAAGGGCCCATTCAGCTCGGCTAATTGGCGGATCATGGATGAAGAAAGATACATATAGCGTAGATGGGGAACCAAAAAGATTGTTTCTATATCGGGATTTAGCTTTTTGTTTGTTAAGGCCAGGGAAAGCTCGTATTCAAAATCTGAAACGGCACGCATCCCCCTGATCATCAGCTTGCATTTCTGGCTGCGGGCAAAATCCACAAAGAGGCCATGAAACTTCATCACTTTTACTCGGGGGAGGTGTTCCGTGGCCTGGCGGCACAGCTCGAAACGCTCTTCCAGATTGAACATGGGGTTTTTCCCCGTATAATCTGCCACGGCCAAAATCACTTCTTCGAAGATATCGCTGGCTTTTTCCAGAATATTCACGTGTCCCAAGGTGATGGGATCAAAGGTCCCGGGATAGATTACTTTGGCCACTATTTCCTCAGGGCTGCTTGTCTTATCTCTTCGATTTCGCTTATCTCTTTGGGGATATTCTGGCTCAGCACGCAGTATCCGGTTTCGGTTACCAGCACATCGTCCTCGATGCGGATTCCTAGCTTTTCTTCGGGTATGTAGATTCCAGGCTCCACGGTTATCACGTTTCCAGGCTCCAGGGTAGCCATTCGGCCGCCCAGATCATGCGTATCCATGCCCAGGAAGTGGCTAACGCTGTGCATATAGTATTTTCCTATGTCGTCGGTAGTTTCGATCAAACCTATGGCCAGCATGCCTTCTGCAAGATATGTGGTTGTAGCTTGATTCAGATCGGCCAAGGTTACACCTGGTTTGATCATTTCTATCACGCGCTTCTGAGTATCCAGCACGATGTTGTAAATCTGTTTTTGCCTTTCGCTGAAAGTGGCACCGGCTGGAAAGCAGCGTGTAATATCGGCACTGTAGTTATTGTAGGAAGCACCCACATCCATCAGGACAAGTTCACCTGATTCGATCCGGCATTCGTTCTTCTCATAATGCAAAGTTGCGGCATTTATCCCGGCTGCTATGATGGGGGCAAATCCCCAGTTTTTCACTCCGCTGCGTTGCATCCGGTAGAAAAGCATGGCTTCCAGTTCGTATTCCATCATAGCGGCGGTGGCGCTTTCCATTATGTCCAGGATACCTTTTCCGGTGATGTCGATTGCCTTTTGCAGTTGCTGGATTTCCCAGCTGTCCTTTATCTTTCTAAGGGGTGCGATCAGATCGTTCAATTGCTTAATCTCAATCTGGGGATGTCGGGTTCTAAGTGGTTCCAGTTTGAACATAGGGTATGTCATCGGTCTGCTGAGATCGGCAAAGCCCAGATTGGCATAGATGGTTTTCATCATTGGGCACATCGAGGATAGCGTGGGGTAAAACTCGTCCAGATATTTCACTCGCTTAATGCCGCTGATTTCCGTAGCTTCTTCTGCAGTAAGCTTTTTCCCTTCCCAAACGATGCGTTCAGGATCGCTGCGCTCTATGAACAGCATGTCATTAAAACGACCGGCAAACTTACCTGCCACATAGATCAGCTCAGGATGGTTGAGACCGGTAAGATAAAGGAAGTTATTGTCCTGGGTAAATTTGCTAAGCTTGTCCTGCGAATTGGCAAAAACTATTACATTTTCTCCATCTGCAAGCAGATTGGCCAGTTTTTCACGTCTGACGCCGGTTACTTCAGGATTCATTTTTTCCCCCTATTGTTCGTTGGCGGCTTTATTGTTGTTTTTCAGTTGTTTGTGCAGAGTAAATACGGGATCGCTATTCATACTAACCACTTCAGGAGTGATCAGGCAGCTTTCTATATCGCTTCGGTCGGGAATGTCGAACATGATCTTCAGCATGAATTTTTCCATAATGCTACGCAGTCCACGAGCCCCGGTTTTCTGTTTGATGGCGATTCTGGCGATTTCCTTGAGGGCGTTTTCGTCGAACTGCAGATCAACACCATCCATCTCAAAGAATTTCTGGTATTGCTTGCAGATCGCATTTTTGGGTTTTATCAGAATGTCGATCAAGGCTTCTTCGGTTAGCTCGTGCAGGGTGCAGATTACTGGCATACGTCCTATCAGCTCTGGAATCAAGCCATATTTCAACAAGTCATGCGGACTGGTATGATCAAAGATTGTGGCATCTTCAGCTTTCTTGCCCAGTTCCACGTCGAAACCGATGGCTTTCTTGTCCATGCGTTCCTTGATGATCTTTTCCAGCCCAAAGAATGCGCCACCTGCGATAAACAGGATGTTCTTGGTGTCGATTTCGATGAATTCCTGCTGCGGATGCTTGCGACCACCTTTGGGAGGAACGTTTACCTTGGTTCCTTCCAATATTTTCAGCAGGGCTTGCTGAACTCCTTCTCCGCTAACGTCGCGGGTGATGGAGGGAGTTTCGCTTTTGCGGCTGATTTTGTCAATCTCGTCAATATAAACGATGCCTCTTTCAGCTTTGGCTACGTCGTAGTTCGCATTTTGAATCAACCGGACCAGGATGTTTTCCACATCTTCGCCCACATAGCCGGCTTCAGTGAGGGTTGTGGCGTCTGAAATGGCGAAGGGAACCTGCAAGAAACGGGCCAGGGTTTGGGCGATGAGAGTCTTTCCGCTTCCGGTGGGACCGATCATCATGATATTGCTTTTCTCCAGGTCAACGTCGTCGCCCTGTTTTTGTTTAAAGATACGCTTGTAATGGTTGTAAACTGCCACGGAGATTATCTCCTTGGCCTTGTCCTGACCTATTACGTATTGATCCAGATAGGTTTTTATCTGACTGGGCAAAGGCATTTTGAATTCTTCGGGAACGTGCTCATCTTTGTTTGAATCGATGATGGTATGGCACATCACGATGCATTCGTCGCAGATGTTTCCGGCGATACCTCTGATCAGGTTTTTTACTTCATTTTCGGCTCTCCCGCAGAAGGAGCAGCTTAAACTTCTGTATTTATCCAAGGGTTCCTCCCATGTTGTAGGGTTAGGGGAATAGTCCTGCCAAAACGGTCAAGCTATTTCCGCGTTGAGATCACTTCGTCGATAATTCCGTATTCCAAAGCCTCAGCAGCGCTCATAAAGTAGTTCCGGTCTGTATCTTCCACGATCTGGGGGATACTTTTACCGGTGTGTTTGTGCAGTATCTCGTTCATTCTTTCGCGCAGGTAGAGAATCTCTTTGGCCTGAATCTGGATGTCCACGGCCTGACCTTGTGCTCCGCCCAGGGGTTGATGGATCATTATCCTGCTATTGGGCAGGGCGGTTCGCTTGCCATTTTCTCCGGCAGCCAGAAGCAATGCAGCCATGCTGGCGGCCTGGCCGATGCAGATGGTGCTCACTTTTGGTTTTATATACTGCATGGTATCATAGATTGCCAGTCCGGAAGAGATAATCCCACCCGGGCTATTGATATACATGTAGATGTCTCTTTCTGCGTCTTCGCCTTCCAGATGCAGCAGTTGGGCCACTACCGTATTGGCCAGATTATCTTCGATCGGACCGCCTAAAAACACGATCCGGTCTTTCAGCAGGCGTGAATAGATGTCGTAGGCGCGTTCACTGCGGCCTACCTGCTCGATAACGATAGGCATATAATTCATAATTCGTTATTCCTCCGTTGCTTCGGTGGTTTCAGCTTCCGGGATCTCTGTTTCTTCTGCGTTTTCTTCCACGATGGTAAATTCGCAGGTTTTGGCAATGTTTCTCAGGATGAAGTAGTTCGTGATCCCCATACGGAAGCTGGGTTGATCAAGCTCATCCTTGTATTTCTCTTTATAGGCCTCAGCGCTGATATCTTCCAGGATGGCTTCGTGAATTATGTATTCCTCAATCATCTCATCGCTTATTTCCAGGGGCATGGCTTTGCGCAAATTGTTCATGATATACATACTTACCATTTCCTGGGCGATCTGCATCCGGTATTGATACACCAGATATTGTTTATAGGCCGGATTATTCAGTTTTTCTGCTTCCTGGTCAGCCAGGTATTCGATGGTTTTGTGAGGTAGATCGAAATTGTTATCCACATATAGCTTGCTGATGATGCTGAAGTTATCTATGTTTATGTTCACATGTTCGTTTTTCAGCTTCATATCTTCGCCGATTTTGGCTTTCATCTGTTCCAGACTGTCAAATTCCATGTCTTTGGCAAATTCATCATCCACTTCTGGGTATTCCATGCGGGTAATGCTGTTAACCATCAGCTTCACGCCATATTCAAAGTCATTTTCCAATGGCAGGGAAGAATCCTTGGTGGCCAGTTTGATAGCTCTACCGGGAATTTTGGCTTCCAGTTGATCACCGGTCTTAGCACCTACCAGGGCTTCCAGAGAACGGTTGTTTACTCCATCTCCGGCGAATAACAAACCCGTGCGGGTGAATTGTTCGCTGCCATGTTGGAAGCTGAATTCCAAGGATACATAGTCGTCTTTGGCGGCGATTTCCACGTCGATCATCCGGCCATTTTCCTGACGGAGCTGTTCGATGTATTTTGCCACTTCGTCTTCCAGAAGCTGTGGCCGATGGGGAACCGTAAGCCCTTCCAGTTGTTTGAATTCCAACTCTGGTTCGTGTTCTATTTCGATCTTAAGAGTCATGTCCTGACCTTTTTCCCAGTTCATTTCCTTTACTTCCGGGAAAAGCAGATAATGCAGATCGTGTTCCTTGCCAATTTCATCGAATACTTCGTCCACATAGTCTTTCATAAAGTATTCTTTGATCTTGTCGGCGTGCATGCGTTCCACCATGTTCAGGGGTGCTTTACCCTTGCGGAATCCGGGAATCACGATATCGCGGGAGGCCTTGCGAAGATATTTCTCATAGGCTTTGGAAACGGTATCGGGGTCAACTGTAATGTTCAGTTCTTTGGTTACGGCATTAATCTGATTGATATCTACCTGCACTTTTTATCTCCTGTTGCATATATTAAAAGTCTGGTGCGAAAGAGGGGACTCGAACCCCTACGAGTTGCCTCACTGGATCCTAAGTCCAGCGCGTCTGCCAATTCCGCCACTTTCGCACTATAGATTCGGCATAACTGAACCAGTTTTTTTTTGCTTATGCTTCTGTCAAGCATTCAGTCTCGCAGAGCTCTAAATCTTTATATGCAAAGCACCAAGCAATAAAATCATCAGATAATAGGCGACGATCGTAAGCCCGCAAGAGCATAACATGGCATAACCAAAGGGAAGCTTTCTCAGAAACAGCGGCAAACTGATAAAAAGCACCAGGGAGGGCAGCACCAGCCAGAAAACCGAGGTAGAAAAGGCAGCCAGCCTGGCCTTGCTTTTCGTATCCATCCACAGCCAAAACATTGCGAGGATAGACAAGATCGGGAGTGAAATAATGATCCCGCCGATCAGAGTGGATCGTTTTGAAATCTCGCTGACCGCTAATATGATCAGCAGCGACACAAAAGTTTTGATGAGGTATTGCGTCAAAAAGGAACCTCCCTATTCAGTTTACAGGTAATTTTCCAAATGCGCGGCCATCTTCATTCTGTCAAGCTCCGTATCATTGGTTTTACGGAGGTCATACCGGAGTCATACCGCATGAGCATCCGGTATGACTCCGGTATGATAGGGATGAACTTGCTGAAGAAATGGGTAGCTCCGTCATCTTGACGGAGATGGTTTCAGGTGAGTGGACAGTGATCCAGGGGATGGGGAACGGAAGAATGTATCGTGAGTGCCTGAGTCTCGCGGGTATGGCTATCCGGCTTCTCACCGGAAGGAGAGTCAGGAATCTTGGGGCCTTGGATTGATTCCTTCCTTAGGAAAAAGTGGTGAAGCTTTGAATTTTAAACAGGCTGAGTTTGAGCTTGACATTTTATCATGGTTGTAAAATTATAGTATTGTGTCGATTTGATATGCTTGCTGGCTGTTTTGTTTATCTTGGGTCGGCTCAATAGTTCCAGCCACCTATTTATACGAATACTCATGATACAGGTTATGGACAGATTGGATGCCTTGTGATTTCTCAGTTGATCCCCTGTCCAGAAAATCTATTTAGCATACAGGATGTTTATATATACGAGATTGTTAAAGCCAAATGAGCTACACGCACATTAGGCAATTCAAAAATGGAGATCAGATCAATGAACAAAAGCAATCAATGTGTTTATACTCAACCACTACGATGTAGAGTTATGGCTAAACTGGCTCTCCTGACATGTCTTTTTATTTCATTATGGGGAGTGTGCTATGGGTATGATCTTTATGTAGACGACGATGCAAGCTCAACTGGTGCAGATGGGTCTCTTCAGCATCCATATCCAGTAATTCAATCAGCCGTTTCCCATGCCTGCACTATCCAAGAGAACGTAGCGATCCACATAGAAACTGGTTTCTATTCGGATCCTGTGATTATTGAGGGATTCAATAACTATTCTATAAGTCTTAACGGAGTTAATCCTAGATTTGTAACTATTGATGGTGAGCATAACCACACACCAATTAAAGTGACAGGCTGTTCAGCACGAATCACGATTACAGGAATTGACATAATCAATGGATTAGCCCAGTATGATGTTATAAATCAAGAATACCACGATCTTACATATGATGAAATAGATGAAAGTTTCGTATATGTGCTTAGGAGCTTCAGTATAGAAAATGTGGGAGGTGGGTTATTTGCATGGCATGTGGATGATCTATATATTTCAGATTGCAACTTTACTGCTAACAGTGCTACTCAAGGAGGAGGGCTATTTTCTTGTGCGTCATCAATTCGAGTCGATAATAGCAGCTTTATAGAAAACACGGAGAATCTTGGTTATAGCAATTATGGGGCTGCATTATGTGTATATATGTCTGATATATCTGCCAGTGAAACATCTTTCTTAGATAACGGTGGAGTAACGAACTTTTTTGATACCGTACATATATCACAACTTGATGCTTACTCATCTTCAGATTATACCCTTGATAATTGTATCTTCACAAACAACAATCCCTATCAAACTGTGTTAATGATATCTGCATACAGCCCTTCAAGTGCATTTATTAAGAGCTGTACCTTCACAGCAAATCATCTTGCACAGGGGCCAGCGATACTTTTAAGAAGCATAGGAAACGGGCCACAGTTATTCACGGCAACATTGGAAAATAATATTATTTACGGCAATGTAAGTGATGCTAATTATGATGGTATAGATATGAATCTTCATCAGCTGTTTGTGCCAGATGGAGATATGGTGAAATTGGTATGTCGCAACAATGATTATCATGATTTAATGGAAATTGAATCCATCTTGCATGGATATGTCCCAGAATTTCATAACAACATTGATGAAAATCCCTTGTTCATCAATCCTGAAGCAGGAGATTTTTCATTAATCTGGACTACAGAAGCCCGCAGTCCCTTGATCATGGCTGGATATGGAAATGAAGGTCTGGGAAGCCCCTATCATGCCGACCGGCTTGATATTGGTGCGGTTCAATATTCTGAGCATCCTCATGAATATGTTACCTACACTTTCCCGCCGTATTCAGAGAGAAACGGCCTGAAATGGATGAGCTTTCCCACCCTGGATAGAATCTGGAATCCTGCAACCAATGAGCCGGATGTGGCGAATACATTCTTTGCTCCCATTAAGTTTCCGGATGTTCTAACATCAATTACTTGGAAAGTGCAGGATGATGATTCTCAAGATATATATCACAATGGACAGGAATGGGAAGGTGATTTTTCTCATCATATTATCCCTCAGCAGGGATATAAAATTCAAATGGCTCAGGGGCTGCTAACACCACAAAGCATAGCTGTCCCGGGGATCA
>CAZGWB010000032.1:0-265 GCA_964529335.1 uncultured Candidatus Cloacimonas sp.
GGCGACGTTAGCGGAGATGGGATAATAGACGCTGAAGATATTCAGGCCGTTCTGGATTATGCGATTGGCGGAGATCCCCTGGCAGAGCTGGATCCCACGCCTTGGGAAGCCTTTAGGATCACTAATGCCGATGCGGATTCTGATGCGGAGCTAACGGCCTTTGACAGCTATCTGATCATGAAAGCTTGCAGCGATCCGCTCTACCGCCTGCCCGTGCAAACCGGAATTCCGGAACAGGTAAATGACACCATGCTGAATGCTGGAA
>CAZGWB010000032.1:275-28173 GCA_964529335.1 uncultured Candidatus Cloacimonas sp.
ACACTCTTAAGCTGCGCTTTATCGCGGGTAATAATGTTAAATCAATTCAACTAAGCACTTATCCCGCTCAGATTCTGGACATTAGCTTCAATCCTGAAATAGCGGGAGTTAAATATCTAAGCCAATGGGAGCCGGAGAACAGCCTTGGCTTCATAACACTGCAGTCCAATACCACTCAGGAACTAAACCTCAGTATCCCCGGCAATAGCCCCAGTTTTCTGCTGATCATTTCAATAAATGGAAGCCCCGCTTCAACTTATCAAATCGATCCAGGCAGTGCGGTTCACGAAGAACAGCTACCAACCTGGCAAACTGCCTTACTGCCAAATGTTCCCAATCCCTTCAATCCCTCTACTACGCTGTTCTTCAGCCTGGAAAAGCCGAGTCCTAAAACCGAGCTAAGCATTTTCAACCTAAAAGGACAAAAGATTAGAACCCTGCTTAATAGCAGCCTTCCGGAAGGAAAGCATAGCCTGGTTTGGGATGGCAAAACAGATTCGGGGGACGCAGTCAGTAGCGGCATATACTTTGTGCGCTTGGCTGCTGACCATAAGATAAGCACCCGCAAAATACTCTTGAGTAAATAATTATGCATCGCTATATTATCCTGGTTATCCTACTGACATGCTTAACGCTTTGCTTCAGTTGCAAAAAAGACTCCCCCACTCCTGAACCGGAACCAGAAAACTACAGCTTCAGGCAGGATGGTTCCGCAGATATCTTTGGCCCGGACAAGCAATTGAAAGCCAGCTTCAGAATCGAGATCGTGGAAAGCGAGGAAGAGGTTGTCCGGGGTTTAAAATACCGCGAGCAGCTCGATGATGATGCTGGAATGTTCTTCATCTTCGAATACCCCGATCTATACGATTTTTGGATGCAGGATACCTATCTGCCTTTGGATATGCTGTTTATCGCATCCGACGGCACTCTGAACGAAATACATGAAAACGCCGTGCCCTTTAGCGAAGAACGCATCCACCCCACCATGATCCACCAGTATGTTTTGGAAATTAAGGCCGGCTTTAGCAAAAAACACAATCTGAAAAGCGGAGACAAGGTAGTTTGGAAAAGACATTAAGCATCATTATGATTCTGGTGCTGTTGATCATGGGAGCATGCAAAGCAAAACCGGAAGCGGAAAACCCGGAAGACGACAGCCCCGATTATGTGGATACCCCAAGCTCTGAAGAGATGGCCGAAAGTGACAGTACGATAAGCGCCGGACTTGACCTGAAAGAGCTGAAGGCCTATCAATATAGCTGGTCAGAGAGCGACGATATGCCTCCCTTGGTGATTGTGATCGACGATTTTGGTCAGATTTCCGGTCAGCTGTTAGAGGATTTCACGGCTTTGCCCAAAGAAATTGCCTTTGCCATCCTGCCTGATCTGCCAAACACCCAGGCAGCAGCACGATTGGCAGACAAAACCGGACACGAGGTTCTGATCCACATACCAATGCAACCAGTGGGAAGCGACAATCCAGGTAAACGCTACCTTAAAAAGGGTATGGACTATGCCGAAGTAGCTGATCTGCTACAGGAGTTTTATTCTCAGATGCCCAATGCCATAGCTGCCAACAACCATATGGGCTCAGCCGCAACCGCCGATTATCCCGTTATGCAAGCTGTGCTGGGAGAACTGCATGAACTGGGGCTGTTCTTTTTGGATAGCGCAACCACGAATAAGAGCGCTGTTCCCTCTGCAGCTTCCGCTTTGGGGCTCAAAACCGCAAAACGCGATATCTTTCTGGACGTACCCGACAATAGCGACGCCACCTTGATCAGCAAGATTCAGAGCCTGGGAAAATTCAAAGGCCGCAACGAACCTGTAGTTATCATCACCCATTGCCATACCAGGGATAAACTGGTTGCCCTGAACAAATTCATTGCTCAGGTTTCGGACATGGGTATCGAGTTGATCCCTCCTTCCAAGCTATATAAGAAGTTAAGTCCTCCCGCTTAAACTAACAGATTTTAAATCATAGAGTTACACACAGGCCGGTTCAAGCAAGCCGGCCTGTGTGGCTAGTATTAACTAAGATTCCACTTGCCTGGCTCCCAAGAATTCATTAGCCTATTAAATTGGTACTTGTGTTTGTGTTGAGTAATTCTCCCCCTGATGAGCAAGAGGGAATCGCAGATGCAGTAGCGGTAAAAAACTATAATGAATGAGGAATAAGCAAGATGAACAGCCTGATACGGTTTTGCAAACACATAAAATCCAATCCCACCTTCGACGCAGAAAAAGTTCAGAAAGCAATTGATGAAATCGTTGCCAGCGGAGAGAACTCACCTGCTGCCCTGGCCAGAATATTGATAAACGATTACGGCTACGATGCCGATGAGATGCACAGATCGGTAGCCAGATATTACGCCTTTGGCGAAGTGAACGTGAATCCCGATGCCCTTGATAAGAACCAGTTATGCCTGATAAAATTTCTGCATGAAAGGCTCGACCACTCCCTGCTAACCAATCTCTTGGATGAACTGATCTTTCCTTACAAGCTGGTGGGCAAAAAGCTGGATGTGGTGCAGATTCTGGTTTCCGACACCACCTTGCCCATAATCCGCTCCTTGGAAGAGCTGATGCCCTTTAAAACTATAGAGATCAGTTGGGCTCCCAAAGCCACAATTCACAGCCTGATCGAGAAATCCAAGCTGCCCATTGAATTCTGCCAGATAATGAGAAAAAGCGAACAAACCATCCTGGAAAGCGCCAAACCGGCCGATAGGCTGGATAACAACGCCATTGAGGAAGAGATCAACAAAGGCTTTTTACAGGAGCTGTTCGACAACGTGCTTGTAGATGCGGTACGCAATGATGCTTCTGATATTCACATAATCCCCAGCGGTAAGAAATCGGTGGAAATATATATCCGTATCGATGGCAAGCTAAAGCTTTGGTTGCGTCGTGAAAATACTCCAGAAGAGGCTGTGGCAGCAGTAGTGAAAGACAGAACCCTGGGAGTGGACAGATTCATCCAAGATCGGGCACAGGATGGCTTCACCCAGAAGGTTGTAGATGGACATCTGATCCGCTTTCGCATCTCGGTTCTACCTATGGTTTCCAAGGAGTTTGACCGTCGCTTTGAAAGCATCGTGATCCGCGTAATCGACGACCGCAAAGTAATCGAGGACTTTAGTAAGCTCGGTTTTCTGGAGCAGGCGGAAACCGAGATTCAAAAGTCGATCAATTCCTACCGAGGAATCGTGATTGTAACAGGGCCAACCGGAAGCGGTAAGAGCACAACCCTATATGCAGCTTTGAAGCAGATCATGGAGCCATCCCTGAATGTGCTTACCTGCGAAGATCCCGTTGAATACGTAATTGACGGAGCCAGGCAGCTGAAGATCGGACACAATATGTCCTTTGATGAGGCCATGCGCTCGATCCTGCGTCATGATCCGGATGTGGTAATGGTAGGTGAAATACGGGACAAAGTTACTGCTGACATTGCGGTAAAACTTGCCAACACCGGGCATTTAACCTTAACCACCCTGCATACGAACAACGCTCCTTCAGCGATCACAAGGCTTTACAAAATGGGCATTGAACCTTTTCTACTGGCCTATTCCATAAACATCATCGTAGCTCAACGCTTGGTCCGCAGATTATGCGATAATTGCAAAAAACCTCTTTCGGAAGACATGTATGAATCGGCCATGACTCTGGGGCTAGGCAAAGAAGAGCTGGAATCCGGCAAGATATATATGCCGGTCGGTTGTTCCAAATGCAATGATGGCTACAAAGGCAGAGTTTGCCTGGTAGAAGCACTGTATTTTTACCCGGAAATCCGGGCTGAGATAATCAGGTCAGCCAGCGAAATCGACGAGGATAGAATAAGAAAAATCGCCGAAAAACATGGAATGCTCTCCATGCGTGAATCGGGTCTGGAACGTGTAAGAGCCGGAGAGACCTCAATTACGGAAGTATTGCATACTACTTCTGACATATGATAACATACACCTTGGCAGCATAACAAACTGCTGGACAAAAAGCCTGCTCTTCATTTGTGGTTCGCAAGGCGGAGATTCCTATGGAATGAAGCTTTGAAACTAATAACACATAAAGAAGATCAAATCAACCCAAGGAGGTATAATGTCGTTATTGGAAGCCATCAAAAACAAGAATGTGAAAATCGGTGTGGTAGGTTTGGGTTATGTAGGTTTACCCATGGCAGTTACAGTTGCCAGAAAAGGCTTTGAGGTTCTCGGCTTTGAAGTGAGCCAATATGCCATCGATCACGTAAATGCCGGTGAAAACTATATCGGTGACGTTGCAGATCAAGACCTGAAAGACGTGGTAAAAGCTGGAAAGCTTAGTGCTACCTCCGATTACAGCCGCATGAAAGAAGTAAATGTAGTGCTGATCGCCGTTCCCACTCCGCTTGATCTGTATCATCAGCCGGACACCACTTTCATCGAAGCCAGCACCAGATCAATGGCTCCCCACATGAGCAAGGGCACTTTGGTTGTTTTGGAAAGCACCACCTATCCTGGGACAACCAGGGAGATAATCGTTCCTGAGCTGGAAAAAGCCGGCTTTAAGGTTGGAGAGGATGTGTTTGTGGCCTTTTCACCTGAGAGGGTGGACCCAGGCAATGAAACCTACAAAACCCACAACACCCCAAAAGTGGTTGGTGGAATGACAGCCAGATGCAACGAAATTGCCAGGCTTTTCTACGAAAGTGTTCTGGATGCTCCTGTAGCGCTTGTGTCGTCTCCGGAAGTGGCCGAGATGGAAAAAATCTACGAGAATACCTTCCGTAATATCAATATTGCTCTGGCCAACGAGATGACCGTGCTTTGCGATAGAATGGGAATCAGCATCTGGGAAGTGGTGGATGCCGCAAAAACCAAGCCCTATGGCTTCATGGCCTTTTATCCAGGCCCGGGAGTGGGTGGACACTGCATTCCGATCGATCCGTTTTATCTTACCTGGAAAGCCCGTGAATACGACTTTCATACACGCTTGATAGAACTGGCTGGCGAGATTAATATTGCTATGCCGGAATATGTAGTCCAACGTGCCATACGCATTCTGAACCGCCAGGGAGTTGCCATCTCCAGAGCCAAGATTTTGCTTCTGGGTGCAGCTTACAAGCGTGACATTCGTGATATGCGGGAATCCCCCATCGAGGGAATCATCACTCAATTGGAGCAATACTCAGCCGATTTTGAAATCCACGACCCCTATGTGGATGAATTTCACCATGAAAAGAACGGCAAGGAATATAAAACCGTGCCCTTGGGAAATCTGAAGAAATACGACCTAATAATTGTGATAACCGACCACAGCAATCTGGATTATCAAAAGATCGCTGATTCCGGAGTAGCCATCCTCGATACCCGCAATGCCTTCAAGCAGATCAAAGCGGACAACGTGGAACTGATGTAGAGAATTGCCGGAATGAGTTAAGGGGGTGCGCTTTCCATAGGCTGCACCCCCTTTATTTTATCGCAATGGTCTTCAGATATTCCAACGTTTTGTTTATTGGCTGCCCAGCAGGAACAGGTGTCTTACCTCAGTTCAGAAGAACAGATTCCAGTTCTTTCCAATCAAGCCTCTTTTTCTCCTGTAACAGCGCATCGAAGCGTTGTTCTTGCTCAGGCCTGTAAAATTTTACTGCCTTCACCTGATAAAACATCCGGGGGCTGAAGAGCGCCACCTCTTCATGAATATGGCCTGGCTGAAGGGTGCTGGCCAGAAACCAGAAATGCCCCGGTTCGTTATCTTCGCAATAAAGAACCACATAGCGATCAGGAATCAGGGGCTCACCAAGAATGTTTGTAGAAACCTCATCCCAGCTCAGATGCGCATCCCAGCCAATGATTTCCACATACAGATGTCCCACTTCCGAGGGTGGAGCATAGGAACTTTGCGCATACAAACGGCATGCCAGACGGGGATTATTCCAAGCTTCGCTGTATATGATCAGGCTGTCTCTGATGCTGCCAGTTTCTGTGGGATAAACCCGAATCGCAATATTCAGTGATTCCGAGGGAGCCAGAGTCCAGGGCAGGGCAGGCAGGCCATCCTCCAGTTGAAATTGGGATGGGCTGTTGTAAAAGCTAATACCAGTTATTCTTACTGAACCGCCACCAGAATTTCCCAAGTGCAGGTATTGGGGTTCGGAAAGATGTTGATGGTAACTGGGAACAAAATCCACATGGTTCGAGCCCACCACTTCCAAGGCTCCCGAGCCATTAACCGTAAAGCAGATTTCCTCGCCGAAAGCCGAACCCAAAAGCCCACCATCGATAGCTTGGGCACTGGCATAATATACAACACCCGGGCTGGGAATGAAGCTGAAGGTTTTCCTGCCCGGGTTTGTGGTAAAGCGGTATCCATTAGCCAAAGCACAGGGTGACAGGATATTGCCGGATCCTGATGAAGTTCCGATTTTTATATTGTAGCTCAGGGCAGTGGAGGGAGTTTCGGCATCGGATGCACCATAAAATCTGAACTGATGGGTTTGCGGATTGTAACTGAGGCGGGGCGGCAGCGGAGGAGTATTTGCCACCGGAGCGGTATTGCGGAAAACCTGGCTGACATAATCTAAACCGGTATAGCCGGAAAGGACTACATCCAGTTTGTTATCGTTATCCAGATCGCCCCACTGAGCCCAACTGCTGCTAACTGGGGTAAAACCATGGTTTTGCAGGATGAAATTGCAGGCTCCGTCATTCTTATAAACCCCAGCCAAGCGGCTGTAATCCGTATTGCCGGTAATCAGCAAATCCAGCCAGCCATCGTTATCCCAATCGGCCATAACCATCGATCCACTATGATGACCGGGTATATTTACCGGCAATGAGGTAAAGACGTCGTTACCATCATTGCGGTAAAGCCGCATCTGAGCAATTTCCGAAGCATTCCGGCCACAACAGAGATAGTCATCATCACCATCATTATCGATATCACCCCAAACCGCATCACCATATCGCAAGGGGGCAAACCCTGGATTAACGGGGCTAAAGCTGTCGTTGCCGTTGTTCCGGTACAGATTGTTCACCAAGCTGCCGCAGAAGCTGAGATCCAGATCGCCGTCCCGATTATAATCTATCCAATTCACCGAACCATAATCAATATCCGGCAGTCCGGCATTTACAAGCGCAAAACTATCGTTTCCCAAGTTTTTATAAAGCTTCGTGCTGGGGTTGTTCATGCCTCCGATCAGCGATCCGGTAACGATCAGATCTTGTTTGCCATCATTATTATAATCACCCCAGCGGGCACAGGCATTGTCCGCTCCTTCAAATTGCTGACTCAGAGCGCTGTATTGTCCATTGGCCAAGCCTTTGTAAACCTTGGTAACCGGCGGGCTGCTACCACTTGGCAAGCCGCAAACCACCACATCAAGGTATCCGTCGTTGTTAAAGTCAGTCCAGTCCAAATAGCTATGAAATACGTCTACAAAGGGAGTGTTCTGTTCACTGAAGCTGAAGCCTCCGAAGTTCTCATAGAGCAGGGTAATTCCCTCCCCTTCTGTAGCTGTCGACCCACTGAGGCATAAATCCAGATCGCTGTCCTGATCGTAATCTGCAAAGCTGATCATACTGCCAAAAGTGCCCGGCAACCCCAGGTTGATCTCTGTGTATTGTCCAAACAGCGCAGGCAAAATCGACACCGTCAGCAAAAGGTAGATTAAGTGTTTTCTTGGCATCCCAAACCTCCCGGAAAAAACAATCGATAAAATCTCTTTGGGCAAGTTTCTTATTGTTCTTTCTTATGTCAATCTTTTTATTCGCATGCCGCCTCCTTGCTCACCACCTGAAAGCCTGGCCTTAGCCGCCCCACACCCACCCTTATCCCATAGGAGTGGCTTTCGGGTGGAGTCCGCGTGGCATTCGGGTGGCGAGCAAGGATCAGCGGAGAACAGGCTATTTATCAACATCTTCAGTGGGATCGGGGTCAGGATCATCCTCATCGTACACGTTTGCCGTGCCATTGATATTCGTAGTGCTTGCATTGAAGGAAGAACTCTCAAAAGCTTTTTTCACGCCTGCCAAGTCAGATTTTACAGTTACTCTGCTCAGAATTCCCCCCAGCGCAGCGGTATCGGATTCCGGATCATAGATCCAGATTTTCCGGAGTCCGGCAACTAGGAAGCAGAAGCCTTCGATCCAGAAAAGCAGCAGAAGTTCAGGTCTACTAAGGCTAAAAATCCTCCAGAGAACAACATTAAGGGGTAGAACTCCGCTTTTGAAAAAATCATTCGCTTTCTTGTTTACGAGATAGACGATCAAAACAAGAAATAACTGGATAATCGCAAAAGCCAGCAGCCAGTTTGCTCCCCGCATTTTGGTAGCTGGATCGGCAAGCAGCGAAAAAACCCATAAGAGAACCAGGATATGCACCAAGTGCCCGATAAAATACTGCGATATCCAATACAGGGGTTTCAGTTTCTGGTTGAATTTGGGCAAGGGAAAATCAACTCCGGTTTGCAGCTTGTGATACATTAAGGAGTTACGTTTTTTTATCTTTTGAGAGAATGCGGCCGAAAGCTTGAAAAGGAAAAACCACAACACAACAAAGTAGTCCAAACGCTGAAATAGCAGAACTCCCATCCCCAGGAAAAAAACAGTATTGACCAGTTCCCGGAGCACGGCCTGGTTCCGCATTTTGTTGGCAAGCGCCATAGTTTCTTGCGATACTTCATTTTTTTGGCTGTCTTTCATACTTATCCTCCAGATTTATGATTGTGTCTATATTTTGCCATGCGCTATTTATGTCAAGACTTCGGATTTACTTGGATGCTCTTTGGGAGTTTGGAGCAGGTAGAGATGGATGATCGAAAGGTAATCGCATTGAATAGCCTTGGATTGGAACCCCAATATCGTCCATGAACCCTTCACAAGCGCAACCCTAAGCCTTAGAGCCCGTGATAAGCTTGGGATAATAGGAGGGATTAATTGGAGAACACAATACAGAAAAAATGCGGTGATAAATCCACAAACCTGAAAATTATAAGTAAATTGGCTTTATTTTAGCTTGACAGGATATAGCAACGCAATAGATTGTCCTATAGAGGTAAAGTATGCGAAAGATACTACTGCTGATCGTTCTGATGGCTGGCTTGATGCTATCGGCTTGGGCCATCTCGATATATGACGTGCAGTTCACTACCCTTCCGGGTAGCGACGGCACCTATCCGTCCCGGTTTGTGGGTAAATCCCTCAGCCTGGAAGGAGTGGTTACCGCTACAAACTACCGCAATGGCGGGTATTTCATCAGCGAAAAGTTGAATGGCCCCTGGCGCGGCATCCTGATCCTGGATCGGGACAGCCAGGTTCAAGCCGGCGATTGGGTAAGGGTAAACGGTACCGTTTCGGAATATTATGGAATGACCTGCCTGCAAGACATCTCCCAAACCCGCGTTCTGAGCAGCAATAATCTCCTGCCTACCCCTTTGATGCTTACCTCAGGCCAATTGGCCGGATCGGAAGAAGCCGAAGCCTACGAAGCCGTGTATGTCCGCTTGATGAACGTAATGCCAACCCAAAGCAAAAGCAACCGCAACAAACTGATGGTTACCGATGGCAGCGGCCCCTGCGTAGTACAGAAAGACCTGTTCAATATAAAGCTTCCTGCTGGTTCCACACCCAGCCAATATGCTTCAATAACAGGTGTGGTGGTTTACAGCTTCAGCGAATTCGCCCTGGGCCCCATCTCAGGACAGGACATGATTATCAACCAGCCAAAGTTCATCCAGAACCGTAGCTGGGGTAAGATAAAATCCATATACAAATAAAGAAATCAAACGAGGTATAGCCAATGAAAAAGTTCTTCAAAGCTCTTCTGGTGATCGGTGGGACTGCCATGGCAGCTCATTTCGGATTGAAAGCCTACAAAAAAATCAATGGAACCGTGAAACTTTCCAAATCCCTCCCCGAATTTTTGAATAACGTATATGGAGAAATGCCGAAAGTAAACATCAATCAAACCCTGAATAGCACCTCTATAAAGGTTTTCTTCTCGCAGGAGATACTCGACAAGCACAATGATATCGATTCTACCGTGAAAGAATATGTGGACGATTTTTATCCCGAACTGGCCAAAAACGCAGTGGATGTGAGCGTGCAGGTGAAAAGCGAAGAAGCGGTTGAAGAAGAAGCCGAAGCTGCTGAACCGGAAGAAAAAGAATAGATAAGTTTTGCCCCCAACTGAACTGCTAATCCCGATACCGCGTGTATCGGGATTTTTTTGATAGTCTGTCAGTTCAGACCGGCTGCCCTCATAAGACGGCTTTACATTTATTGCGCAATGATTGAACCCCGATAGGGGTATACCTTTTAATTGGGTACCTCCTACCGGGGTTCATAGATTAAACGATTTGGGATTCGACTATTTCATGAGGACCATTTTGCTGGTGTAATTATGTTTCCCCGCGGTCATTACACATAGATATACTCCACTGGCTAATGCTCTTCCGTTCTTATCTTTACCGCAAAAAACCCATGAAAATCTACCTGCTCTGTCATGAGACTTGCTGTGCGTAGCTATCAATTGCCCTTTCGCACTATATATCTTGAAACTTACGTGTTCTGGTGAATTTAGCTCATATTGAATCGTGGTGCTGGGATTGAAAGGATTTGGATACGCAGGTAGCAAGCAGGTTTGTTCAGGAATGATGGGAGGAACCGGATCTTCAGCTTGCCCAAGCGTTACGCAAACCGGACCATGATAAATGAGACCGCCATCCAAGTGAAGTATCTGCAGCCAGTAATAGTAGCAGTTTTCTGCTGCCAACTCTCT
This sequence comes from uncultured Candidatus Cloacimonas sp., assembly GCA_964529335.1. GTDB lineage: Bacteria > Cloacimonadota > Cloacimonadia > Cloacimonadales > Cloacimonadaceae > Cloacimonas. The sequence goes on from CAZGWB010000032.1 coordinate 11,034, forward strand.
GTCCTGGAAGCTGTAAATGGCTGTTTGGGAAGTATTGCCCGCAGGAATTATGCCGCTGACACCCACAGCCGAACTCAGGTCTGACGAGGTGCCTCTATACACGTAAAACCCAAGCAAATTGGACTCAGATTGGGTAACCCAGCTAAGATCAACAAATTCGTGGGCTGTGGCTATGGCGGTAAAGGAGCTTAGCTCCACAGGAAGGGTAGTATCCTGCGAACCCAAGACCACAGGGATATTGCTCTTGGCTCCGAAGGGGAGATTTGCGAAAACAATACTTTCAGGATAGACTGCCGGATAGGGATTGGCATGGTGCCAGGCCAAACCTCCATGCTCAGGATCGTTGTAATAAGCAACGGCATACCAGGTTCCTGAAGGAACATTGATGGTGATGTCGCTATCCAAGGATCCTGAAAAAACCAGAACCATTGCATCTCCAGGTTCTGAAGGAGGTGGTGGAACTGCCAAATCCTCAAACGAGATAAGCTCAGCAGATATGGGTACATCAGGTTCCCCCAAATATACAAAACCCGGATTGGCAGGATCAACAAAACGATAGGTGCCAACAAAGGAGATGTTCTTATCAGAAGATAAGTTCGATATTGCATTGCTATCTGAACCCTCTATTAAGCTCCAGATATAGCCGTCCTTCTCAGCCAGGATCGTGCCACTGTATCCCTGAGCAAAGACCAATGGACTTGGGGGATCGATGCCATAATCGGTTTCAGCGGTAAATATGCGGACACCAGTGATATTACCGGTGCTGTATGAAACGTTGAAATTTGACAGGGTGGTAACGGAGATGGTTTCAGAGTATGGACTATAGTTATAGTTCGGCTCCCAGCCATCCCAGGTTAAGTAAGTAGAGCGGATTCTACAGTAATAAGTAACTCCAATTTCTAAACCAGTTACAGAATAATGAGCCACGTATGGAAGATTATATTGAGTTCCACAATATATGTTATTATATCCACTTACGAAGCTGGAAAAAGTGCTGTTAGTGGAAACATCCATTCTGAAATTATAATCTGTTAGCCAAACATCACCACTCCAATAAACAGTGAATCCTGTGGTAGTTATTGAGTTAGCGGGAAGGGCAGTTGGAGTAGGAGGGACATAACTACTTGTGCAAAATGTGATTGGCTGCCCATATATGACAGTAAGGACACCTTCATCGTAGTAAACTGCATAAGCTCTTGCATAATAATATGTGTTTGGAGATAGTCCTGTTATAGCAGAACAAAAAGCACCGGTATTACGTACCGGACCGTTTTGCGTTTCTGTACCATCTATTGTGGGGTAAGAGCTTGTGCTCCAGCAAAATCCATGCTCAAAAGGATGTGGATAGCCAATTGATACTATTGTCCCATTGAGGGTTGCTGTACGAAACATAACTGAGGTAGGATTCTCAGTACTTACAACTGGAGCAACAGAGTAAGTGATACTGCTCCAAACCGGATTCCCCACTAAAGTGCCGGTATGCCCGTGACCACTATTGTCGGTCAGCGTTGTTCCACTCCCATCCGTCATACGGTAATATGCCACAAGATTATCTGTAACTTCGCATTGAAGCATGCTGTCAAACAATTCCCCGTCTGAGCGTACCGTGTTCCAAATCCGAACTTCGTCAATGTTTCCGGTCATGTAGCGCATATCTGCAGGATTGTTGATAGTTCCAATGCATAGATATTCATCTGCGTTTGTGATGACTCCCGCAAAAGCTTGCTGTGCAACTTGAGTTCCATTTACGTAGAGCTTTATAATTGTTCCGTCATAAGTTGCTGCCACGTGCTGCCAGGTGTTCAGGGTCAGAACATTATTTGCTATACAGTCAATCCAGTTTACACCATCACCTCCGCCCATATTGAAATTCAAACTTCTGTTTGCTGACCCATAGCGGAAAGACCACCCGTGTGAGTATTCATAGCTCCAGGAGGTTTTTGCCACAATCGTGTTCATGTATTCTTCTGCCTTGAAGTCTGTGGGATATATCCACGCTTCCACGGTCATGGCATTCGTAAAATCAAAGTCGGAGGAAGAGCCACAATTGGCATACTGCCCACTTCCGTTCAAGTTTAGTGAGTACTCTGGAATCATATCGTTGATCCAGGATGGTGAGCCAATTAGATTAGCAGTATAGCCGTAACTACTATTATCAGTCAAAATTGTGCCACTTCCGCTATTCATTTTATAATATGCCACAAGATAACGGCTTTGAACGCTTGTTTCCATATTGGTGGATATCTCCTCGGCAGTGCGTGCACCGATCCAAATCCGTACTTCATCAATTTGGCCGGTCATACAACGCATATCGCCGGGCATGTTTATCGTTCCTATACATAAGTCTTTATCACAGGCTCTAATGGCTCCAGCATGATACATCGTAGCCACCAACGATCCGTTTACATAGAGTTTGATATTAGATCCATCATAAGTAGCAGCCACGTGTTGCCACGTGTTAAGAGTCAATGCGTTTTCTGCAATGCAATCGACCCATGAATTATTGCCTCCTCCGGCCATATTGAAATTCAATGTCCCATTGGATGATCCGTAACGAAGTGTCCACCCATAGGAGTTGGTATTCCAATTAGTTTTTGCCACTATCGTGTTCATGTACATTTGTGCTTTGAAATCGGTTGGAAATATCCAGGCTTCTACCGTCAAATAAGAAAGATTGTTAAACTGGGTTTGGTTCCCACAATTGGCATACTGCCCATTGCCGTTCAAATAAAGCGAATAATCCTGCGCTGATAGACAATGTGCAGCCATCAGCAGGCCAAAAAGCACAATACAGATCATCATGATCTTATGTCCGTTCATCTCAAAATACCTCCTGATTTGTCTTTTGAGAAACCAGCGAAATCTGCATGTGCCTGGCAAGCGAGTCGGTTCAGTTTGCATGAGCCTGGCTATGGGTTTTATCGTGTTGAAACACTAAATACAGATAGTCATCTAAGGCTTGTCGGCTGGGAAGATTTCCACGCTATCAAGTGTATGATGCAACTACAGAATCATACATAGAGACAATCTTTCTACTCTCTCGCAATTGTCAAGCAAAATTGCCATGCACGAATTAATTAAAAAGACTTATCTGGCTATCCTGCCAATCTGATTAGTTTTTCTGCCGCACAGAACGTTATTTACGATGTTTGATCTCTGCCATCAACTCGTATAACAGATAGCCATTAAGCATATAGAGAACTTTATCGAACTCCCTGTCTCCGGGGATGATCACATCGGCGTTCTTCTTGGTGGGCTCAATGAAGGCCTCATGCGAGGGTTTCACAGTTTGCAGATACTGATCCAGAACGCTTTCGGGGTTGCGTCCACGGTCTATGATGTCCCTTTGCATACGTCTGGCCAAGCGCAGATCAGAATCGGTATCCACATAGATTTTAAGGTCAGACAATGCTCTCAGCTCTGGATAGTAGAGCGCAAAGATGCCTTCCAGAATTATCACATCCGCATCAGCCACACAGGTTTTACCTTCGATGCGGCAATGGGTGGCAAAATCGTAATCCGGCATATCGACCGCCACTCCGGCAAGCATTTGCTTGAGGTCGGACAGCAGGTATTCGGAATCGATGGAATCTGGATGGTCAAAATTTACCTTGGCACGGGCATCGTGGCTGAGGTGAGCAAGGTCTTTGTAGTAGTTGTCATGAGAAATAATGACTGTTTTCAGGTCGTTCAGCCGCATTCCGATTGCTCTGGCAATGGTAGTTTTTCCGGAGCAGGTTCCTCCTCCGATCAGGACAAGACGAACGTTATTCATGTTTGGTTCCGATCCAGTTTTTCAATATTTCTGTCAATCTGTTTTGCAGGATAGGAGCAGTCCAATTAACATTATACCATTGAGCTATGGCTTTACCGCTTTGTTCCAATAGCGTTGGATTCCTTAGCAAGGCGATCAATCTCTCCACTAAAGCATTTACATTAGCTTCACAAAAAACATTATCTTCAGACACTTGGAATCCCTGTAAGGCGGAACTTGTGGCCAGCAAAGCTTTTCCCCAAGCTGCTGCGGTTATCAGCCTCAGTTCCACATCCGGCTTATCAAGGGGTAAAACCAACAGCAAGGCATTTTGAATATAGGCATCCCTATCAGTCCAGGGTGCATAAACTATTCTTCCTCCACATAGCTCTTTCATGGGCTCTCCCCCACACAAAACCAGGCTGATGTTCTTTTCCACCAGTCGCTTGGAAATGCGGGGATAGATGACTGAAACGAGATTACGGGCTACGCAAAGATTGTCCGGATTAGCAGGATCGCCCCAAAACAGCAGATATTTCCCAAGCTCCGGTTTGTTAGGCAACTCCGGCGAATAGCTGGTAACTACAGGTAAAAAGGCCGTTTTTTCAGGGAGTAGCTTAAATCGCTCAGAAAGCCCGATATGGGTGGCCGGATCGGCAAACAGGTAATAATTGCGGTTCTTCAGTAGAAGTCTGTCGGCAAGCTTTTGCTTTGCCAATGCCCATGCCGCCAGATAATTGGTTGCCGATTTGTCCATCTTCCAAGCTGCTTCGAGCTCGGGAAAGCGGTTGTGTTCCACATCGACAACCACCGGACAAGCAGGAAGCACCCTATGAATCATCAAGCTCAATGGCAAACAAGCCAAACCAGCCAAGATGACCATTTCATAACGCTTTCCATCCAGAATGGCGGCAAAGCGTTCCTTCTGTCCAGATCCCAGTTTGTGATAGCTTTCCGGATACAAGGTTTTTTCGTTGTCCAAGCTTATGGAATAGAGCTTATCATAACCGCTGTGGGCAGATACTGGTTTTTCCTGATAAACCAAGCTCTTCAGCAGGAGCAAATCGGCATCGAAATCAGCAGCAACCTGTCCGAAGATGAACCTCGAGCGCTGAGCCCGCAAACCCTCCGCTTCCGAAAAAGGTTCGTCGATAAAGAGAACTTTGGCCTGAGGTTCCAATGGAAGAGCTGCACTCATCGTTGGCTATCCAGCAGTGTTTTTTGACCGGCAAAGCGCTGGTGATCATTTATAAAGCGCAGCCTGGAATTATGTAATCTGGCAGCTTTCGTTTTTATCAGCTTCAACCGCTCTTGAACACTTTGTCTGCGATAGTGTTGATTGTTCGATTCATAGCGTGTATTTAGCAGCCTGGTAAGCAGTGCCTCTCCAGCCTGGGGATTATATCCGCTCCTTGCCAGAAGAAGCAAAGCCAGTTCGTCGGCTTCTTCTTCATAAGTATCCAAGCGTCCTTCGGTGATGGTGGCCGCCATTTCTTTGATATCGGATTCCAAAGCCTTGGAGACCTCTGCAAATTGCTGCGAAGACCGGCTGGCCAGATCCCTTTCCATTTCCGCAAAGACGTCTTCGGCTGCAATCTGGTTCTCCATCAGCTTAATCTCCTTTAGCCCATGAAATCTGGATACGTGAACAATCTCATGAGCAAGGACAAAAGCAAGCTGCGCTTCGTTTTCCACAAGCTGCAGCATCCCTTTGCTGATGAAGATGAAACCGCCTGGACAGGCATAAGCATTAGGCTGAGAAATATCCAGCAGAAAGAATCGATATTGGATTTCTGGCGTGTCTGCGGCTGTAGCGATCACGGTTCCCAGTTTGTTTACATAAGAGGCCAACAGAGGGTTTTTATACAAGCCCTGTGCGGCAATGATGCTTGCAACGGAAAGCCCAAATCCCTCGGCAGCTTCACTGTAATAATCCACATATCTACGTTCCGGCAAGGAATAGGCTTTCAGGAAGTGACCAGGTTTACGCTTGTTGTAAGTTTGCTTGTAAAAATCCTGAAACTCACGGGGATTGACATTTGTGGATAGTGCCAAGTCCGGAAAACTGGACGAAACCTGCAGGTCGGTGCTGAACTTCGCACAGAAGCCCTTTACCCCTGCTGTGACACCCTGCGTATTTACAGACATCGGAGGACGTTGCATATTGGCAAAGGGATCTCCCGGTTTTTTCTGGGCTTGGGTGGAAGATCTGCTCAGATAGCCTTTCTGTTTGCGATATTCCACCTGCAGCCAGTCCATTCCTTCCTTAATCACTTTCACTTTGCTGTTGTTGGGAACTTCCATCAGAATTTCATAATAGGAGGCCGGACCCTGACGCAGATAGCTGCGTTGGCGACGGACAGTAATGTCTTTGGCCAGCAAGCTGCCAGCTAGAAGAACAAAGATCATACTAAGATATCGGGACATTGTGTAACTCCTGTCATTTGCTCTGCTGCGCGTATTTAAGCAACAAAGAATAAAGCATGTTCATATCTATCGGTTTGGCGATATAGTCGTCCATTCCGCTTTCCAAAAATCTCTCTCTGTCGCCAACCATGGCTGCAGCCGTAAAAGCAATAATGGGAGTATGAACCCCTTTCGAGATTTCTCTCAAACGCAGAGTTTTTGTGGCCGTGATCCCATCCATTACCGGCATCTGCACATCCATCAGGATGGCGTGATAGCTGTTCTGTGCACACAGATCCAGCGCTTCCTGACCGTTTGCAGCGATGCTGACCTTTATCTCCCAGCTCTCCAACTGACGCCTGGTTACAGCCTGATTGATAGGTTCGTCCTCCACCAAAAGAACCTGCATTCCGGGCAGAGCCTGGAGCTTAAGCTCAGGATGGCTATGCTGAGATACCAAGGCAGGCTGTTCCACAGCCTTGGCAAAAGGAAGAATAAAGAAAAAGCTACTACCTTTCTCCTGTTCGCTTTCCACCCAGATGAAGCCATTCATTAGCTCCACAAGGCGTTTTACAATAGACAAGCCAAGGCCGGTTCCTCCATATTTGCTGGTGATAAGAGCATCGCCTTGGGTAAAATTGTCGAAGATATCCTTTTGTTTGCGAGGGTCTATACCAATCCCGCTGTCACTTACACTGAAAAGCAGCCTGATATCTGTGTCGGACTGAGTATAGATGTCTGTCCGCACTTCCACAAAGCCTTTTTCGGTAAACTTTATGGCGTTCTGGAGTAGATTCATCAGCACCTGTTTGAGGCGAAGCTGATCTCCATTCAGAACATTTGGCACCTGATCGTTGATCAGACAGCGAATCTCCAGATCGGGATTTTTGTTGTTATACACAAAAGATTTCATGGTATCCTCGATCAGAAGACGGGGGTTAAAATCGCTGTTGATCAGTTCCAGCTTGCCGGATTCTATTTTTGAGAAATCGAGGATATCGTTAATGATCTTCATCAATGAGCGGCCGGAAGAATACATTATATTATAAAACTCATGCTGCTCCGGAGTGGCCTCCATCTGCATCAACACCTGTAGAAAACCCATAATCCCATTCAAGGGTGTGCGGATCTCGTGGCTCATATTTGCCAGGAAGTGAGTTTTGGCCATACTGGCCGATTCGGCTTTCTCCTTGGCTTCCATCAACTGCGCTTCCAAGCTTTTCTGCGATGTGATATCCAGAAGGTAGCCATAATATAGCTTGTTGAATCTATGGCTTTCAACTTGGGTGGAATAATCTATCACCCAGCGTATTTCGCCGCTTTTGGTAAGCACCCTGAAGCTTCGAATCGCGTAATCCTGTTCTGTGCTTGACTTTGCCTCTTTCAAATAGCGCTCTCTATCTTCAGAGAACACCAGATTTACAAAACCCTCTTGCATACCGATAACCTCGTCAGCAGTCCAACCCCATTGATCGATGTTGTCTGAGATTAAAACAGGTTTAAAGGGATCGGCCATCATTTTATAGAGAATCACCGGGCCTCGCACAAAGATCGAGTATTCGCGGTTAAGCTCTTTTTCGAGGTTTTGTTTGTTAACCAGTTCCCTATCCAGTGCTTTCTTCAGGTGTCGGGTTCGGAAACCAAAGAAGATCATGAACAAAAAACAGAGCAAACAGGCAATCGAGATCGGAGTCTGATATCTGCCCCCAAGTGTTCTGAGATAATTGTCCCTTTCTATCTCATCTCCAGAGCCAAACCACTTATCTTGAATCAAACTTAGCTGGCCACTTTTACTTAGCACCAGAAGTGCCTTGTTCACGTCTTCGATCAGTTCTGGGTCTTTGGCAGCGTAGCAAAGTTCTTTTTGTTGAATATGATGAGGCAAAGGCTTGATATGCTTCAGCTTATTCTTTTCTATCGAGTAAATCCCGTTCATGTAGTTCACTAGGGCTGCGTCATACTCTCCGGAGTCGAGTAGCTTTATTGCGTCTTCCTGGGTGGGGACTTCCACTATAATGCCGTTAAAACTGATCCGCTTCAAATATTCCACGGCAATATCGCCCTGTTGTATCACCACTGTGCTATTCAAAATATCCTTGGGAATCCTGATCTGCGAGTCCTTGCGCACAAACAGCGCTCTCCAGGTTTGCGCATGAGCTTCGGAGAGGTTCATCACCAAGGCTCTTTCCACTGAAAACGCCATGCCCTGGATCAGATCGATTTCACCAGAATCCAGCCAGGAACGCACCAAAGCCCATTTGGCCAGCTTGAATTCCGGTTCCCAGTTCAATTGATCGCAAATGGCCCGGCTAAGCTCAACATTGTATCCATCGGGCTGGCTTTGCTCATTGATGAATTCATAAGGAGGATAATTAAAATCTCCCCCAATCACCACTTTTCGCCGTTGAGAAACATTTTGCGCCAACAGCAGTGTTGTGAAGATCAAAAAGGTCCAAAATATCAAGCAGTTTTTATGCATCAATTTTCCTTGTATCCAGATACTTTCTGGAGATACTTATCCATCTTGAACTTCCTGTCCAAGCCTGCAGCATTCATGTAACGGACGGAGCCATAAACCGGACGGTTTTGCCAGGGGCGATCGTGTTTACCAAAGCACCAGGCTATTCCGGCATAGGCGTTGGGATCGCGTCCATCCAGTTCATAACGGTTATTCAGATACAGAGCTACCTGGTAGGCATCTTCGGGGGAAGAAAACCACGCCAGAAGCCGCTTTCCCCAATACATTCGCAGATAATTGTGCATTTTTCCCGTTTCCATCATCTCCTGTTGAGCGGTATTCCAATAAATATCATCTGTTGCGGACTGCTCCAATCTGTCAAGCGAATATTCCTGTTCGCGTTTGTCGCCCAAATGATTCATAAGGCTTTGCCGAGCCCAGGCAGGGATAGAATTGAAACTATCGTAATCTTCGTTGTAATGGCAGAAATTGAAGCTCAGTTCACGGCGCACCAGCAGCTCTTCGGCAAAAGAGGCGGAATTAGCCAGAGGGTCCCCCGGCAAAGGCTTTTTGGCGATGATGGCAGCAAGACCTGAGAGATTAAGTTCAGAGCTATGCAAGAGCTGTTGCACAATCTCCACAGCACTGATCTGTCCAAAATGCAGATAGGGACTAAGACCGCTTTGCATATCCAAAGCCGGATCGTTGCGCAGCGATGAGTAAAAGGGCAGCTTATCTTTCAGGAAAATCTCTAGCCTGGAGAGTGCTGCATTTCTTCCTCCGATAAAGCTATTTACCGCAGCAACCCCCAAATCAGGTTTTTGCACTTGCAAAGCCCATGCTTCAAAGCTCTCCCAGGAGTTATCAGCAGGCGTGAAATTTGGTTTGGGCAAATCTATCTGCGGGTCTGGTTTCTTTATATACGATCTATCAACAATCGGTTCATACTTGTTGTTCATAGCTTTAATCAGCTTGGGACGCAAGGTGGCAGCCGCGTATTCCTCTTTGCCAGATACTTCAGCAACGGGAATAAAAGATTCAGTTTCCACTTCTGTCCATCCACCTGCACTTGTCAGGCAAGCCTGCCTGATCTCAGACCGCCAGTATCGCTGATAGCGCAGATAACCAGTATCACAGATCGTTTCCAAGGCTGTTTCAGATAGCCGCGACAGCAGAATTACTGGATCACCTGATAAAGTTACCAGATTCAGTCCTTTTTGCTTCAAGCGGCTGGCAGTATCCCACAAGCCCTGAAGCATAAATCTGTAATGCCTCCAATTGGCTTCTGAAACCGGACATAGGACAAAAACCACCATCAGTGGCAATCCTGTGTCGTTGCTATAACCGATCGCTTCACTAAGAGCCGGATTAAACTCTGCTCTTTGAGCTTGTTGCATCCAATATAATACGTATTTACCAGTTTGGCGGCGGGGTTCAATCCGCTGTCTGATCCTCAGATTCATAATAACCTCGTTTCAATACTTTGGCATGCCATTGTTTTTGTCAAGCTGAGCATCTTCTTCCCCGATCAGATTAAATTGAAAAATAGCTAAAATATATCAGCGAGAATGGTTGATTTGCAAATCCCCAACTTTTTTCATTGACAATATTAGAGCTGTCAATTTATTGAAAAAATGTAGATTGTGGTGAAAATGGTGAAACGGGGGATAAATGGATCAGACGGAAGCTTCACAAAAAAGGGGTGTTTCCGAGATAGGCTCAGATCTGGTTTATCTGCCTCAGCACAATCTTTATTTACAAAGCTGCCAAGGAGATACTACGTGACTCATAACCTGCTATTCAGTTGCCCATTGCTGGCGGTAAACCTCAGTTTCAAGATGGTTGTTTTTGGCCTGATCATATCTGTGGGCTGCCTGATCTCTCTATTGGTTTGGATTTTCGATCTGCACAGATTGTTAACACTCACTACCAAACGGAAAAACATTCATCGCTGGTTGCTTTGGTGTTTTTTGGTTCCGGGATTGAATCTGTTGTGGACTCCCTGGGCTTTGATCTTTGCCAATCGGTTTGTAAAACAAGCCTTGGACAAACACGAAACCCGCTATCTTGATGGTCCTGGTGCGGGAGTATCGATTCTATCTTTACCCCTTTTGATCCTGTGTTTGTTTTGGGGAACTATTCTGCTTATAAGCCACAAGGTTTTATTGCAGATGCGCACGCATGACGAAATCTTCATCTATGCAAGCATCGTAATAGTCTGCATTCTGATCGTTTTTGTATCCTATCTCGTATATTTTTCCATTTTCGTTTACCGGCTGGGGATAATGGAGAAGAGACACACAAAACGCTAATGCATATTCATGGTTATACCTGTGTTGCTGGACATCAAGAAATGTCCGCTGTAAGGTAGGCAACAGTTTCTCAAGGGAATAAGCGATGTTGATTGCAGCGCTGGTTTTGCTTTCGCTGGTAATCATCGCCAGCATTTTTCACAAGATAAATGTTCCGGTGATTATTCTCTCCTTGGCCATGGGTGTTTTTTTTGGCAGCGATGTAACCGGCCTGGTTTATTTCGACGACGCAGTTTTGGCCAAGGAAGTGGCCAACATAGCCTTGATGTTCATTCTTTTCATCGGTGGATTTGGAACCCGCAAACAAAGCTTCAGGTCAGTGTGGAAACCCGTGGCAATTCTGGCTACTGCTGGAATTGTGGTTACTGCCCTTATTACAGGCTATGTGTTTCATCTGATCTCGGGCTGGGCCTTGCTTAGTTCTCTGTTACTCGGTTCCATCCTGTCCTCTACAGATGCAGCTGCTGTTTTTTCCATCCTCAAGAATAAACAGATGGAGCCCAAGATTAGAACTCTCACCGAGCTGGAATCAGTGATGAACGACCCGATGGCTATTGTGCTTACCATGTTCATAATCGATCTCCTTATCGGTAGAGAGGCCAAACTGGGATTATCTTTTCTGCGTTTTATGTGGCAGATGGGAGGTGGGATCGGGATCGGATCTTTGATCGGGATTCTGGCCGCTTACCTCTTCAAAAAAATCCGCCATGTAGAAGCTGAATTCTTCTACGTTTATCTGATTGCCATAGTGATGTTTAGCTACAGCATAGCGGACATCTGTAAGGCCAGTGGGATGCTCTCTACCTTTTTTACCGGCTTCATGCTGGGGAATCTGAACATTCCTTACAAAAAGGGATTGCTTGCTTTTAATAACACTCTTTCCTTTGTTACCAACGTGGGGCTTTTCATCTTGCTCGGTTTGCTGGTTTTCCCAAAAAAATTCTTCCTCATCTGGGACAAAGGAATTCTTCTGTTCCTAATCATCAGTTTCGTCTCCAGGCCTGTTATGGTGATGCTGCTAAGTATCTTCAGTAAGCTAAAGTTAAAAGAGAAAGTCTTCCTTTCTGCCGTGGGTATCCGGGGAGCAGTTCCGATCGTTCTGGCAACCTATCCATCTGCCATGGGGCTGGATCCTGAACATGAGATTTTTAATATAATTTTCTTTGTTGTTACTCTTTCGATGCTAGTTCAGGGTTTTTCCTTGGTTCCTCTTGCCAAAAAATTCAAACTGATCAGCAAGGACCAGAGTAAAGCTTCCCGTATCCTGGAACTGGTAAGCATTCAAGATACGAACTACGAGATCATCGAAGTTTTCATAGATGAGGAATTCTATGAAGGTTCCTGCAAGATCGCCGATCTAAAACTGCCCCAAGGCACTTTGATCACTTTTGTCCAGCGAAATGGCAAACTGCTGGCACCTTCAGGATCAACGGAAATTTTCCCCCAGGATACGCTTAGCGTTTTGGTTGAAAAAGAGAATATCGACATGATCCCAATGGATATCCTGCGCAGTTTTGTAATGAAAAAACTGGATCTGGATAAAAAAACTTGAATTGGATTAAGAACTGAGGTTCAGAGATTCATAGTTTCTCGTTGATTAGAAGAATCCGTGTTGATCTGAGTAATCCGTAAAAACCAGTGTTCCTATCTATAGTTAAAGGGTTCAATGGTTCCAAGGTTCAATGGTAGGTTAAAGAGTGGAAAAGTGGAAAAGTGAAACAAGGTTTGATTCTTGAAGGCGGTGTGAAATGAAGTTCAAAGCTTCTATGGTTCTAAGGTTCAAGGGTAGGAGAAATCCGTGTTAATCCGTTCAATCCGTGATAATCCGTGTGACCATTATAGAGCTCACGGGTTCAAAGGTTCAAAAGTAGTATAAATCCGTGTGACCATTAGGTGGTTCTGAGCTTCAGTTCTTTCTGTGATCTCGGTGGTTTATGGAATCAGTGCCCCACCGAGAGTGGACTCCCAAGCCCAATTATTCCAACATCCTGTCCACTTCCGCAGAAGGGATGGAGATTATTACATCGCGAGTCCCAAAATACTTCCGTGCTACACGTTGCACCTCTTCCGGGCTTACTTTGCCCAAAATCTGGCTGGCCGTATCCAGAAAATCATAACCAAGCCCATAGAATTCCCAACCCAAGCAGCTAGAGCCAAGGCTATCATCGGTAAGGTAGCTTCTTCTTTGTTTCAGATAGTCCGCAATGGCCAGGTCAATCTCTTCTTGGCTGACAGGTTCGTTCATCAGTCTATCCAGCTCCGCTTCCAGCACCCTTTGCAGTTCTGGAATTTTTTCTCTGCTCGTTTGGCTGATCAGCGCATAAGCTCCAAACTCTGGGTTGGACAAAGACATTGAATACGCGTAATAAACCAGGTCACGTTCTCCCCGCGTGGCAGTGTGCAGCCTTTTTTTACCATTATTCAACAGCAGATTAATCACCCTCATCACATTGTAGTCTGCTTCGTCAGCTTGAGGAGCATTTGTAATGATATTGATATTGGCTTCCTCAAAGCCGTATTCCTGAAGGTGAGTTTGGTTTCGCAGTTGCAATACCGGAGCAGATAGGGCGGCATCTATAGGATCATGGCTAATTGCTTTATAGATGTCCCGTGAATACTGGCTTGCTTCAGACAGAGTAAGATCGCCCACCAAAGCTATATATGCTTTTTCGACCCGAAAGAATTTCTTGAATGCTTCTATCAGGTCCGCACGGGTTAGTTTGTCTAACATCTGCATCTTTTCAGCAAAACCCAGCCTTGATCTGGGATCACTATATATTGCTTGGGACAAGAATTCATCATGCAAGCTTCCAGGATCGCTTCTCAACCTGGTAAAAGAGGCAGAATACGACTCTCTGGTTTTATTGAACTTGGCTTCTGCAAACAGCGGGTTTTTGAGTGCGTCAATAAGAATCTTGCGCATCTCAGGCAGATCGCTGCTCAGACAACTGAAGCTGATCCAAATCCCATCCTCGTCCATATCCGAACTGGGATAAATATAGTGATCTTCCAGCCAGTTGGCCAGTTTTTCCGGAGGGTATTTTTTTGACCCGGAAAGCAAAAGCTTGCTCATCATCTGTAATTGAAACCAGTTGTTGGCAGTTTCGTAATAGCTGGATACAGGCAAGAGCAGATCCACCCTCACCTTTGGTTGCCTATGATTTTCCCTGTGTATAAGAACCAGGCCATCCCCTAGTTCTGTTTTGCTTAGCTTGACTGCTTTGTTTTCTGCAGAATTGGCAGTCTCCAGCTTGGCCATCTGCCCCAAGGGCAAAGCCTGGTAGCTGAATTTGCTCATCGGATGCAGGTATTTGACCACCATGTTATCCAAGTCGGCAGGCTTCAGCTGTCTGTAGATATCTATCTCCATCTGGCTTAGCTCGGGAACCCCATAATCCAGCATAGCGCTGGCAAGCTCTTCGCATACCTCCTCGATTGATTGTGGTTCCAGCAGATTGGCAGCCTGAAGTCTGGATATCTGTGCGTCGATCATCGCCTGGCTGAAGAAGCCCTTGCGACACTTGGCGAATTCACTGAAAATGAGCTCTTTTATCTTGGGTATATCGACAGCGTTTTTTGCCTCAAAAGCCAGTGTAAAACTGCCAAATGACGCTTTAGGCTGCCAGTTGGTGTAGGCATATATATAGTTCACCAGCTTCTGTTCTTCCAGTAATTTCTTCTTCAAAGGTGAGGTTTCCCGGTTCACCAGATAATCCAGCACGATTTCCAAAGGGGAGATGTCTTTTTGATCACAAGCGGGAATGATCTGATTCATTCTGAGCTGAGGAAACTGAATATCAAATTCTTCGCAAACCAAGGGAGTTCCTTGCACCAAGGGTTCTGCGGGCAGAGCCACTGGTTCCAGATTACTCCGTGGAAAACTGCTGAATTCCTGTTCGATTTCCTTGAGGGCCGTCTCAGCGTCAATCTCACCTGCCACCACAAACACCATATTGTTTGGCACATAGCGTTTATTGTAATATTCTATCAGATCGTCTCTGCTGATTTGCATAAAAAGCTCCGGCAGTCCGATTATGGGGTATCTTAGATTGCTGTTTGAGTAGAAAAGCTCGTTGGAACGATCCCATACCTTTGCCAGAGGTGAGCTGTGCCCCATGATTATCTCCTTGGCGATCACCTGTTGCTCACGGGCAACTTCGGTGCTGTCGAAGCTACAAAACTGCACCTGTTCGGCCAGGACCTGCAAAGCCGCGGAAAAATGCTCCGCTTCCACTATCTGATGATACTCGGTATCATAATAACTAGTCCCGGCGTTAATCTCCGCTCCCATTTGCACGGAAAGATCAAAATAGTCTTGCTCGCTGCGCTTGCTGGTACTGCCACCAGAAACCAGATGCTCCACATAATGCGAGATCCCGCTTCCCATAAACCTGCCTTCATAGCAGGACCCGGTTTGAATGTAGCAATAAAGACCAACCATGCCATTGGCAGGATAGCTTTTTACCACTACCCTCATGCCATTGGGCAAGGTTTTTTGCTGTAGTATCTCAGCACCCAGATAGATGGAGATGCAAGCCAGTATTATGCAGATCATGATCCTTTTCATGGTAATACCTCACTGAGTTTTCGGGCCATTGGTTGTGCATAGCTAATTATTGGCAAGGCTTCAACTGTCAAGCTATATCGAATCCTGCAAACTTGCTCGCCACACGGAAGCCACCCGGACTCCACCCGGAAGCCACGCCTATCAAATCAGCGAGGCTAATGGGAGGAAGCCGCGAAGAAGACGGGTGGCAAGCATGTACCAAGGAAGCCAGGCACACCTGATGTCTGATAAATCCACCCATACAACTAGCAGAGCGTGAAGCTCATCATCTGTGATTCACGATTCTGGCATGATGGTGGAGATACTGAGATATATTTGGTCTCTTTGCTTCCCAATTATCAACCCTCAACCCAAACTTGAAATAGACCTCTCTTGGATAAATTGGGATAATGCCTTATCTGGTCGTTACTTATACAGGGCTACCTTGGGAGATTTGCTTACTCGGTATAGGGTGTTTCTGAACGAGTTTAGGTAACTGAAAGCTGCTTGCATGAGCCGAAATCCGGTTAATAATGGACTTTGGGGTTTCACTCCAAAATGATCGATTGTATGTAGCGGCGATTCCTATCCTCCGACAAATAGAAATAAAACATAACCTCGGAATGCTACGATACAAGAGGAGCCCGTAGCATACCATACGGACTATATATCATTCTTCCAGATGTTTAGCAATTTTGCCGGTGATTTTCCTTGACAGAAATTAGCAGTCTAAATTTGTGTTTGCTAAAGAAGCGCAAGCCGCTTATAATAATATTGTGAACGCAACAGATAATTTATGGAGGTTACCATGAAACTCAGACCCATTGAAGACCATGTGGTGGTGAAAATCAACACCGCAGCCCAAGAAAAAACCGTAGGTGGCATCATCATTCCCGATACAGCCAAAGAAAAACCTCAAATGGCCGAAGTAATCGCAGTCGGAACCGATGAAGACCTGCAAAAAATAGTGAAAATCGGCGACAAGGTTCTGTATGGCAAGTATGCCGGCACCGAAATTGAACTTGAGGGAGAAAAGCTGCTTATCCTCTCCAAGAGCGATATTCTCGCTATCGTAGAGTAAGCACTATGGCTATCACCGAAGTAAAAACCGCTTCCTTCGACGCCGAAGTCCTGCAATCCGAACTTCCCGTATTGGTGGATTTCTGGGCTCCCTGGTGCGGTCCCTGCAAAGCTTTGAATCCCATCATCCACAAAGTGGCCGATGAGGTGGAAGGCAGGGCAAAGATCGTAAAGGTGAACATCGACGAATCTCCCGAAATAGCCGGGAAATACTCAATTATGTCCATTCCTACTCTTCTGATCTTTAGCAAGGGACAGGTTAGCGAACAGCTGATCGGTTTGGTGCAAAAAGACAAGATTATGGACAAACTGAACAAACATCTGTAAGAGAAAAGACACAATAGCATGATCTTAGCCCGGAGCCCCAATGGTTCCGGGTTTTTTTGAATGAGGTCAAAGCCATGCCCCTGAAACTCATTGAGCTCTACAACAAGCTGCTTGCCTCTGCTGGACACCAGAATTGGTGGCCAGGCGAAACCCAGGATGAGATTGTGATCGGCGCGATTCTCACCCAAAGCGTTGCCTGGAAGAATGTGGAGAAAGCCCTGGCCAATCTGCAGGAAGCTGGGGTTCATACCCTTCTT
>CAZGWB010000033.1:0-6289 GCA_964529335.1 uncultured Candidatus Cloacimonas sp.
CTGTTTATATAGGCTTTATAGAATCGTATATTCAATATTCTGGGGGAATGCCTGCTATTTTGCCGAGATAGGAAAAATGACCATAAAGCTCTACTTGGATGGGTGAATCATGCTGGCCACCCGGAAGCCACGCGGACTCCACCCGGAAGCCACGCCAATGAGATTCGGGAGGCTTGAGCGTGAACCACGACAGGAACCTGGGTGGCAAGCTTGCAACAGGCAATAGTAAACCCAAGAATGGCAGAGTATCCTGAATAAGGGCTCGTTCAGTATCTGGCGGCTTCCGGGCTTGACAAAAACCCCTGCCTGTGAGAAAAGGATCAAAATCAAGCGTTTTTATGTCTTTTCCCACCCAAAAATAACAGCCATTAGAGGATAAAATGCAAGAATTCATCATTGATGGCAATAACCTCAGCCTGGAAATGGTGCAGCAGGTTGCCAGCCACAAAGCGTCCATAAAAATCTCGGACCAAGCCCGGGAAAAAGTGATAAAATGCCGTAGCTACGTTGATAAAGTGATAGCCAATGGCGATGCCGTATATGGCCTTACCACGGGTTTTGGAAAGTTCAGCACGGTTAGTATCCCCAAAGAAAACATTGCCGAACTTCAGGAGAACCTGATTCGCAGCCATGCAGTTAGCATTGGCGAACCTTACAGCGAAGAAGAGACCAGGGCTATCATGCTGCTGCGCATAGCGGTGCTGGCCAAGGGTCATTCCGGAATCCGCTACCAGACCCTGGATGCTCTGGTTCAGATGCTGAACAAATCAGTACACCCCATTATTCCAAAACGCGGTTCTGTAGGCGCCAGCGGTGATCTTTCTCCGCTTTCGCATCTGGCCTTGGTGCTGATCGGAGAAGGCGAAGCCATCCATAACGGTCAGCGTTTACCCGGCCTGGTGGCAATGCAGCAAGCTGGGATAACTCCCGTAAAGCTGGAAGCCAAAGAAGGTTTGGCGCTGAATAACGGCACTCAGGTGATGGCCGCTTTGGGCGTGCTGAATCTTTTGGAAGCGGAAAGACTGTGTTTGTATGCCGATCTGATCGCAGCCATGAGCATCGATGCTCTCAAGGGCACTCCCCGGGCTTTCGATGAGCTTGTTCACAAGCTTCGTCCCCATCCCGGCCAGTTAAATTCCGCTGCCAATATCCGCAATCTGTTGTCTGGCAGTCCATTGCGTGAAACTCACCGCAACTGTGGAAACGTGCAGGATGCCTATAGTCTGCGTTGCACGCCCCAAGTGCATGGCGCAGTTCGGGATGCTCTCAGCTATGTACGCAGAGTTCTGGAAGTAGAGATAAATTCCGCAACGGATAATCCGTTGATCTTTGCCGAGGAAGAGAAGGTGATTTCCGGCGGGAACTTCCATGGCGAACCCCTGGCGATTGCTTTGGATACCCTGGCATTGGCAATCAGCGAGCTGGCCTCCATTTCCGAACGCAGGATGGAGCAGATGCTAAATCCCGCTCTGTCGCGCGGGCTATCTCCTTTTTTGGCCAAACGCCCCGGGATCGACAGTGGATTTATGATTGCTCAGCTTACGGCGGCATCTCTGGTTTCGGAAAACAAGGTTCTGGCGCATCCGGCTTCGGTGGATTCCATCCCCACCTCTGCCAATCAGGAAGATCATGTGTCCATGGGATCGGTTTCGGCTATCAAGCTGTGCCAGGTGATCTCTAATGTGGCCTCGGTATTGGGAATCGAGCTGTTGATTGCCGCCGCTGCGCTTGATCAACGCGAAAAGCCAAGCTCTCCGGTGCTGGAAAGGGTGAAGGCCGCTCTGCGGGAAACTGTTCAGTCTCTGGCTGAGGACCGGATCATGTATGACGACATCAATAGTGCCATTGCGCTGGTGCGTAGTGAACGGCTCAGGGAACTTGCCACAGATTTGCATTGACAGAATAAAGGCAGTTCACAGTTTTTAGCTCATGAAACTGCATCGACTTTTTCTGGCCCTGCTCAGCCTGGTAGCGCTGTTCGCTTGTGAAGTGAACACCATGTATAATGCCCGCGTCTATTTTAAGCAGGCTCAGGCTCAGCCTTTGAACAATCAGGGGCGTCCCAACGCCCAGGCTGTGGAAAACTACACCAAAACCATCAAGAAATGCGGAATCATCATTACTGCCAACAAGAAAGGTGCCAGGCTGGAGGATGCCTATTTTCTGATGGCCAAAGCGCTTTACTATAAGGGCAATAGCGCATTTCAGGCCAAAGACCAGTTTGAAAATATTCTGCTGTTGTTTCCCAAAAGCAGCTATGTGCCAGAATCGCATCTCTTTATTGCCCGCATTCTGCGCGAAATAAACCAGAAAAAAGAAGCGGAACGCCGTTTGGACGAATTCATCCGCAATCCCGGCTTTCGCAAGGATCATCCCAAAGCTCTCTTCCTGATGGCCGATTTTGCCATTAAAGACAAGGATTACATAAAAGCTCAGTATTACCTGGAACGCATCATCAAGGAATATCCCAAAACCCAGGAGTATCGCGAAGCCTACTTCCTGTTTGGCAAAAACTACTTCGAACAGAAAGATTTTGCCAGGTCGCTGGAAGCTTTCGAGAAGATGCAAAATGCCAGGCGGATCGATAAACTGCTAAAACTCGATGGCCGCTATTACATCGGCTTGAATCAATTGGAACTGGGACAAACCACAGCCGCACTTAAAACGGCCAAGTCGCTGGTTAAAAACGAAACCCGCGCCGATAAAATCCCCCAGGTAAGGCTGTTGAAGGCCAGAGTGCATTTCGCCCTGGGCGACAGTACCGCTGCAAAAACCGAGATAGACTATATAACCAAAAATAATCCCCGCACCGAAAGCGCTGCAGGAGCATATTTTTACCTTGCGGAACATCAGTATTACAAAACCGGCGATGCAGCCAAAGCCGTGGCCAATTATAACCGGGTTCGCACAGAATTCAGCGCATCGCCTTTGGCAACGGAAGGGCAAAACAAAGCTACTGCCCTGGGTAAGGTTGTTCCACCCGCTAATCTGAATAGCGAAACCAACTTGAATCAGTTTCTGGATCATCATTATCTGGCGGCCGAAAGCTTTTTGGGTGCCTTGGCTTTACCCGATTCCGCCATGGCTCGCTACCGGAAAGTGATAAATGAAAAAAGCCTGCTGCAGACTAAGCTTGATTCGCTGGCTGTGCAGTTGGATTCCACCCTGGCTAGTCTTGACAGCCTGATCCTGAGCGATAGTCTGGCTGCTTTGGCTTCAAAAGAGCTGCAAGATCCCGTAACATCCATGTCTAACAAGGATAGCCTGGCCATAGAGCTTGATTCTCTGGCAGTAGCAGCCCCTTTGGACGGCTTGGCCGCTATGGCTGATAGCTTGGGGCAGCAAAGCGCTGTAGTCGATAGCCTGGCTCTGGCCAGAAGGCAACAAAAGGATGATCTGAACTCGCAAAAAAACACTCTTGAAGCCCGGCAGAAAACCTTGGAAGAGGCTATCAGCCGCTTCGACGATGAGATAATACCTTTTTGTCTGTTTGCAATTGGCAGTGTGCTAAAAGATCATTATCCCGATAGTCCACAGAATTTGGAAGTGCTTGGCCAGCTAAAACGCGATTATCCCGAGAACAAATATAGCAAAGCATTGGAAGATTTGCAGGCAGGCCGTCAAGTGCGCTTGATTGACCTGCATGAAGAAAGACAGGAAGCCAGGCTGGATTCACTTTTTGGCCAGATCACCACAGCTCCCGATTCGGCTGTAGCAGGGCTGAAAGAACTGGTGAACTCCGAATTCTCCGGCATCAAGCTGGCCGCCAATTATCGCTTGGGCTGGTATTACAGCTTTGAAAGCATCGACACTCTGCAAGCCGTGCCCTATCTGAAGGCAGTTTTGGACGATCCCAAGGGTGAGGATTATGCTACGCTCATCCGCAGATTCTATAACGGGAATAACTTCTTGCTGCGCGATCTGCCGGATGCGGAAGTAATCCAGATTGATAGCCTGAGTGCTGTCGGTCCCGGTTCTTTGCAAACCTGGAGATTTCCCACTCCCGCGATCATTTATCCCAGTTTACCAGATAGTTTGCAGCATTATCGCGGGATTCCACCTTTGGTGGATTCGCTAAGCCAGCAAGTCAGCGAACCGGTCTCTACTCCAAATCCTGAGCCTGGTGCAGAGCTGAAGGATCCCGAGCTTGAAGCTCCCAAAGCCGTTCCGGATATTATCAAAGAGGAAACTGAGCTTGAATGAAATGGCCTGTAGCGCTCATATCCGGCCAGAACCTCTTTTTGAAGCTGGCAATCTTTGTTACCGGGCTGGTAACCGGTTTGGAGTCTTCGCTTAGGCAGTTGCTGTCTCAGCTTATCCTCTTTTTCCTCTTTCTGGTGTTGGAGCCCAGCCTTTATGGGTCTATGCTTAAAGCATTCAGGCGTATCCTGCCTTTCCTGGCGGGTTATTGGGTGTTTGCCCTAATCTTCGGCCAGGCCTTTCCGGATTCAATTTTCTTTAGTCTGCAGATTATCTATCTGCTGCTGATCAGTGTTTACGTGATGGGCAATCTGAATCCCGAACTGCTGGCCGGCGATTCAGTTTACATAAGGCGTTTTGGGTTCGTGCAGGCCACTTTCTATTTCGTTCTGGCCACCAGCATGTATCTAAAGTCTTTTTTTCGCAGCTATGCCAAACTGCAGAAGAGCAGCTCCGAAACTCCATTATTGAGTATGGTTTCCACAGTTTTGCGTAGTGTGTCCGCAGAAACGGAACAGATCAGATACCGGGTTCACAGCATCCTTGAGACCAGCGTTTCCGACACTTCAGACCGTCGTTTGGCAAACATTTGCGGTGTGTTGTTTCTAACCCTCCTGGTGCTGTTGCACAGCCTTTGATACACTTATGCCGCGCTATCTGATGAAGCTCTGTTACGATGGAACCGCATATCACGGTTGGCAAAAGCAACAGAATGGTTTGGCCATTCAGGAAGTGTTGGAGCGGGCTTTTCATTACTTTTCCCCCGAGCCGGGATCCATCATCGCCGCTGGCCGAACCGACACCGGAGTGCACGCTCTGGCTCAGTATGCTCATTTCGATTACACAGGAAGGATGCTGCCCGAACAAATGCTGCTGGCTTTTCGGCGTTTGTTGCCGCCGGACATAAAAGTTCTGGAAATAAGCAGGGTTAGTCCCTGGCTTAGTGCTCGTTATCAGGCTTATGAACGCAGCTACCGCTATATCCTGGCCAAGGAGACAACGCCCTTCAATTGCCGCTACAGCGGTTACCTTCCTCACATGAAGCTGGTATTGCAGCCAATGCAGGCTGCCGCAAGACTGCTCTTGGGCAAGCATGATTTTTCTTCCTTCGGACGTGCCAATCCCGAAGTTCCCAATAGGATTTGTGAGCTAAAGCGGCTGGATATCAGCGAAAGGGAAGACAGTTTCGTGTTTGATGTGGTGGCCGATCGCTTTCTGCATAATATGGTGCGTCGAATTGTGGGCACTCTGGCCAATATCTCGCATTTTGAGCTTGATGCTTCGATCATCGAGGAAATTCTGGCAGATCGCTGTCCCCGGCAAAATCTGGTTAGCACAGCTCCCGCTTCGGGATTGTATCTGATTGGGGTAAAGTATCCTGAGGAGTTCCTTGACGAAAGCTACGTGCCCGAAAATATGGCTTCCAACGAGGTTTAACATGAAATACAGCATTCCCCGCGGGACCTTTGACATCCTGCCAAGCACAAGCTACAAATGGACTTACCTGATGGATAGCTTTCGCAGGTTTGCGTCCTCCTTTGGTTATCGTGAAATCAGCACCCCCATCTTCGAGGTTTCCAGCCTGTTTGAACGCAGTTCAGGCGAAAGCAGCGATGTAGTCCAGAAAGAGATGTATCGCTTCACCGACCGCAAGAACCGTGAATTTGCCCTGCGGCCGGAAGGGACGGCTCCCGTGGTGCGCAGCTACGTGGAAAACCATCTGGATGTGCTGGCTTCGCGCACCAAACTGTTTTATCTCGGGCCGATGTTTCGTTATGACAGGCCACAAGCAGGCCGCTACCGTCAGTTTTACCAGTATGGAATCGAGTTTATCGGCAGCAATAATCCTTATTACGATGCTGAAGTAATCGCCGTTCTGATGCTGTGGTTGGGGTCATTGGGGCTAATGAACCTGCGGCTGGAACTGAACAGCGTTGGCTGTCCCAACTGCAGCGCTGCTTACGACATAGCTCTGCAAGAGTATTTCAAACCTCTTTTACCGCAGTTGTGCCCAGATTGCAATAAACGCTATTCGCTGAAACCGCGGCGTTTGCTGGATTGCAAGGTGCCTTCCTGCAAGGCGTTGAGG
>CAZGWB010000033.1:6299-27465 GCA_964529335.1 uncultured Candidatus Cloacimonas sp.
CGCTGCAGAAGGATTATCTGGATCAGCCATGCCAGCAGCATTTTGATCAGGTTTGCCAGCAACTATCTGCCATGAACATTTCTTACTCGCTAAATCCGGCTATCGTGCGTGGGTTGGATTACTATACCAATACCGCCTTTGAAGTGATCTATGATGGACTGGGCGCACAAAACTCCCTGGCTGGAGGAGGAAGATACAACGGCCTGATCGAGCAGATCGGCGGAAAATCCATTCCCGCCATCGGTTTTGCCGGTGGTTTTGAAAGGCTGTTGTTGGCCTTGGAAGCAGAAGGGATCGAACTGACCGCTGAGCCGAAGCCGCTGATTTATCTGATCTGCTTGGGTGACCAGGCAAGGGCTGGGATTGCCAACTATCTAAATGCTCTTCGCAGCAAAGGCGTATATGTGGATTACGATCCCGATAAGAATAGCCTGAAAGCCCAGTTCAAAGCCGCTGACGCTTCTGGAGCGGAGTTTGCCATTATCGTGGGGGAGAGCGAACTATCGGCTGGAACCCTCAATCTGAAAAACCTGAAAACCGGCGAGCAGCTAAGCCTGCCTTTGGATGATGGCTCTGCTTTGCTCAGTTATCTTCGATTGTAATAGGAACACAGATTTTCACGGATTGCACGGATAGACACGGATTCACTTTTACCACAGAGAACTCTGAGAGTATTGAGTCCTATTCAGTGTCTTCCTTAATCCTACCTGGTTTCACTTTTCCACTTTTTCACCATCTCAACTTTCTAGAGTATTTCTGCTTTTAGCAGCCAATCTTTCCAATCCACTCCGGTAAACACAAGTTTCAGAAGCTCTTCTTGGGGATAATGCGGCGCTGCCACCCAAACCTGGATACCCCAATCTGGCAGTTCGATGCGCATTCTGCCTTTTTGAATAGTCAGGACATAACCGTCCAAAGGGGTGTGCAGCCAGTTTTGTTCCAAATACTTCAGCCACCAATAGCGATCGCTTTGTTGTCCGGTTTCCTTCAGCAGATGCAGTCTTTTCTCGATCCGTTCGATCTCAGCCTCGAGACTATCAGATGGATAGGGTGGGGTAACGCCAGCCAGGTAAGCCAGGATGTTTGTTTGATTTAGCAGGTCAACGAAGCGCCGAACCGGCGAACTGGCATGCAGGTAGGCATTTGCTCCAATTCCGGGATGAAACGAAGCCTGGGTGGACAGGTAGGCCTGCGTGGCTGGATAAGGATCTTTGGGATCGCCCCATTGCTGCACATTTCTGAACAGCACCGGGATCTGGTTTTGCAAAGCAAACTCGGCCAAAGTGCTGTTGTAAAGGATCATCAATTCTTCTACCAACATCCGGGCCGGGCTGGTGTTATCGATGGTGCAAACCTCCAGCCTGCCCTCAATCAGTTTCAGATAGCGGTAGAACCTTTCACGCCTGTTCTCTGTTTGGCTGTCGCGCCGGGCAGCCAAAGCCAGGCTAATCTTGTGCAGGGTGAAAAATGGTTCCCGGTCAAGCTGTTTATCCGTTTCCCGATAGCTGTGGTTGGCGGTTATCAGCACATTGTCCATACAAAATCTTTTATCGATAATCTGATGGTGTTTATCCAGTTTCACATATAAAGAAAGAACCGGCTTCACTGTGCCGCTTACCAGGCTAAGACCCTGTTCGGAGTGAGAAGGGGGAAACATTGGCACCACCAGATTTGCTGCGTAGAGCGACGATATCCTTCGCCTGGCTTCGGCATACAGCAACCCTTGGGGTTGTAGAACAGCCCCCACCGCACTAACATGAATCCCCAGCAGCCAGTTATCCCCTTCCTGCCTTAACGACAGTGCATCGTCGAAGTCCTTGGTGTCTTCGGAATCAATGCAAAAGGCTTCGCAAACCGGCTCAGATTGAGATATATGCAGAAGCTCTTCTTCTGTGCACAGCCCGGCAAACCCAATTGGTATCCCACTTTCGGCTATGGCAGGGTCGCAATTGGCGTCCAGTTCGCCACAAGCGATTCGAAACTGCTGTAGCGCAGCACTGCCATCGAGCTGTGGAAAGGCCTTGGCGATTTGCTGTTGCAGGTCTTTGTGGCGGTGTTCCAGCATAAGCTCGCTTAGTTCGTTATAAAGCTGCAACTGGCTTTCTTGCTTTAGCTTGCCTCCATTGGCAACTTCGGAAACCTCTTTCAGATATTCAACTCTGGCGTTTTTAGCCGCACAGGCCAGCCGGTAGTGGTGCTTTTCTTCATTTGTCAAGCTACGGAAGCGGTCTTTGCGGTGCTGATACAACTCCGGATGAGCCTTTAGATAAATATATAGGGCAAACCGTTCTGTTCCAGTTGTCATACCCAGTTTTTCGGCCACTTGCTCCAAGCTAAGAGCATCGTTCTCAGGCAGTTCCAGTCCGCTGGCCGCAAGCTCATCAAGCAGATTTTGCAGTTTCAGGTGGAATCTTGCCAGATCTTCAGAGGTTTCGGCGTATAGTGCAAAACGTCCTTGGCGCAGTTCGAAGTTATCGCCGGAGAGGGTTTTTAATGTGAACAAACCTTGGTTTTCAGCTTCGATCTGGCCGATCAGAAGTTGATTCTGGTGGTAAAAGGCTACCATGCTATTGAGGGAAATATCCAATCTTTAGTCTCCTAAAAAACTGGCGCCCCAGAGATGATTCGAACATCCGACCAACGGTTTAGGAAACCGCTGCTCTATCCTCTGAGCTACTGGGGCGCAGTATCCATAACCAAAGCCCAGAACAGCCTCTTTTTGTCAAGTTTACATTGACAAAAGGCGGCAGAGCCAGAAAATGCTCAAGAAGCAGGCAAATGCTTACAAATGTATTTGCAATAGTATCTTAAGGATGTATAGATTATGAAGATAGCCATCGTTGGTGCCACTGGTGAAGTGGGACGTATGATGATTACCTGTCTGCAGGAAAGCGGAGTCCGGATCGAAAGCCTCGAGCTTTATGCCTCTGTCAGGTCTCAGGGCAGCGTTTTGTATTACAACGACCAGCCTTTGAAAGTGCAGGTTTTGACCGAAGATGCCATGCTGAAACACTATGACTACGTGTTTTTCTCGGCGGGTGCGGGAATTGCCCGAACCTTTGCTCCCATCGCAGCCGAAGCCTCGGAGATTGTGATCGATAATTCCTCCGGATTTCGCCGGGAAGAGGACATCCCCTTGGTAGTGCCGCAGGTGAATGGAGATCTTTTGGAAGGTTATTCCGGCATTGTGGCAAATCCAAATTGCTCCACGATTCAGATCGTGTTGCCTTTGGCGGTGCTGGATAAGCTGTTTGGGCTTCAAAAACTAGTGGTTTCCACCTATCAATCAGTTTCCGGCAGCGGACATCAGGGCATCATAACCCTGCGCAAGCAACGAAAAGGCATCCCCGACAAAGGCATCTATCCCCAGATCATCGATCAAAATGTGATCCCCCAGATCGGAGCTTTTCTGGATAGCGGCTATTGCCAGGAGGAAGAGAAAATGCACCTGGAAAGCCGCAAGATATTGCGTTTGCCAAAACTAATGGTTAGCGCAACCACGGTTCGCGTACCGGTGGAATATGGCCACAGCGTTTCCGTATATGCGGAGTTTGATAGCGAAGTAAACCTGAAGCAGGCTGAAGCATCTCTCAGCCAGGCTGAGGGCATCGCCTATTACCCAAATACCTATGTAACTCCCTTGGATTTGGGCAATTCCAATGATTCACACACCTGTCGTTTACGCTTGGGGACGGACAACAAGTCTCTGGCTTTTTGGAATGTGGGGCACAACGTCCGCTTGGGAGCTGCTGCAAACGCCGTGGGTATCTTTTTACAACATGCCAGATTTTCCGGAAGGCTGTAATGGATTTCATCGGGCTACGGCACAAACTGCACAGGATACCCGAGCTTGCCTTTGAAGAACACCAGACCAAAGCTTTGCTTCTGGAGACACTCGCAGAACTTAATCTGGACCTTTCCTGGAAGATACACCAGTTCAGCCGCAGCAACGGAATTCTGGTGGAATATCGAGGTCGAGAGGTCGAGGAGTCGAGGAGTCGAGGGGTCAGGGGGTCGAGGGGTCAAGAGGGAAGCTTCAAGCTGTTTAGAGCAGATATGGATGCTTTGCCCAGCCTGGAGCAAACCGGTTGCGGCTTTGCTTCGCAGCATTCGGGCTTTATGCATGCCTGTGGGCACGATGTACATATGGCTGTTTTGATGGGGCTGATCGCCAGAGTTGCCAAAGAGAAACCCTGTCGTAATCTGCTGTTTCTGTTTCAACCTGCCGAAGAAGGCAAGGGCGGAGCGCAAAGTATTCTCAGCGAAGGGCTGATCCAAAGCTTTGCCGTCGATTCAGCCATCGCCTTGCACGTGGCCAGCGAGATGCCGGTAGGAACCATTTCCTCAAAACCTGGCATCTTCTTTGGCATCCCGCAGGAGTTCGATGTGGTATTTACCGGCAAAGCGGCTCATGTGGCCTTTCCGGAAAAGGGGATAAACGCTCTTTCCGCAGGGCTGGATTTTATGAACCGCATCAATTGTTCCATCGCTGAGCTGGCTAAACGGGAGAGGGTGCTTTTTAATATTGGAAAAGTGGAGTGCGGAGTTATTCGCAACGTGATACCAGCGGAGTGCAGACTGGAAGGAACACATCGCAGCTTAATCCCTGAGATGCGGGATGCCATGAATGAACTCATCAGGGAGCTGTCGCAGCAGAGTGCCAGCAATCTGAACGCAAAGGCGTCCGTTGATCTGCTGTGCAGCTACGATCCCGTGGTGAATGATCCTGAATTGGTAAATGAGCTTATCTGCGCCTGTAAAAAACTTGGCTATAGCTATCTGGAAGCCGAAATAGCCATGACCGGGGAGGACTTTGGGTTTTTTACCACGCTTTATCCGGGTTTGCTTTTTTGGCTCGGCTCTGGCTGCGAATATCCCCTTCATTCAGACAAGTTTTTACCCAGTGATAGCTGTATCGCGGTAGGAGTGGAAACGCTTTTTACTTTGATCTGAGCCACGGAACACCGTAAGCACAGAAGATTGAAGAGAAACACGGATTATCACGGATGAACACGGATCCATTTTTTTAATCCTTAAGGACACGGAAATCCCAGCCTGAACAGGTGTGGATGAAGATGCCAAACCCTATTCAATAGTCCCTGTAATTACCAGTTTGCTGCTTCTCCAGCCGTTTTTGTCCAGCCAAGAGCTTATATCTTTGTAGGTAGCTCTATCCATCACGGGGTTGCGGGCCAGAATCCACAGGTATTTCTGCTGAGGATCGCTAACCACGGAATAGCTATAGTTTTCACCCAGTTTTACGATCCAGTAGTCACCCCTGAAAGGCCAGAAAAAGCTTACCTTCAGCTTGGAATTGCTGCCGTCCACGGTCCAGGCTTTGGCGTTTGCCCTTTTCTTGATAATAGAGCCGGCCTTGTCCTGATAGCAGGTGTTTTCCACGATTATCTTGCCCTTTTTGTCCAGAGAATATTCTGCTACGGTGAGTCCGCAATCCTTGGGTTGAAAGCTGTTTGGGTAATAGGCTATCTGATACCACTTGCCCAGATAGCGGTTCAAATCAACCTTTTTTACGGTAGTTACCGCATTTAGTGCAATGGCAAGCAAGCAGATCATGATTATTAGGATTAGTTTCATGTATTAGTCTCCTGGTCGATCCTGGTTGTTTCGTATATACATAATAATCCACAAGCGGGCTTTTAGCAATACTCAGTAAGCATTAATGTCCCACGAGTTGTAGCTCGGATAAACAAAGGATGACGGAGCCACCCATGTTCTGCAGTAAACTCATCCCTATCATACCGGAGTCATACCGCATGCTCATCCGGTATGACTCCGGTATGATAGGGTGATCAGTGATTAGGGGATAGGGGACAGAAAGGTGTCAGATGATTGATGATTTGGAGAGAATATCATATCCTGCCTTCCAGATTTAAAGCTTGTTTCACTCTTTCACTTTTCCACTATTTCACTTACTCCCAGGCCCCGTGACTCCCTTCGAACAGCGCACTTGACAAATATGCGCTTCTCTGGCGATTTGGCAAAACTTACTGGAAGATAACCAGAAAACTAGAACAGGAATACAAGAGCATGGCACAACTAAGCTATCATATAATAAAACAGGCAGATCCCACCGTAATCCTTGGCCTCTACCGTCAGGCCGGATGGTGGCAGCCTGATGATAAACCGGAGTATCTGGAACTGGTAAACAAGATAATGGAGAATTCATTTTGTTTCGTGGTGGCCAAAACTGACGAAGAGATCGTGGGAATGGGTCGCGCCATCAGCGATGGAGTGAGCGATGCCTATATCCAGGATGTAACCGTTAGGCAGGACTTACGTGGCAAAGGCATTGGCAAGGGCATTATCCGCACTTTGGTTGGCTATCTGAAAGAACAGGGTTTGCAATGGATAGGTCTGATCAGCGAACCAGGATATGAAAGGTTTTACCAAGGTTTGGGCTTTGCCGTGATGCCAAACTATACACCCTTTCTGTTAAGTGAAGAATAATGCAGAATCTTCAGCTTATTACGCCAGATCATATTCCCTTGATCCAGGATTACTTAACCAGGTATACTCGCCAGAATTGCGATTACACGGTTACGAACATCCTGGCTTGGGGCAAGATCTATCGGAACCACCTGCTGCTTTGGCAGGATAACCTGGTGATCTTCAATCCGAAGTATCAATACATTTGTTTCCCGGTGGGCGATAGCTTCAGCAGCGAAGACCTGCCCTCTCTGGTAAGGCAGTTTCGCAGCAGCTATCCCGAAGCAGAATTGATCTTGATTCCACACGAGTATTACCAAGAGCACCCGGAACTCGATAAAAGATTCAGCATCCAGGAAGACCGGGCTTGGGCTGATTATGTGTATGAAATTGATAAACTTGTGCAGCTCAGCGGGAAAAAACTGGCGAAGAAGAAAAATCTGATCTCCCAGTTTAAACGCGCTTATCCGGATTATCACGTTCTGCCTATTACCAGCGACAAGTTTGAGCCGCTGCTGCAATTTACTCATAAGTGGCGACGGGAACGCAGCGCGGATGGAATATATCTGATGACCGAGATCAAAGCGATAGAAAACACTTTACAGATGTGGGACGCCCTGCCTGTGGAGGGGCTTATCATCTGCCTGAATAACCGGATTGCTGCCTATTCGGTTTTCTCTGGTCAAAATTCGGAGATGGTTACCGAGCATTTTGAAAAATTTGATCCGGATAAAAAAGGGGCAGCCCAGCTAATTAACTGGGAAACTGCACGTTATCTGCAAGGCCGCTATAAATATATAAACCGGGAACAGGATATCGGACTGGACGGGCTACGACAGGCCAAGCTAAGCTATGAGCCCGAGTTCATGGTGCCTTTCTATGCCAGCAAGCTATTGTAGGGCAGGGTTTTCTTCGGCAATAGACCTTGGTTTGTGCGGTTTCAGAAAGGCATAGGAAATCAGATAAATCAGTAGCCAGGTTATGGCAAAGGCAATGATCCGGCCAAAGCTGGGTCTTTGGATTAGCTGCAGAATAAGGGTCTGATTGTAGCGCTTTTGGAAACCTGCGATGGCGGGGGTAAACAGCGAATCCGGAGTAATGGCATTCAAATCGGAAAGCAGGCTGGTTAGCTCAAGGTGTTCACTCCGCTGATTTTTCAGGTAATACTTATCGTCCAGCCAGCCTTTGGTTTGCAGTTCCGGCAATTTGTTGTTCAGGGCCTCAACGCCTTTGTTGAAGAGCTGAGCCGCCAGGGTGTCTCCCACAATTTTGTGGTATTCGTGCAAGCAAAGTAGGGTCTGGATCATTCCTTTCAGGGAATAGTTGTCGGGTCCATATTCCCAATACCAGACAGAACCATCGGACTGGGCAGAGCTTAAAGATCCGGAACCTGGAATAAGGAACGAAAAAACTATCCTGGCCTTTTGGAAGGTTTCCGGACTACGCAAATATCCGGCCCTGGCTGCCAAAGCAACGGCTGAGGCGGCTTGGGTAGCGCTATTATACCAGGGTTGGGCTAAGCGGGCTTTTCGGAAATCGTAGGCTTGGGGAATTCTTCCGCTGGGGTCGATGCTGTTTTCCAGATGTTCGCTCAACTTTAAAAAGGCTTCTAGTCTGGCAGGTTCCACGCGGGTTTTATACAACCGGTAGCTTTCCAAAGCTTGCAGCAAAGGATCTGGAACCTTGCCAACTCCTGGAATGAAGCGTTTGGGCAGGCTGTCGGAGCCAAAGAAGCTAACTTCCTGAAACCCGTTACCGCTTAGCTTGACGCTGGCTCTTGCCCAGAAATCAGCAAGCTTCACTTCTCCAAGCTGCCAGATCAGAAGGCTAAAGCCCAAGGCTATCAATACACAGGCTATCTTATGCCAGAACGTTCTCATCAGATTCTCCTTTTGAAACTTAAAGTAAGAAAAAACAAAGCAGCTTCGCAAAGCACAATCGTAGCCCCTGTAGGCAGATTGAAACTAAAGCTGAGATAAAACCCGAGCAAAGCAGAAATAAGGGCGGCGACCACTGAGATTAAAATGATAACAGGCAACCTGTAAGCCAGATTGAAGGCAATAACAGCAGGCAGAATGAGCTGGGCGGTTACCAGGATTATTCCTGCGGTCTTCAGGCTCACCACTATATTGGCTGCCAGAAGCAGCATAAAAAGCCGGTTTACCGGGTTTATGCGGATCCGGAATACACGGCTCATTTCGGCGTTGTAGCTCAGATAGAAGAGCTCTTTATAAAAGATAAGCACAAAAGCCAGATTCAGAACTGCCAGGATAGCCAAACCTACCAATTCACCTGGGTTTATCAGCAGGACATTGCCAAACAGGTAGCTGGCCAGATCGAAACTGTAGTTTCGGGACAAGGAGATGAGGATCACACCCAGAGCCATACTGACGGACAGGAATATACTGATCGTATTAGATTCCTGCAGCTTATGCTTGCGCGCCAAAGCAGCTATGGCCAAGGCGATCAGCATCACGAAGAGCAAGGTGGTAAAAGTGAGAGGAAGCTTGGTTAAAAGAGCGATGGCTATGCCTGCAAAGGCAATATGCGAAAGAGCTTCGCCCATATATGAGATTTTACGCAGAGTTACAAAAGGAGCGAAGATGGCCAGGCTGAGCCCGGAAAGCAGAGCTCCGATAAGCGCATTTAGTAGGAAAGCATAGCTAAGCATTTTGTCTTAATAGTCCTTTTCGATGATCCGGACGCTGTCGCCAAAAGTTTTGTGAATGATCTGGGCATCTACCAATTCAGTATGGTTATGACAGTGTAAATGGCGATTCAGGCAGACCAGGAAGCTGCAGTATTCAGAAAGGATGTTCAGGTCATGGGAAATTGTGATGATGGTTCTGCCTGCATTATTGAGCTCTTTCAGCAAAGCAAAGAAGCTTTCCACGCTGGGCCGGTCGAGGCTGGCTTCCGGCTCGTCCAGAATCAGATAGCGATTTTGGCCCACGATGGCCCGGGCCAATAGGACGCGTTGAAACTCACCGCCCGAAAGGCTGCCGATTCGTTTTGCTGCCAGATGTGACAAGCCGGTTTCTTCCAAAGCGGAATAGGCCTGTTCCCGGTGACTTTTTTTGAAACGTGCTCCCAGAGGCAGAGTTCCAGCCAGTCCCATCAACACCAGTTCCAGGACAGTAGCGGGAAAATTGCGATCGAATTCCTCGTGCTGTGGCAGATAGCCAAAGCTGTTGTGTTTCAACCATACCGCTTGGGCTATGCCATCGATCTCGATCTTACCTTCCTGTAGTTCCAGAAGCCCCATGATCAGTTTTATCAGGGTGGATTTTCCCGCTCCGTTGGGGCCGATAATGGCCACAAATTCACCGTCTGCCAGACTTAGGTTGATATCTTCCAGGATGCTTTTTCCTGAAAGCCTGTATTGTAGCTGAGTGATTTTGATCATCGGGGATTGAAGCTCTTTTTCATGCTGTTCCAGTTCTCAGTCATCAATTGGCTGAGGGTGCCTGCTTTACTATGGCTGCCCAAGGGATCCAGAACAAAGAGCTGCAGCCCAAATTCCCGGGCCAGAACTTCTCCGGCTTTGCGGTCCATCTGTGGCTCCAGGAAGATTGCCCTGATCTTGTGGCTCTTGATCAAATCGCCTAAAAGGGCTAGCTCACGCGGGCTTGGTTCCTTTCCAGGAGAGGCCTGCACCCAACCAAGGTTCTGCACTCCGCTTTCGAGGCAAAAATAACCAAAGCTGTTGTGATAGGTAATAATGGCGGGTTCGCTGTAACTGCTT
This sequence comes from uncultured Candidatus Cloacimonas sp., assembly GCA_964529335.1. Classification (GTDB taxonomy): domain Bacteria; phylum Cloacimonadota; class Cloacimonadia; order Cloacimonadales; family Cloacimonadaceae; genus Cloacimonas. The sequence continues at coordinate 16,492 of CAZGWB010000033.1, forward strand.
CTTTCACTTTTTATAGCTTCGGAGAGGGCATTCATTTCTTTTGTTATCTGCTGGGCATTGCGGTTGAAAAGCAAAGCGGAATTTGGGAAATGAACACTCAGTTCTTTTGCCAGCATTGCAGCCAAACGGCTCATCAACTGCGGGGAGGTCCAAAGATGCGGATCCTGAGCATGACTATGCTCCGCTTCAAGGTGCCCGGGTTCGGCTTCATGAGCATGATCCTCATGGTTGGTTGGGAGAATGGGAATGATGTCTTTCAGTAAGGTCGCTGCTTCGGCAATTGGGGTTTTGCTGGCCATCAGATTCTGTTCCAGGCTGGTTTCCAGTCCTAGTCCATTAGTCAAGATAAAGGAAGCTCTGGCCAGATTTTGCAGGTCAGAGGGAGCTGGGGACCAGGAATGTGGCGAAGCGGCTGGTGGGATAATGCTTTTTACTTCAAACTCGCTTCCGGCAAGTTGTTTCAAAAGAAGTTCATAAGGATGTATGCTTGCCAGCAGAAGTGGTTTCTCCTGCTGTTGAGCTTGACGGCAAGATAGCATAAAGAACAGGGGAGCAAGCAAAAAAATCCCGATGTGTTTCATAGTTTCCTCGATGATTATTCCCCTGCGGGCATATGGTTAATAATGCCCGCAGGGAGTTTAAGATTATTACTCCATATTTCGTAAAAGGGAGGTAAGCAGCCGCACTCCTACCCCAGTAGCGCCATAAGCATTTATTCCGCTTTCTTTGTCCTTCAGGGCGGTTCCGGCGATGTCGATATGCAACCAGGGTTTATCTTGAACAAATTCCTTTAGGAACAGGCCGGCGGTTATTGCTCCGGCATAAGCTGCTCCGGTGTTCTTGAGGTCGGCGATCTCAGATTTTAACAGGTCTTTGTATTCTTCATGAGCGGGAAGTTGCCACACCAGTTCACCTGTGAAGGAGGCTGCGTTTTTTAGCTGCTCCAGCCAGGGCTCGTTATTGGTAAGCACTGCTGAAAAGCTGGTGCCCAAAGCGGCCACGGCTGCTCCGGTTAATGTGGCTATGTCCACAATGCGGTCGGCATGCTCTTTCTCAATGGCAAAATGAATGGCGTCGCATAGAGTTAATCTCCCTTCTGCGTCGGTGTTGATCACTTCGATGGTTTTGCCGCTCATGGAGGTTAAGATATCTCCTGCTCTATAGGCATCACCTGAGATCATGTTTTCGCAGGCTGCCACGATTCCCACAACATTTACTTTCAAACGCATCGCAGTAATTGCGCTCATCGCTCCTATCACTGCGGCTGCGCCGCCCATGTCGTTTTTCATGTTAACCATGCCCTGGGGGGTTTTTATGCAGTATCCGCCGCTGTCATAGGTAAGGCCTTTGCCGATCAGACCGATAGTTTCGGTGTGCCGGTCGGGGCTTCCATTGTAGCGCATGATAATCAGCCTGGGTTCACGTGAAGAACCTCGTCCCACAGCCAGAAAGGCATCCATCTTCATCCGTTTCAGTTTGTCGTAGGAATAAATATCCACGGAGAAACCATACTGCAGAGCGGCTTTCTTGGCTGCCTCAGCCAGAGCTTCGGGAGTTAGCACATTGGCGGGTTCATTTACCATATCCCTGGCCAGATTGGTGGCCTCAGCATAGATGCGTCCTTCCAGAATACCCCGGTTCAGATGACGGGTGTTCTTGGTGTTCAAAACATAATGTAGCGATTCCATATCCTGACTCTGCTTTTCGCTGCTCTGATATTTGCCAAAGCGATATGATACCAACAGGGCTGTCTCAGCCAAAACGTGACCAAAGGCAACATCGTTTACCGGACCGACGAAACCTGGAAAAAGGAAAATCTGTTTTGCTTTCATACGAGCTGCCTGCCGCAAGGCCTGGGCAAAAAGAGCACGCAGCTTATCGGTGGTAAGCAGGTCTTTGTTCCCAGCCCCAAGCAGAATAATGTTTTGCAATCTTCCGGCAACAATTTGGCTGAAGCACTTGATGCTTTTGAAGGCGAAGTTGTAATCTTCTGCCTTGATAAATGCTTCCACCTGATCACTTAAACCAAGAGGCAGGTATTCGATCTGTCCTGCCTTACCGCCCTCTTCCTGCATCAGTATAAGGGTATCCAGATGTTCCGGCAACTTGCGGATAACGTCTACTTTCATAATGAGCTCCTTTTTATATTCTGACTTTACTTAAAAATCTTCGGTAAGGCTTAAATAATACTGTGGTTTGGAAATCCAGGAGAGATCGGTTTGCCAGGTGACGTCGAACTTCAGGACGAAATACCCCAAATTCAGACGGGGGCCTAAGCCATAACCCAGCTTGATATCCTGCAGCTTGCCTTCGTGTATGCCTTGATACTTGTCGTTATCGTCCCAAACGCTGCCGGCATCGGCAAAGATACTGCCACGGATGTTCCCCAAAGCCAGAGGAACCGGAAAGGCCAAAGCGATATAATCGAAAAACGGAAAGCGCAATTCCAGACTACCCAGAACCTTACGTTCTCCATCCAAGTCTTCTTCCAAAGCCCGGACTCCATAATAGCCATCCAAACTGAAGCGGTCGGGACTTCTACCAGTGCTGATCGCTGCATTCAATCTGGCAGCCAGACTATAGCGGCGGCTAAAAAAAGTGTAGCTGCGCAAGTCCAGATAGTTTGTAAGGTAATCCAATTCTTTTCTGGCAAAGCTTTTACGTATTTGATAAAAAGCTCTCCAGCCCACCAGCGGCCCCGTGGAGCCAGAAAGGGAATTGTCGTGGATAAAACTGAGACCAGGGGCATATACGGTGTCACTATGCTTCTCGATATCCTCAATCCAGTTTTCTTCTTCCACGTTTTGGGGAGGCAGATAATCCCAGGCCTGTTCGATATTGAAGAGGCTGTGATCAAGCTCAATTCTGAAAAAGCGGCTGAGTGGATAGCGGGTAATGATGTATAGCCCCGTTTCCCGTTCTCTTAACCGTTTGTATTCATATTCTGTTCCCAGCCAACGGCGGTAAAGGGTCTCGTCGAAAAAGTTATAAGCTCCGATACCGTAATCCATCCTTCGCTTCAGATATAAATAGGATAACAGGATGTTGCTTTCTTCTATCTTGCCGGAAATCCCCAGCCTGATTCCGATGCCATGATTTCCCATCAGGTCACTTAGCCCCAGCTCAATATTACCAATTGTTCCTGCAGAAGAGGAATAAGCCAGGCCACCCCAGAGGCTGTCCAAGGCAAAGCGGGTTTTATACTTCTGCACTTCGGGGGCTTTGCCCAAGCTGTCTGGCTTGTTATCCCATTCATAATCGGGAAACAATCGCAAGGAATCTTCGTAGCTGTATTCAAAATCAGTGAAATTAGGTCTGCGGGGATCATCCTGACGGGCGGGATTGAACCTTTTGCGCTCGGCACGGGTCTGTCTCCCATAATATCCCAAACGACCCAGATCAATGCGGCTGAACAAGTCTTCATCGGCTGCCTGGCTGGAGGGAGTCTGATAAGCTGTCCAGGCGGGATTCTTTAGAGGTTCGTCCGAAAAATAGATGTCCCAAGCTCCGTCGAAGTAATTGGAAAGCAGCAGGTATTGCCCATCAGAGCTAAGGTCGGCTGAAAACACACCGGCCATGGTTTGTTCCCAGACAGACTTCTGCGAGTTTTTCAAATCCACTGCCTCGATGTTTGCCACTGAGCTTTGGTAGGAGATGTATAGCAGTTGGCTGCCATCGGCAGACCAGAAAGGTCTCAGGCTTTTCTGATTTTCCGGGCTAATTTGCCTAAGCTGGAGTGAACTGAGATCAATCGTAAATACTGAAGTGCCCAGATCGGCAAACAAGCCATAACGTTGATTCCTGGGTTGAATGTAGCGTTCGGTGTCAAAAGCTATCATCTTACCATCCGGAGAAAAGCGCGGATGAGCATCATTGAAGGCGTCATTGGTAAGCTGGCGGAGTTCCTGACTTTCCAGATCATACAGGTAAAGATCGCTCTGCAAATTCTTCTGAGCGGCTAAAACCAGGCTTTTGCCATCGGGTGATACGTCCACTTCGTATATGGCCTCTAGGCTGGGCAGGACGATGGTCTGAATAATCTTTTTCCGCTGCACGTCCAGGATTTGGATGCGGTCGCCGCTGGCCGTTTTGGCTGCAAATACAATACGCTGGTTATCTGGAAACCAGCTTAGCGTGGAACGCATATAGTAGAACTCTTCTGCTTGGGAGGTCTTTTCACCGCGCAGGATCAGCTTTGGTTTGGCCAAACCCTGGGTTCCGGCCATCCAGATGCTGTATCTGGCTCCTGCATTGGAATAATACACGTATCTGGAACCATCCGGAGAAAAACGCGGAGCAAAATTGAAATAAGAGCCGTCCTTTTTGTGGAAAGTCCTTTGTTCAAAACGTTCCATGGGTATCCCATGGCTGTTTATCAGAGGAAAGTAATCTCGCTTTAGCTGGTAGTTCCACCGTGATTCGAGGTCCTTGAAATCCATGCCAAACACTTTTTTTGTGGCATCGTCCAGGTTGTTTGAACCCTTTATGGCAAAGAAATACTCGCTTACCTTTTCCCGGCTCCAGTTCTCGGCTATGTAGCTCAGAAAGCTTTCGCCCAACCGATAGGCAAGGTAGCCATCCACCTGTTGCAGCTTTGGCAGATCGTCATTAATCACCAAATCCAGAATAAACATATTGTTATAATCATCTTCGCCGCCAATGGACAAAAACTCCGGTAAACCTTCGGAAAACCAAAAGGGAAATGAGGTGGGCCGCAGAGAATTGAAAGCATTAACCAGGCGGCTATCCATGGCGTTCAGATAAGCATGAGTAAGCTCATGCGCCAAAAGCTCTTCCAAGGCGGGATAGCTACCTTCGAAGGGAACCACCACCCTGTTTCTGAGGCTCTCGGTAAAACCGCCCACCCCTTCCGACAGCAACGGGTAGATTATATTGGTGCTTTGGAATTCGCTCTTGGTTGTATAAAAGACAATCGGGATACGGCTGGTAATCGGGATCTTAAACTCAGCCTTGATGTAATAGTATATCTCTTCGGCCATGAGGGCAGCAGTTTTGCCGAATCTATCTTCGCCTTTGGGGAAATAGATGTCGAAATGCATGGTTTGCAAAACTGAAAAGTCCTGTGGTTTGGCGTTAACTTTGTTTTGTCCGAAGCTGTAGGCCAAGACCTGGCCGCATAGCAGGATCAATAATATGGTAACTATCACATATCGCTTCATGAAACATCCTAAAACAGGCTGAATTTAACGTATTTCTTTGGATTTGCTTTGATGTCCTGCACCAAGGCATCCAGATTTTCCACCGAAGTGCTAAGCCGATCGTATAATTGCTGATCGGTAATCAATTTTCCTGCAGTTCCCTGTCCGCTGTTCAATGCTTTGGCAGTGTTTTGCAGAGCTGAGGAAAGAATTTGCAAACTGTCCAGAGTGCTGTTTATCCGGGAAATCGTGGCCGGCGAGGCTTCCAAGGTGTTCTGCAGAGGTTTCCTGCTATCCTGCACCATTTGTTCCAGTTCTGTGCTAAGCCGGTTTACATTATCCAGAGTGGTGTTTAGCCCGGTTTTTACTTCTGAGGCCATGCCTTCAGTTTTTTGCAGGGTACTTCCAGCCTGCAAAATCAGAGTTTCGGAACTGGCCAGCAGGCCTGCAGGGTCTTTGATCCGCTGGATCAGAGCTTGCATTTCCTGTAGCGCCAGGCTGGCCTTGCCGATCAGATCCATCACTCCTTCCGGGGAGTTTCCCTGTTGTATCTTTCTGGGATCAAGAGCTGTGCTGCTGCTTCCAGGGATGATTTGCAGGGTTTTGCCTCCCATCAGGCTGCTGTCTGAAATGCTGAAGCGGCTATCCTCCATTAATCTTAGATCTGAGGATATCTTTATGGTGCAGATTATCTTATCGCCTTTGGCCCGGATGTTCTTTACGCGGCCAACTTCCATTCCCCGGAACATCACTTTGTCGCCGGTTTCCAGACCCATTACATCGGAGAAGGCAATCTGAATCTCCTGTTGGTTTTTCAAGTTCAAAGTTCCGCTTAGCCAGAGGTAGCCAAAGATCAGGATCAGGACTATGCCAACCGTCCACAAGCCGGTTTTGATCTGGATGCTGCGCAGATTTGGGTAAAACTTCTTCATACTCAGGTTTTTAGCTGCTTCTTCTCGGCAGCGGGGAAGAGGACGTTATTCAAAATCAGACGGTACCCGGGAGAATTCTTGTGCAGTTCCAGGATAGTTTCCGGATCACCCACTTTGTGCTGATAGTCTTCCGGATCATGCCCACCATAAAAAGTGAAGGTGCCTTTGCCCATATTGCCATGAATGTATTTAACTTCGTTCTGGCCAGGAACTTCCGCCAGAATTATCACACTTTTCTTTACCTTGTCCTTGAAAAAGGAGGTGGTCTGCCCCAAAAATCCGTCGATCACGTTCGTATGACACTGAGTGAGCATCGTGGGCACGGGATCATACTTGGCTGAAAAATCGAAAAGCTGAAAATAGTCTGCTTCGGCACCCCTCAACCGGGAATAGTCGCTGGCATCGAGGTCTGAAAACTCGTATTCATAGGGATTGGGACGCAGGCTGAAATTCTCGAAGGCGAAGGTGCGGGTGTAGTCCAGCTTCTTTTGAAACTGCGGGTCTATGCCGTCGCCATCTATGGCGCTGTCCACAATATCCACATCTTTGGCAGCCAGAGCGATGTCGTAGGTATCGGTGGCAGCACACATGGCAAACATGAATCCACCATTGATCACGTAATTGCGTATCTTCTCGGCCACGGCATGCTTTAGCTGCCAAACCTTGGCAAAGCCATGCTTGGCGGCCATCGCTTCATTCACTTTTATGTCGTTTTGATACCATGGCATGTGCCGGTAGGAACCATAGAATTTGCCATACTGACCGGTGAAATCCTCGTGATGCAGATGTAGCCAGTCATAGTCGTTCAGCTTGCCTTCCAGAACCTCATCGTCCCACAACCGTTCATATTCGATCTCTGCATATTCCAAAGCCAGGGTAACCGCATCATCCCAGGGAAGAGCATTGGGCGGAATGTAAACGGCAATTTTGGGTTCTTTTTCCAGGGTGATGCTTTCCATATTGCCAGCTTGAATCTCAGTTAGGATCGCAGCTACATTGCCAGAACCCACGCTTTCAAAACGCACTCCCCTGATATTGCAAAGCGCTACCAGCGCATCAGAATCGGGAAAAAGGAAGGAACCACCCCGGTAGTTTAGCAGCCATTTGCCTACCAACTGCTCCTTCAATCCGGCAAAGGCAATGCCATAAGCCTTCAGATGGTTGCTCTGGGTGTTGTCCATGGGGATCAGCAGTTCGGCGTTCAGGGGCCTAGAAATCACTATTAGCAATACTGCCATCAGCCAAAACCGAGCGCTAAATCTCCCCACAACAGACAGTTGCATCGTCTTTAGCAAGTATCTATCCTCCCCGCTCAGCCGTAAAACGTGAACTGAGCCAATTTTGGGTCATTTTCCTGAGGCAGGCTTTTGGGTGTCAAGACAAATCTTGAAGATGAGTAGAAATGGTGAAGTGGCGAAGTGCTTTCTGGTGAAAAGGTGGAAAAGTGAAAAAGTGAAACAGGGGTTAAAAGCGAAGGCGGGTGTTAGAGCCCGCCTTTCTTAAAAATCCTTGGAAAAGAGGTTACCTCGCTAATCCATGTGATCCGTGAAATCCGTGTTCCCATCCTAAACCATGTTTTTTTACCGCAGGCTACACCACAAAACCCGCGAACCCAGGCAGGACGGGCATCCTATCTACACAGCAGCATTTACATGCCATAATACAGATATCATGCCTATTGCTTCGGTGTTTTTCGTGTCCTCGGCGGTTAAACAAAAAAATCCGTGTCAATCCGTGCTGATCCGTGTAATCCGTGTTCCCAATCCAAACCACACACATACCGCAAGCTCTGCAGCAAAACACGCGAACCAAGGCTGGAGTGGGAGACAGAAAAACGCCGGAGGGCATCCGGCGTTTTGTGTTATATCTTAAGGCTTTACAATAGCCTAAGCTGTGTTCTTTTTTTACTCGCTGATGGCAGCAATGGCGGCAGCCAAGCGGGCGATCGGGACACGGTAGGGTGAGCAGCTAACGTAGTTCATGCCCACTGTGTGGCAGAAGGCAACGCTGCTGGGTTCGCCACCGTGTTCTCCGCAGATTCCAACCTTCAGATTGGGGCGGGTGCTACGGCCGCGTTCGGTGCCCATTTTCACCAGTTGGCCAACTCCTTCCTGATCCAGAATCTGGAAGGGATCGTTTTTCAGCAGGTTCTTGCGCAGGTAGATCGGCAAGAAGGTGCCTGCATCGTCGCGGGAATAGCCAAAGGTCATCTGGGTAAGGTCGTTGGTGCCAAAGCTGAAGAATTCGGCTCTTTGGGCGATCTTATCGGCAACCAGGGCGGCACGTGGGATTTCGATCATGGTTCCCACCAGGTATTCCACCTTGTCGTGCTTTTCGGCAAAGACCTGTTCGGCTACCTTGCGGATGATGTCTTCCTGCATTTCGAATTCGGCAGGGGTTCCGATCAGCGGAATCATGATTTCGGGCAGCACGGTTATCCCGCGGGCTTTCACGGCCAGGGCAGCTTCGATGATGGCTCTGGCCTGCATTTCAGTGATTTCGGGATAGGTATTTCCCAGGCGGCAACCGCGGTGTCCCAGCATGGGGTTGAATTCATGCAGGGAGGCAACGCGCTGTTTCACTTTTTCCAGGCTGAGGCCCAGTTCATCGGCGATTTCCTTTTGAGCGGCTTCCTCATGCGGCACAAACTCGTGCAGAGGCGGGTCTAAGAGACGCACCGTTACGGGGAATCCGTTCATGGCGGTAAAGATGCCTTCAAAGTCGGCACGTTGAATCGGCAGCAGCTTATCCAGGGCTTTGCGGCGTCCGGCTTCATCGTCGGCCAGGATCATTTCGCGCATGGCTTTGATGCGATCGCCTTCGAAGAACATGTGTTCGGTGCGGCAAAGTCCGATTCCCTGAGCGCCAAAGCTGCGGGCAACCGTGGCATCCTTGGGGGTGTCGGCATTGGTGCGCACTTTCATGCGGGTATATTTGTCGGCGAGTTCCATGATGGCGGCGAAATCACCGCTGAGTTCCGGATCCTGAGTTTCTATCTTGCCTTCCAGAATTTGGCCGGTAGAGCCGTTCAGGGAAATCCAATCGCCTTCTTTGTAAACAACGTTATTCACGGTCATGGTGCGGGCTTTGTAGTCTATCTGCAGAGCTCCGGCTCCGGAAACGCAGCATTTTCCCATGCCACGGGCGACCACTGCGGCGTGCGAAGTCATTCCGCCACGTGCAGTTAAGATGCCTTTGGCCACATTCATGCCGCGCAGGTCTTCGGGGGAGGTTTCGATGCGAACCAGGATCACCTTTTTGCCATCGGCAGCCCAGGCTTCGGCATCATCGGCAAAGAACACGATCTGACCGGTAGCGGCACCGGGAGAGGCGGGCAGGCCATTGGCGATAACCTTGGCTCCGGCCAGGCCTTCCTTGGTGAATACAGGGTGCAGCAGTTCATCCAGTTTTCCGGGTTCAAGCCGCTTGAGTGCGGTCTTTTCGTCGATCATGCCATCGCGCAGCATATCCATGGCGATTTTTACCATGGCAGCGCCGGTGCGTTTGCCATTACGGGTTTGCAGCATCCAGAGCTTGCCGTCTTGGATGGTGAATTCGATGTCTTGCATATCGCGGGCGTGATTTTCCAGATTTTGCTGAATGCGGTCCAGTTCCTTGAAGGTTTCGGGCATGGCTTCTTCCAGGGAGGGATACTTGGCTTGTCTTTCCTCTTCGGAAATCTTGGCAAGCTGAGCCCAACGCTGGGAGCCGATCTTGGTGATCTGTTGCGGTGTGCGGATACCGGCAACCACGTCTTCACCCTGAGCATTGATCAGGTATTCGCCGTTAAAAAGGTCTTCGCCGGTGGCGGCATCGCGGGTAAAGGCAACGCCGGTGGCGCTGGTGAGGCCCATATTGCCAAACACCATGGCCTGAACGTTTACTGCGGTTCCCCATTCATCCGGAATGTTATTCAATTGACGGTAGAAAATGGCACGGTCGTTTCCCCAGCTATCAAACACGGCGAAAACGGCACCCCAAAGCTGTTCCCAGGGATCATCGGGAAAGTCTTTGCCGGTATTGTCTTTCACGGCTTTCTTGAAGAGCGTTACCAGTTGCTTCAGGTCATCCGCGCTCAGATCGAGGTCGTTGGAAACGCCTTTTTCTTTTTTCATGTGATGGATGATTACTTCAAAGGGGTCTTCTTCCTCTTTGCTAACCGGCTTCAGACCAAGCACCACGTCGCCATACATCTGAACGAATCTGCGATAGCTATCCCAGGCAAAACGTTCGTTATTGGTTTTTTTGATAATTCCCTGCACTGCGGAGTCGTTCATACCAAGGTTCAGGATGGTATCCATCATACCCGGCATGGAAGCGCGGGCACCGCTGCGCACAGAAACCAGCAGCGGATTCTCGTTGGAACCAAACTGCATGTTCATAATGCTTTCCACATGCTGCACGGCAGATTTTACTTCTTCCGTAAGCAGCTCGCGCAGTTTTGCCGCACCCAGGGTGTTATATTCGGTGCAGGCTTCGGTGGTGATTGTAAATCCGGGGGGAACCGGAACACCGATCAGATTCATCTCGGCAAGGTTGGCACCTTTTCCGCCGAGGAGGTTTTTCATCTCTGCCTTACCTTCAGCTTTACCGTTGCCGAAGAGGTAAACACGTTTAATTGCAGTCATTTATCCTCCATGATTGCTTTGTAAAATTAGTTCTCTCATGATTTTCCATTTTCTTTTACTGGCTCATTTTGTCAATAGCTTTCTGCTGTACGCGAAGAAGGGATGAGGAACTGAAATCTGGCGCAGAGCTGAAAGGGAACGCGGATTTTCACGGATTGGACGGATAAACACGGATTTCTATTCCGGTCCCCCAACCACTTATCACCCTATCATACCGGAGTCATACCGGATGAGCATGCGGTATGACTCCGGTAT
>CAZGWB010000034.1:0-293 GCA_964529335.1 uncultured Candidatus Cloacimonas sp.
TGTTCAAAAACCTCTATCTAAATGCCCGACCCCGGATTGTTCTGCTGCATGACTACCAAAGTGCGGTAAGTTTCTATGAAAAGCACTCTCCCTCCATCATCGGCATTATTAGCAACATCAATTACCATTATAGAGGTGAGTTCCATGCCAATGGAGGGATTCAGCTTCTACAATACATCCGGAAGCAAAGCCCCAGTTTGCCATTCCTTTTGCAATCCTTCAATCCAATGTATCGGGATATCGTATCCAGCAATGAAGGCGAGTTTTTATATAAAGACCTGCCTGGTCTTTCC
>CAZGWB010000034.1:303-25367 GCA_964529335.1 uncultured Candidatus Cloacimonas sp.
GACTGGATTTGGAAAGTTCATATTTCGTGAACCTACTGGTCGCAAACTGAATGAAGCAAATAGCCTTATCGGTTTTCACCGGGTGATTCGTGATCTGCCGTTGGACTCATTTTCCTATCATTACAAAAACAGGCATTTTCATGCCTGGCTGGCCACTCATGCAGAAGCTGCCCTCTGTTTGCTATTACAGGATGTCCCCCTGGAGCAGGCACAGGAAACGACAAGAGACTGGCTGGAAGAAGCGGTCACTTCCTTGATTTCGTATCGCCGGAGAGAGAAAATCCAGGACTTCACCGATGAAAGCGATTTTGACCTCAACCTCATCTATAAAATCGGAGATGATTCAATCGGCGGCAAGGGCCGCGGCCTGGCCTTCCTGAATGTTGTGTTGAACCGTTACAGTCATATAGCCGAAAAGTTCCCTCAGGTTCGAATCTCAGTTCCTGTGGCTGCAGTTCTGGCTACCGGAATTTTCGACGAGTTTATCAGTTTCAATCCGCAGCTAAGTGATCTGGATGCTTTGGAGAAGCTAAGCGACGATGAGATTGACCTGCTGTTTCTTTCTGCTCAATTGCCACAGCGGAGTATATCTGCTCTCAGCAGCCTTCTGGCAAAGTGTGATGCACCTTTGGCCGTTAGATCCTCTTCAGTTTTGGAAGATCACATCACCAATCCGTTTGCCGGAGTGTTTCGAACCTTCCTAATCCCGAATAGCCATAGCGATGCCAGAGTGAGGCTGGGCCAGTTGATTCATGCGGTGAAATTGGTTTATTCCTCTATGTTTTTAAAGAATGCCCGGGCCTATCGCGAATCGCTAAATATTCCTGCCCGTGAAGAAAAAATGGCTGTGATAATCCAGAAAGTGGCCGGTTCTCAGCATGGAGATTATTTCTATCCAATGCTGTCTGGAGTGGCACAGAGCTATAACTATTATCCTGCTGTAAACATGAACCACGAACAAGGGATTGTAACCTTATCCACTGGTTTGGGAAAAACAGCCGTGGAACGGGAAAGGACTTTTGCCTTCTGTCCGTCTCATCCTAAGCTGGACATGTTCCCTGCCGTCGATATCGTGAAGGGAGCTCAACGGCATTTCTATGCCTTGGATCTATCTCGGAGAGAGTTTGACCTATTGAGCGGAGAAGATAGCACGCTAACCAGGATCAGAGTTAATCAGAGCTTGTTGGAGGGAGAACTGCTATCGATCTCATCGGTTTGGGATCATGAAAACAAAGAATTCCTGAGCGGTTCTTATACAAAGGGACCCAGAGTGATTACTTATCGCAATATCCTGCATTACAATGAAGCACCTCTGGCTCAGATTCTGAAGGAGTTCTTACATCTGGGACGTGAGGTGCTGGGTTGTGAGGTGGAGATGGAGTTTGCCTTTGATATAGACGAGAAATCCCGTCAACAGAGCTTTCATCTTCTGCAAATCCGGCCAATTACCGTAAACAAGTTTCTGTATAGCGAAGACCTGCGTAATTGGCTTGAGAAGAGGGACAAGCTTCTTCTGTTTTCTTCCTATGCTTTGGGCAGTTCGATGGAAGAAAATCTCGATACGATTGTCTATCTACCTCCAGAACGCTTTGACATAGTTAAAACTGAGCAGATGGCAGCAGAACTGGACGAGATAAACCAAAGCCTAAAGCCCGATAAATACCTTTTGATTGGCCCTGGACGTTGGGGTAGCAGTGATCGCTTCCTAGGCATTCCCGTTGCCTGGAGCCAGATCACCAATGTGGCCACCATTGTAGAGGTGCTGCTTCCCAACATGTCCATCGAAGCTAGTCAGGGAAGCCACTTTTTTCATAATCTGTTCAGTATGAGTGTGGCTTACTTAACAGTTAATGAGCAAAATGATTATATTGCATGGGATTACTTGGAATCCCTGCCTTCTGTGAAGGAAGGTAAATTCTTCTCCGTGAAAAAAAGTGAGAGAAAAATGAAAATTTTGTTTGACGGAAAGAACGCAGCCGTATTTAAGTGAAATGAGACTGTAATTGGTAAACACAAAAAGTGTATGTGATAGAAAAACACAGGAGGTATGTGAAATGACCATGCACGAATTTCTCCATCAGGTATCGGCCAAGAATGCTGATCAACCTGAATTTATCCAAGCAGTAACCGAGGTTGTGGAAAGCATCTGGGATGTTTATGAAGCTAATCCACAATATCGCAAAGCCAGAATATTGGATCGTCTGGTGGAGCCCGAAAGAATCATAATCTTCCGCGTTCCCTGGCAAACAGATTCTGGTGAAGTGGTGGTAAACCGCGGTTACAGGGTTGAGTTTAACAGCGCCATTGGCCCTTACAAGGGAGGTTTGCGGTTCCATCCCAGCGTTAATCTTGGCATTCTGAAGTTTTTGGGCTTCGAACAAATCTTTAAAAACAGCCTTACCACCTTACCCATGGGTGGGGGCAAGGGTGGCTCGGACTTTAACCCTCGTGGCCGCAGTGATGATGAAGTTCAACGTTTCTGCCATTCCTTTATGCTGGAGCTTTATCGCCATATTGGGCACAACACTGATGTTCCTGCCGGAGATATTGGCGTTGGTAAGCGTGAAATTGGCTTCATGTTTGGCATGTATAAGAAGATCATGAACGAATACACAGGCGTTCTTACCGGTAAAGGTCTGGATTGGGGTGGAAGCCTTATTCGTCCGGAAGCTACAGGTTATGGCGCTGTGTATTTTGCCGAAGAAATGCTAAAGACCAAAGGCATGAGCATGGAAGGCAAAACCGTGCTGGTCTCCGGAAGCGGCAATGTTTCACAATATGCAATCCAGAAGATCAATCAACTGGGTGGTAAGGTGGTTACCGCATCCGATTCCGACGGCTTTATCTACGATCCCGATGGAATTAAAGGCGAGAAATGGGAATTCCTGATGGAGCTGAAAAACGTCCAGCGGGGTCGCATCAGCGAGTATGCCGAGGAGTTTGGCGTAAAATACTATCCTGGTGAACGTCCCTGGGGCATAAAGGGCGAGGTTGCCATGCCCTGCGCCACTCAGAACGAGATTAATGGGGAAGAGGCGAAGACCCTTGTAAAGAATGGTTGTATCTGCGTCTCTGAAGGGGCGAACATGCCCACTACACCAGAAGGTGTGGAGATCTTCCTCGAGAACAAGATTCTCTACGGTCCCGGCAAAGCTGCAAATGCGGGTGGTGTATCCACATCCGGTTTGGAAATGACTCAAAACTCCATGCGCATTTCCTGGAGCCGCGAAGAGGTGGACAGCAAATTGCACGGCATCATGAAGGCAATTCATGAGCAGTGTGTCACCCATGGAAAAACAGGCGATTTCATAAATTACGTCCGTGGTGCCAATGTGGCCGGCTTCATTAAGGTTGCCAACGCCATGATGGACCTGGGTCTCATCTGATAAACCCGTTTCTTAAAGGGGCGGGTTTATCTCGCCCCTTTCGTTGTTTCTGAGGAAAAAGCGATGGACATTTTTTACTCCAATGATCCTGTAGAAAACAGCGTTCATGCCTTAAAAGAAAGAATAAAAGAGCTTAGCTGTCTTTACCGGATAGCGGAGCTTTCTTCGAGCATGGAGCTTGAGACCAAGGAGATTCTGCAAGCGGTTGTAGACATTATTCCCGCTGCCATGCAATATCCGGAACAGACATCAGTTAGGCTGAGAGTGGAGAATCGCTGTTTCATAACTAAAGGATTTCAAGAGAGCACCAATTTCTTCGGGGCATCGCTTCTAACCCAATTTTCTACCAAGGGAAGTCTTGAGGTGTTTTACCCGGAAAGCAATGAGTTCGCCTTGATCCCAGAAGAATACAAACTGATAGAAACCATCGCTCAGCAGATAGCATTGATACTGGAGCGCAAAAGTATTCAGGAATACAATGCCAAAATGCAGGAGCAGCTTCGTCATGCAGACCGATTGGCTACAATAGGGCAACTTTCGGCTGGCATAGCTCACGAGATAAATGAACCTCTCTCTGCTATTCTGGGCTTCTCCGAACTCGTGGTTAGCGAATATAAGCTTTCTCCTGAAGCAAAGCAGGATATGCAGAAGATCATCAACGCCACCCTTCATGCCAGGGAAGTAGTGCGCAAGCTAATGCTTTTTTCACGTCAGGTTCCGCCAAAGACAGTTCCCGTGGATTTGAACAAGCTGATCGAGGATGGCTTCTATTTTTTGGAAAACCGCTGTGAGAAGCAAGG
Organism: uncultured Candidatus Cloacimonas sp.; assembly: GCA_964529335.1. Taxonomy (GTDB): domain Bacteria; phylum Cloacimonadota; class Cloacimonadia; order Cloacimonadales; family Cloacimonadaceae; genus Cloacimonas. Next base: position 4,490 of record CAZGWB010000034.1, read on the forward strand.
CATTGAAATAATCCGCAAGTTGAAGCCCGATTTGCCAAAAGTGGTAGCCGATCCCAGCCAGATGCATCAGGTTTTGGTAAACTTGAGCGTAAACGCCATGCAGGCCATGCCCAATGGCGGCCTGATCACCATCTCTACTCATACTTCTGGGAAAAACGTTGAGATAAAAATAGCGGACACCGGCATTGGGATGGATGAAGCGGTTCTCCAAAAGATTTTCATACCATTCTATACCACAAAAGACATAGATCAGGGCACGGGTTTGGGGCTTAGCGTGGTGCATGGCATTATAAGTGCGCACAACGCAAAAATAAAAGTAAGCAGTAAGCCGGGGGCCGGCACAGTTTTTACAATAATTATGAAGGCATATTATGAACAAGAATCCTGAACGAATTCTGATAGTGGACGACAATCCGGATACTCTTCAGATGATCGCCCGAAAGTTGAAAAGCTATGGTTGGCAGGTATATACCGCGTGCGAGGTTAGCCAGGCGCTGCCACTGGTAGAGAAGGAAAGCATCGATCTGGTGCTCACTGATTATAAAATGCCAAAGACTACCGGGCTTGATCTGATCCGCCATCTGCGCAGTAACTTCAGTCATATTCCTGTAATCATGATAACTGGTTATCCAAGTATCGAAGGTGCGGTGGAAGCAGTGAAAGTGGGCGCAGAAGAATACCTGAGCAAGCCTTTTACCGACGAAGAATTGCTTAACGCCGTTCATAAAGCAATCAAAAAACTTAGGCTGCACAAGCAGTCCATACCGGTAATACAAAATCCATATGGATTGATCGGCCAGTCTATAGCCATGCAGGAGCTTTATAACCGAATTCACAAATCATCCACCAACAACGCCACAGTGCTTATTCAAGGTGAAAGTGGCACCGGCAAGGAACTGGTGGCCAGGGCGATTCACTATCATTCCAAGGTGGGTAAGGCCCCATTTGTTCCCGTAAACTGTGGGGCAATACCTGAAAGCCTTCTGGAGGCAGAGCTCTTTGGCTACATGAAGGGCTCATTTACCGGAGCGGGAGAAACCAGAGCAGGCTATTTCCTTACCGCAGATGGTGGCAGCATATTTTTGGATGAGATCAGCGAAACTTCCCTTTCCATGCAGGTCAAGCTGCTCAGGGTGTTACAGGATAAACAGGTTTTCATGATCGGCTCAAAAACTCCCAGGAAGGTAAATGTGCGGATCATCGCCGCTACAAACAAAAACCTACCCCTTTTGGTAAAACAGGGGGGCTTCAGGGATGACCTTTTTTTCCGGTTAAATGTTCTGCCCATATATGTTCCACCCCTAAGGGAGCATCCAGAAGACATCATACCACTTACCATGCATTTTTTGGAGAAATACGCCAAGGAAAATTCTTTGTCAACTCCAAAGATCAGCGACGCAGCCCTGGAGTCATTGCTTGCCTATGCTTGGCCGGGGAATGTGCGTGAATTGGAAAACCTTGTTTACCAGCTATTGATCCTCTGTGAGGGGCAAACCATCAAAACGGCAGACCTTCCTGCTCACCTGAAGTTTAGCCTGAAACATACACAAAATCTCAATCGCAGCCTGAAACAGGTGGAACAGGAACACGTCATGGCAGTGCTGAATTCGGTTCAGAACAACAAAGCCCTGGCAGCCAGAATCCTGGGCATCGATCGAAAAACTCTTTATAACAAACTGCAGGAGTTTTCTTTGGAAACAGGAGTGGTTCATTCAGATTAGCCTCACTCGCTATAAATCTCTTGCCAAGCACATGATATAGGGGGAGATTTGGGTTACCAAATCAGGTCCGGTAGAGGCTGCAAAGCAGTTTCGCTGTAGAATGCTCATTTGTTCTCTCATTATTGACACGGCACCACAATCTCTGATGGTGTATTCTGCCAGAATCCCTAACTTTCTAAGTATTTTGCAGATAACAAGCTAATCAGGTATCAATTCCATATCATACCGGAGTCATACCGCATGATCATCCGGTATGACTCCGGTATGATATGAGTATGATCAGGGGTCAGGTTTCTGGGTCGCGAGACGCAAGCTTTCCTTGGGAAGGTGTGATTTTCTTATGGCTCGTTACTAGGAATGGCTAAGGGGAAACTCGCTTTTTCCACATAGAAGGTTAGCGGCGTTGGGCGCAACTTTCTTTATCTGGGCAGTCATCAAGTCGGAGAGCTCGCGGATTTCCCATTGGGCGTGAGAATCGCTGCGCAATCTTGAAAAATGATACAACTCGCGAAGGTTCATTTTCGCGAAAACCGTCATTGTGCTTGCATTTAGCCGAAAGTAAGGAGACAAGTGGCGCAATTGAGCTGGCAAAGCTGTTTGCAGATGGTTTGCTTTGTTATGCAAATCCTGCCAGATATCTTGGCGTTTTATCGTAACTATGCTCTGGGGAATCTTGCCTAAATTCGAGTATCCACCTTTACGCAGCAGAGTGCAATAGCGGTGCCGTTTAAACTGAGCCCAGCAGCTTTCGCTCATGCTTAGTTCAAATTGAAAATCCACTACTTCAAAAGCCCTGGGTAGCTTATGCCAGGGTTTCAGCTTGTGAAAAACCTGGTTCCAAAGCTGGGTTTTAATAATTCTGGGCAGCCGGGAAACGGTATCCCGGGTATCTTTCCAACTCAATTCTCCTTGCTGGTAGATCAAAGCAGAGAGGATGGCGTCGTCGGCCTCGTTGTCTTTAGCCACGATCTTCACTTTCTGCTGTAAATCAAGTTCTTGAACCCAGGGAAGTTCTTGCTGCATAAAGCCCGAAAAGCCAACTCTCTCGAGGTCGATCTGGCCGATATAGCCATCGTTTTCGGTATAGCGGATCAGCGATGGGGCTATCTTCACCACCTCTTCGAAAATCAGGTTCTTCAGCTCGGCCGCTTCCAGCAAAGGACTCTTGGCCAGACGGCGTAGCAGGTTTTCCAGGCTTCTGGCATTGATGGTGATGCCCATTTGAGTTTTGGTGGATAAAGGCAGAATATAACGTGCATCTTCCTTGGCAAGAGCTTCTCTGTCGCGCGGCTTCAGCTCTGGGCGGTTTTTCTCATAATAAGCACAAAGTTCTGAAAAACTGTTTTCGTATTCGGTAAAAAGCTCATTCATTAGTTCTTTGTATGGCTTCTTGAGCTTTGGACGGTTTGCCAGCTCTGCCGGAACTACATAGTCTTTGCCAAAAGTTACGTAGCGCTGGGATTTCTCTGTAAAGGAGGCGATTCTGCTCCGCTGGACTATGTCGGTAAGCGCTCTGGAGATTCCGATAAGATCGAGATTAAAAACTGCATGCTCGGCAACGGAGCTGTGTCCCATCTCAAAGATGATGTTGGTATTGGAGTTGCGGGCTTTGTCGATTTCTCTAAGGGCTTCTTTTCGTAAATCTTCGATACTTTTGGAGCTTCTACTGATACGGGCATAGGCTGCGGAAATAACTTCCGGAGTGGCGACCTGGCTGTTCAGGCTGTCGATCAGGCCTTTATCCAGATTATAGCCGGCGATCTGCAGTTTCATGCACTGTCCTCTACATCAGCGCAGATACGCTGGAGGCTCCAATCCGGTTGGCACCCGCAGCAAGCATAGCCAAAGCACTTTCCCTGGTTCTGATTCCACCGGAGGCTTTTACTCCAAGTTTGGGGCCAACCACGCTACGCATTAAAGTGATGTGCTCAATTGTTGCGCCGCCTGTACCAAAGCCGGTGGAGGTTTTTACAAAGTGTGCTCCGGCTTTTTTGGCCAGCAGGCAACTGATGATGATTTGAATCTCGGACAGATAGCAGGTTTCCAAAATAACCTTAAGCAGTGCACCCCGCTGTAAACACAGTCTGGAGGCAGCCAGAATGCTGCTTTGAGCAGTGGCAAGATCTTCGCTGAGCAGTGCGCTGAGGTTTTGAACCATATCCACTTCGTCCACGCCCATGTCCAAAACAGCTTGCGTTTCGGCAGCAATGGCTTCTGCGGAATTGGCCCCCAAGGGAAAATTGATCACGGTGCAGCTTTTCACTCCCTTCAGGCTGGCCTTTATTTGTGAGATGAAATGAGAGTTTATGCATACTGATGCAGTGTGGTAATCATTTGCGATCTGGCAGAGCTCGCCTACTTCATGGCTGGTGGCAGTGGCCTTCAGAACCGTGGCATCGATTACTGCAGCCACACTCTGGTTGGGGTAGTATATTCTGTCTGGATCATTGGCCCGGCAATGTTCGCAATGCAGGCAAATCTCATGTGCTCCGCCGCAACGGCAAGGCTCATTCTCACCAAAAAGGCTGATGGCAATGGAAGCGATATTATTCATCTGATGTCTCCTGTTTAAGGTGATTGCGCAGTTGACCGCAAGCTCCAAATACGTCAGCACCCCGGCTTTTACGGAGGGTGACGGCTTGAGGCAGGCTTTGGGCTTGCTGCATAAAATGTTCACATTCGGCTGGACTGGGAGCCCGATACTCGCTATCCGGCGCTGGATTGAAGGGGATAAAATTCAGTTTGCAGGAAATATCTCCCACAAAGTGCTTTAGTGCTTTGAGGTCTTCAGCAGCCATGTTCATCCCTGGAATCAAAACATACTCCAGAGTAATGCGGAAGCTGCTTTTGCGGCGAAAATAGAGTAAGGCCTGTTTCAATTCGGGTAAGGGATATTGTTTGTTGACTGGCATTAATAGGTCTCGTTTGGCAGGAATGGCAGAATTGAGTGAGACGGCGAGTTTGGCTTTTATTCCGCTATCAGCCATGGAAATAATCCCAGGGATAACGCCACATGTAGAAAGGGTGGTGCGTCGAGGACTGAAGGCCAGAGTTTCCTGGCGCTGGATAATCCTTAGAGCTGTAAACACGTTCTCGGCATTATCAAGCGGTTCACCCATGCCCATGAACACCAGGTTAGTCAGGCGGGGCTGTTCGGCTTCCGAGGCTTTAAGGTCTGCGCTGGCCAAGATAATCTGGCCAATTATTTCATGTGTTTCCAGGTTACGCATCAGCTTCATTTTACCTGTGCTGCAAAAACTGCAGGCTCGGGCACAGCCTACCTGAGAAGAAATACACAGGGTCCGCTTTTTGGCTTCCGGGATCAGAACGCTTTCTACAAAAGTATCATCTTCCAATCTCAAGCGGAGTTTGATGGCTTTGTCTCTGGCCTGAAGCCGCGTATTAACATCGGGTAAAAAGAACGAATACCTCTGCATAAGTGAAGCCCTTAGCTGAGAGGGGAGATTCAGCATTTTATCCGGGTCTGAGCAATACTGCCTGTAGAGCCAGGAAAGCAATTGTTGCTTTCGATATGAAGGAAGCTTAGCGTCCCCGGAAAGCTCAATCTCTTCAGGATAAAGACCATAGATATTCCTTATCATGTTTCTAATTCAGGCTTGCTGATAATCTCCAGCTTGTTGAATTGGTCCTGATCAAGCTCCTGAATGGAGCCGTCTTCGCTGGAAAGATAGATGCTTTTCGAAAATACGTCTATTCGAAAAACCAACATTCTGGAACCTTTGTAGTTTACACAGGTTCCGATGAGGGGGAAGTCTTTGGCTTCTTCCACATAGAAATCCTCCTCAAAATTCAGGCAACAAAGCAAGCGCCCACAGGGTCCGGATATCTTGGACAGGTTTCCAGCCAAATTCTGGTCTTTGGCCATTTTAATGGTTACCTGATTGAAGCGCTTTAAAAAGCTGCCACAGCAGTATTGGATGCCACACATGCCAAATCCGCCCAAACGGCGGGCTTCGTCTCTACCGGTCGTTTGGTGTAGTTCGATGCGGGTCTTGAAATGAGTAGCCAGTTCACGAACAAAGGTTCGAAAATCAATGCGTCCTTCAGCCGTGAAGAAGAAAGTAAGTTTGTTTCCATCAAACTGATAGACAGTTTCGATCAACTTCATTTCAAACGGATAACGCTCCAGAATCATATTGAAAGTATGGGCAGCTTTATCTTCTTCGTAGCCTATGTTCTTCAGCTTGTCCTTATCGTCTTCGTTGGCTTGACGCCGAATCTGATAGTTCAGTATGGCTGGGTTTTTGGCATCGAGGTCTTCATCGCTAACTCCCAAATGAACCACTTGGGCAATGTCGTCACCTCTTTCCACTTCTACGATGATGAGGTCTTCGGGTTGGATGGGTAGTCCAGCCGGATTCTGGTAATAGCCCAGGCGTCCGGTTCGGAATTCTACTTCTATATAATCTTGCATCAGGTCTCCATGGAGTGTAGTTCTCTATACAGTTCTTGTTCAGGCAAGCTGAATGACAGCTTGCGGCGTTGTTTTACTATTTCGGCTGTCTCACAAAATGCGGAGAAGCGATATTTGATTAGTTGACCAGCTTCTCCCCAGGAAAAGTCGGGGATAAAGTCGCTGATCAGATTTCTGCCCCACAGATTGCAGCCTGTTCCAATCACTGCACCAGTATTGATGCTGCAGTTAATTCCGGTTTTACTATGATCACCGATCATGCAGCCCAAAAACTGAGAGCCGGAATCACGCTTTGCTTTTTTGGCATAGGAATAATAAGATACCGTTTTATAGGTGTTTTTTAGATCGCTGTTGTTGGTATCGGCACCCAGATTCACCCATTCACCAATGTAGGCATGCCCCAGAAAGCCGTCGTGCTGCTTATTGGCATAAGCCTGAAAGATACTGCCTTCCACCTCGCCACCCACTTTGCAGGTTTTGCCGATCGATGTCCCTCCGTAGAGCTTTGCGCCAATCTTGATCAGGCTGTGCTTGCCGATATAAGATGGGCCGCATATCACTGCGTTTGGCATTACTCTGGTTGCTTCGTCGATCACTATGGGTCCTTCCGATGCATCTAGTACCACACCTGGTGAAAGCTGGACACCTTCGCTAAGCCAGATATTGTATGGATGCAGTACGGTGACGCCTGGCTCGGTTTCAAAGTAATTTTCCTTATCATCGAAGAAGCAACTGAAATCCCATTCGATCAAACGGGCATTGTCATGAATCAGATCTGCCAGCGAGCTATACAGCCCAATGGAAGCATTTTTGGCAGCTTGATTTGAACTCGTGATGATGTCTGATTGAAGCTGGGATTGATACTTCTGGTTTAGTGCATCCTCTATGATTATGGGGGAGATATCATTTGCTCTGATAGGCAGTTCAGCAGTTCTGGTAGCTATTACCTGGTTCTGGGATATGAGGCAACTTTCCTTTTTCATGGCTTTTAGGGCTTTTAGACTGGCCTCATTCAGCTTGATACGGGAATTCAGATACAGGCAATCACCGGTTGGTTTATGGTTTATCTTCCAATCTGGATGCCGCTGTTGATATAGCTTTTGCAAGCGGTTTTCCATGCAAAGCAGGCTGTCTTCCTTGGCTCCCAGGTGGGCTTCCAAACGCTGACGGAGCTTTAGAATGCCACTTCGTAGCTCAAAGACCGGCCGGGTAAGAGCCAAGGGATAGAAATCAGAGGTTCTTGAATCGTCAAATATTAGTAGCTGCATTCCTTTCGCTCCTTTTGTAAGGCCGTTTACCGTGCCATACAAAGAAATTGAATTGGCCCAAAACCATGGTAAAAACCAGAAAGAAAGTCTGTATCACCAGCCAGATTGGATAGAAATTCATCATTTTGTTTGATACGCCAAATCTGCTGCGGGCATAGCGTAAAAAGATATTTTCGATTAAAATGCGGAAAGCAAATATGAAAAGACCTAGCTTTACGCTAAATATCATCATTACCAGCCCACCCCAATACATGAAAGCCATGGAAAGCAAAATGAAAAAGAATTCTGGATTGAACTTCAACTGGTATTTCATATTGGAAGCCCAGCGGCTGCGCTGATTAACCAATTGCTTCCAGGAATGCACCGGTCGTGTGAATACCCAACTGGATGGCTGGAAATTGAAAATGATCCGATGTCCCTGGCGGCGCATCAATTGCATCAGATTTACGTCATCTCCGGAGATTAGATGCCGGATTTTCTCAAAGCCGCCCACATCGTAAAATGCTTCCCGCTTATATGCCAGATTTTGGCCAATGCAGGCCCAGCTTTTTCCGAGAGTATAACCCCCACCTAAAACCATATAGGTAAAGGCAAAGTCCAGGTGTTCATACTTGTGAAGGATACTGGCTTTTTCCCAGCTTGGTAATTGGGTGCGTGAATACCCTGCCACCATGGAAACATCTTCGGCAAAATGAGATACCATCGAACTTATCCAGGTTATTGGTACCAGACAATCGGCATCGGTGGTAAGGATAATCTCACCCTGAGCCAGCGCGATGGCTCTTTCCAAAGCTTGTTTTTTGGGGGATATCACTTTGTCGCGCCCCTCAATTCTCTGGTAATTCAGGTTCAAACCTGCTTTAATAAAATCACTGGCTACTTGCGAGGTGTCGTCCTCGGAATCGTCATCGGCCAGAATCACTTCGTACAGAGAGGAGGGGTAATCCTGGTTTAACAGGCACATAAAGAGCTCTCTAAGGTTTCTGGCTTCATTTCTAGCTACGATAATCACGCTTACGCTGCGCTTTTTGAAGCTGAAGACGGGTTTGTAATTCTTGTAGCCTCGATAAAAACGCAGGCAAAAGCTAAAATAGGTAAAAAACCCCGTTAGGATAAGCAGGCTAAGCAGATAGAACAATAGATTTAACACGTAAGAAGCTTATTCCAATTCGAGTTCGTCGCGATAACCCCAACGGGTGGGGTAGAAATTGAAGCGCAGGGTGTCTTCCACGGCTGGTGGTTCGTTGCCTTCGATGAAGTATTCCTCGATTCCGCTACTGGAGATAAAGCCCGAGCTGGGATTGATGGTGCGTTTAACGATTCCGGCAGGCATTGTAAAGCTGTAGCGAGAATCGTCCACACGCGGCAGACGTCCCTTGTTGTCTATTCGGATCGCTTTGGTCATGATCTTTCCCCAGATGGGTGCACAAACCGCACTGGCTGAAATTGCTGCATTATTGTCAAACCCATTCCAGATACCCAGGGTATATTGTTTGTTGAAACCTATAAACCAGGCATCTCGGTGATCGCTGGAAGTTCCCGTTTTGCCTGCAGCTTGCCACAGGTAATTGTTTCTTGCTGCTGCGCCTGTACCAGATGAAACCACAGATTGCAATAGAGATGTCATGATGTAGGCCACTTCGGGAGTGGTTACTTTCACTTTGCTGCCTCTGCCACGTTCCAGGATATTTCCATTCATGTCCTCAACCTTGGTAATGAATACAGGGCTGGTTCTGGTTCCGCCATTGGGGAAAGTGGTGTAAGCCGAGATCAGGTTAATCGGCGTAACTTCATAAGATCCCAGAGCTGCAGAGAGATCATTGGCCTTAGCGTTGATGCCGAAACGGCGAAAAGCATCGTTAACAGCATCCAGGCCAATATCCATCACTGTTTTAACCGCCCATACGTTGTATGAATGAGTGATGGCAGTTCGCATGCGGGTAAATCCATAGTATTTTCTGCTGAAGTTCTGTGGATTCCAGTCCTTATCGTCCCCGCCTTTCAAACGAATTGGGGCATCTTTGATGACCGTTGAGGGTGTGTATCCCTTTTCCACTGCTGCTGTATAATAAATGGGTTTTATCGCGCTACCAGGTTGTCTTTTGGCTTGAGTCATGCGGTTAAACTTGCTGTGAGTGAAGTTTCGTCCCCCGATCATAGCCAGCACGTGGCCATTGCTATTATTCATCAAAACCAGGCCACCCTGCAGGTATTTTGTATTAATGTCCACACTGTTGTCCGGAACGCTGCTATAGCGGATTCCGCTGCCATAACCAGATTCCACGTTTTTCAGATAGTTGTTCAGCACGGAATCTGCATAAACTGAGAGTTCTTGATCAAGGGTAGTATAGATGCGCAGTCCGCCTTCAAAGAGCCTTTCAGTGCCGTATTTGCGTTCCAGATACAGCCTGATATGTTCGATGAAATAGTCAGAAGCATATTGGCGCATAGAGCTTTTTCCGCTGCTGACCGGTGTGGCGATGGCATCTTCATACTCTTCTTCGCTGATCTTTTTGGCTTTGAACATCCTTTTCAGGATCATATTCCGGCGTTCGATCAAACGATCGGGGTGCTTCACCGGGCTATAATAATTCGGCCTTTGGATCATTCCAATCAACGAAGCTGATTCTGCTATGCTGAGATCTCGAGCATGCTTGCCAAAATAATACAATGATGCGGTTTCCACACCATGGATCTGGCCACCCCAAAAGATCTTGTTAAAATATATTTCCAGGATTTCATCCTTGGTGAATTCTCGCTCGATCCTAAAAGCCAGGATCAGTTCTTTCATCTTGCGGGAAACCTGTTTGTCCAAGGTTAGAAACATGTTTCTCGCCATTTGCTGGGTTATCGTGCTGGCACCTTGGGAGAAATCCATCCGGACTATATCGATCACGATTGCCCTGATATTGCCGATTATGTCCACTCCAAAATGATGATAGAAGTGCTTATCTTCGGTTATCAATAAAGCGTCGATGAGATAGGGAGGCAATTCCTTCAGTGAAACCAGCTTGCGTTTTTCAAAGGCAAAAAGGTAAACCATCTTACCATTTCGATCGTAAACTTCCGAGCCTGAACGCAGGGTGAAATTTCTTAGTTCGCCGGTAGGCGGCAGGCTGTCTCTGTAGAACCACATTGCGCCTACGAAGATGCCAATCAGGACGCAAATCCCGATTCCTGCATAGAGGAGTATTTTATTCCATCTGTCTTGTTTGTATCTCTTCATGTTTCCCCTGTTTCCGGGAGCTGTATCCTTTTTTCTATGTATAGGGTTAGGTAGGCTATTAACCCACCATTAAGCAAGGCAATTGAAAGCAGCAATGGTGTCAACACAAAAACTCTTGCCGATTCGATAATAAATTTGTGAACCAGATATAACTGCGTAAGATTATGGGCTATGGCACCCAAGATGCTTACTCCGTATATGCTTAGCCCCAGTCTCATCCTCATGGCAACCAACATAATCAGCAGCGCTGCCAGACCGCCGGATAATGAAAGAAGCGTGGAGGGGGAAAGTAATGTAAAAGTAAAAAGCCCACCCAAAACCGATTTACTTACTGCCACGACCACGGCTTGAAGTGTTTTATTGCGGTATAATAGAAAGAGGATCACCACATTCGAGAGACCAATCCGGATAAATGGCAAAGGCAGAAGCCGCATCAACAGGTTTTCCACTATCTGCAGCGAGGATGCGGCTGCAGTAAGAAATGCCAGCCAGAGCAGACCGTTTTCATTGAGTTTTGTCATTGCAGATATTTTTGGACGAAGCTATCGCTGGAGTTTTGAAAACTGACCAAGTCTCCGTAGAATAGTTGTTTCCCTGCATCCAGGAAAAGGACTTTTTCGCAGATTTTGGACAGATTACGCAGGTCATGGGTAATGGTTATCAGAGTGGCATTGGCGGTTTCGGCGATCTGAGCTATATAAAACATCACTTCTTGAGCCGTAATGGGATCAAGCCCGGAAACCGGTTCATCGAAGACTATGTAATCGGGATCATAAACCAAAGCTCGGGCGATGCCCACTCTTTTTCGCATTCCACCGCTAAGTTGAGCCGGAAAAAGCTCCAAAGTGTTTTCCAGGCCCACCTTGGCCAGAGAATCTTCCACTTTTTTTCTAATCGCCTCGCTATTCTTTGCACCTCTTTCATATAGCGGTAAAGCTACGTTCTGACGCACTGTAAAGGAATCCAGCAGAGCGGCATTCTGAAAAACCATGGCGATCCGTTGTCTCAGCTTTCTGCCCACTTCATTATCGCATTCAAAGATATCTGTCCCATCGATCCAAACTTCACCGGAACATGGCTTGTAGATTCCCAGAAGTGTTTTTATCAAGACCGTTTTGCCGCATCCGCTACGGCCCAGGATAACCAGGTTCTCATGGTTTTTCAATGAAAAGCTGATGTTCCGAAGAATTTCTTTTCCACCCAGGTTGACCGACAGCTCTTTTACATCTATCATGATATATCTGACTGCTGTTTTTCACTGGTTTTTCTTTTCCGGATGGTCAGAATAAAGGCAGCCAGCAACCCCAAAGCATTAGCGATTAGATCATACACCACAACGGTGCGTCCGGGTATAAACCTTTGATGCGCTTCATCTGCGGCTGCAATCAGCAGCATGAGGCTGAAGATAAATACAATCCGGTCTAACCTGTTATGCTTGGAGCCAAGCCAAAAGCTCGTAAGCAAACCCCAAACAAAATATACGCCAAAATGGGCTAGTTTGTCGAATCCAAGTATCTTTACGGAGGGCAAGTTCTTCGACGGAAGGGAGGAAAGTGTCCAGATAAGCAGCATCCAGATAAGGGAAGGATAGAGGCTGCGAAAAACTCTCATGGCTCGAATCTCACCATATCCCAATTTGTAGTGATACCTTTTCGTTTAACACTTGCGCTTACCAATACATTGTCAGCGCTTACCCACAGATTCATGCTGCCGTCTTCTGAAAGCATGTTGTGAGTTACCATATCCACATAGGGAGCTTTCACACCTGCTGGCTTCCGAAAATGAACGGCATATCGACGGGCTGGAAATTTTCCTGCCGTGCATTTGACCGTTTCATTCTGTTTCTGCTGCAACATAGCAGTCCAGGTAAGCCCATTTCCATCCAGAGCATAGTTACCGGCTTTCAGATCACCGCTGCTAAGGTAGGCCAGAAAGCTGAATACATCTCTTGTTTCCGGTTTGATGGAATAACTGCTTACACTGCCGTCTGATTTGCGAGTGGAAATGGCAAGTCCTTTTTCAAAATCATACTCAGTTACAACGGTATCAATAAGATGTTTTTGCCGAATGATCCTGGTAAGGGATACCGGCTGATAGTTTGCCCGGTATCTGATCAGATAGCGGTTATTCAACTGAGGAAATAGCTTGTTTGTAACCAGCGAATTAGCTGAGACAGTAATACTCTGCCTTTGTTTATCATGCGTGATGCTAAGCTTGGCAATCTTGAGTCCATATGCTTTTAAAACGTATTCGGCATTTGAAGCCCAGGCTACTCCACAAAAAAGCAGCAGGGCAAGCCAGATTCTGCGGGTTGTCATTCTTCCGGATTAAGTTGTAGTTGTATCTGTTTGATGCTCTTTTCGTCGCTGTCCATTATTCTGAAGCGCAGATTATCCTCATAATCAAGTTCTTCACCTACCTGTGGAACGTGATTGAAGTGCGCCAGAAGGAACTCGGCCAGGTTGTCATATTCATCAACGGGGATTTCGCAATTAAACTCCTGATTGAATTGACGGACACTGTAGTTTCCGCTGAGGTTATAGCTGCCATCCTCGTTTTTTACCAGTTCTGGGATCTCGTCTTTGTCGTATTCGTCTCGGATATCTCCGACGATTTCTTCCAGGATGTCTTCCAGGGAGATTATGCCGCTGGTTCCGCCATATTCATCCACAACAACCGCCAATTGCAGTTTCCGCTGTTTAAACTGGTTCAGCAAGCTTTGCACTTTCATGTTTTCCGTGATGAACCACACAGGTCTCATCAGCGCTTTTATGGTGGTTTTTTCTGGGTACATCAATAAGTCTTTCACGTAGATGATCCCTACAATTTCGTCGATGCTTTCCTTGAATACAGGGATGCGCGAATAGCCGCTGGTCAGGATTATCTCCTTCAATTCATCCAGGCTTTGGTTTTCTTCGACGGCGCTAATCTTTACCCGGGGGACATATATCTCCTTTATTTCGGCATCTTTGAAACGAAAAAGCCCCACCAGCATTCGTTTTTCATGTTCTTCCAGGCCGCGGCTGCTGCTTTCGGACTGGATCAGATTGTGAAATTCTTCATGCGTGAATTGCGCTCCCAGATGTTTATCCAGGCCTTGCCGGTGCGAGATAAGATTGCTGAACCGTTCCAACACCCATACGAGAGGGAAGAGGAGAGTGCGAATGATAAGCAGAGGCAGGCTGATGAACTTGCTGAAAGCATCAGCCTTGGAAAGAGCTGCCAGTTTGGGGATTATCTCACCAAAAAACAAGATGATCAGCGTAGTAAGCACCACCTGCACCGAGATTGCCAGGGAAGTGCTTATCCCGTAAATCTTACTGATCTGAATGGCAATCAGAGCCCCAAACGAGGAAATCGCCATATTCACAAAGGTATTGCCCAAAAGCAGGGTTATCAGTAGCTGCCGGGGTCTTTTCAGCAAGTTCAATATCCTCCTTGCGCTACTGCCACTGCTATTTTCCAGCTTTTTCAGATAAATCTTGGAAAGGGAAAACAGGGCAGTTTCCGAGCCTGAAAAAAAGGCTGAAAACGCAAGCAGGACGATTATTATAAATGCTTTGCCATCGTCCACTTAAATATCACCTTGTATCACTTTTAGATAGTGCTCTTCTTTTTCTTTCATCTTTTTGGCATCTGAACTGCGGATATGATCATAACCCACCAGATGCAAAAGTCCGTGTATATAAACACAGATAAATTCTGATTCCAAAGTATTTTTAGCCCTTTGGCGGTCAAGCTGTTTTATATCTATCAGGATGTCGCACAAAACCTGCGAATTGTATCTTCTTTTCTCCGAATCCTTTAGCTCGGGATCTGGGGGAGCGCTGAATTGAGAGCTTACAAAGCTAAGCACATCCGTTGCTTTGTCCAGACCTCTGTATAGCTTGTTATAGCGTCTCATTTCCTCATCATCCACGATGCTGAGGCTCAGTCTAAACAAGACCTGAGGCATTTCAGATTCCAGAATCAATCTGGCTATTTGCTGCAACCTAGTAGTGGGGAGTGGTGCCTCCCCATTAATGTATATCTCACTCATCCTTTTTAGGTTCCGGATAGTCCAGCCTTTTCCGGTAGATGCTTTCCAATACAGGAAGGAAGGATTCCTTTACCATACTCAGGTCTTTCAGGGTGATGGGAGCTTCATCCAGTTGTTTTTCCTTTATCAATCTGGCGATGGCATTATCGATAATCTGGGCAATATCATCTTCATGGGCGATGTTTTTGGATTTGGTGGTGGACTCCACAATGTCGGCCAGCATCACCAGAACGGCTTCTTTGCTTTGAGGAAGTGGACCGGGATATTGATAATCCGTCCTGTTTAGCGGTTCGTTGGCTTGATTGGCCTTCTCATAAAAATAACGGATTACCGAATTGCCGTGATGTTGGCGGATAATATCAATCACCGGCTGGGGAATCTTGTATTTCTTGGCCAGCAGCATCCCTTCCTTTACATGGTTTCGGATCAGTTCGGCACTTTCCTTGGGATTCAGGTTGTCGTGAATCTCGCTGGAGTCTTCATTATTCTCAGTGAATATCTCGGTGTTTATCACTTTTCCGATGTCGTGATAATAGCTTCCAACCCTTGCCAACAGAGGATTTGCCCCGATCATTTCGGCCGCTCTTTCGGTAAGATTTCCCACTATCAAGCTGTGATGATAAGTCCCCACTGCTTCCGTGGCGAGTTTCTTCAGGAGGGGATGGTTAAAGTCCAGAAGTTCCAGGAGGGTTTGTTTTGTAGCCAGATTCCATTTTCTTTCATAATATGGCACGATCATGATGATGCCCCCAATACTAAGTGAAGCGGCGATCACGCTGAAACCAAGTGAGCGCAGGATGGCTATGAACGGATCGCTTTTGTATATGGCCAGCCCCAATACCGCCAGAACCGAGGCAAAGACCAGATACAGCCAGATCATCAGATATTCGTGCCAGGCGTTTTGCCGCCGCAAGATAATCAGGCAACCTAGCGTTCCCAAGATCAGCACAATGGGAGTGAAGGTTTCCCAGTTCAAAAAAGGGCTGATCAATAGCATCGAGCAAACACTGTAAAGCACTCCATACTCAAAACCGACCAGGATGGCTGCAGAGATACCGAACATGGCAAAGGGGATGAGGAAACTGCTGTATCCTAAAAGCTGACTGTTCAGAGTGGTGAGAAGTGCCAGCAGAAAGAATCCAAGGTTCAAAGGCAAGAAGTCTGTTTCTGTTCTCTGATTCTGCAAGCTGAGCACGCCATAATAATGATTGGCTATCCCGATCACGATCAGGAAGTACAGCAACAGCCCAAGGCTGATCAGGGTTTCTTGCAACGGCGATCTTTTCAGGTTGCGGCTGCGCATGGCTTCTTGCAACGACTCCAGCTTACGCAGGTCTTCATTGCTGACCCGGGTGTTTTTACGAACGATCACTTCGTTGGCCAGAACCAAACCTTCGCTTTGGGGAATGGCCGAAATCCGCTGTTGGCTAAGTTCGTTAAGTTTATCTTCGCTTACCTGCAGATTTGGTTTTATTAGCTGGGTGGCAAGTTCTGCGGCAAAACTTTTGGCTTCGGGAACTCCACTTGCCAGGTTCTCCCTAGCTTCTTCCACACTCAAAAAACTGCTGCGGGGGAGCTTGATCAGGTTATCTTCGCGCATTATTAGCAGGCTGTCCGCTTCCAGGCCCGATAGAATCCCTCTTTTATAGACCTTGGAAATACCTTCACGCAAACCGTCATAAACCTTTTCACGCAGGCTGCTGCGCAATGAAAAACGCAGTGCCTCGGTACTAAATTCATAGCCCTTTTGTTTCAGGTTTGCGGCCAATGTTTCCAATTGATCCGGAGGTTCAAAACTTCCCACCACTTCGTATATTGCATCCAAACCGCTGAGAGCTTCGAAGAGAGCTTCTTCCGATATGACGTAGGGCTTGGGGAGGGCTGAGATGGCCTTGTCCCGCTCAGAGGCAAGCTCAGTCTCCGGCTTCAGCACCGGAAAATCAAAGGGTGCTATGATCTCCGTTTCCGCCACTTGTCCCAGCTTCAAATGATACTCGGGATAGCTGAAGCGTCCCACTGAGAACAAATGGTAGATACCTACCAAGCAGAGTGCGGTTATCAATGTAAAAACTATGTATTTTGAATTCATGGTTTTATATTTTTTCAGATAGCGTTGGATGTCAAGCACAACCTTTGTTTTGCTACTTGCTAATAGCTCTTCAGCCAGTTTGTAGCCACTCCAGATGTCCCGACGCTCCACCCGGATGCGATAGGGGAGAACCTCGGGTGGATTCCGCGTGGCATCCGGGTGCCAAGCTGGGATTAATCCCATTGTCTTAACATAGTGAAAGCGAAGATTAAAAAAATTAAGCTTCTGCTTGACAAGAAATGAATATTATTTAGATTGTCCTTGAGAATGTTAAAGGAGGTGAGTATGAACCTCTCATCTTGCCCGATCTGTAAACAAGAACTAAAGATCATTCAGCTGCACTGTCCAAAGTGCCAGATCTACTTCAAAGGAAGCTTTGAGAATAGTTGGCTGGCATCCTTCAATGAAAGTCAGCTGGAGTTTATCAAACTCTTTCTGCTGGTGCAGGGAAACCTGAAAGATATGCAGAATAAGCTGGGAATATCCTATCCAACCGTGAAAAACCGTTTGGCGGAGATTATCTCCGTCATCACCCGCCACAAACCCAATCCCGATAAAGTTCACGATATCCTGTCTGACCTGGAGGAAGGATTTATCAATGTGGACGAAGCGATCAACATGATAAACAAAAGGAGAGAAAAATGACCAAGCAGCTGTTTCAAAAAACCTTTAGCGAAGAGCCACTTACCAAGGTTGTGGTGGAAAACCACATGGCTCCGCTACTTGTATCAGCTTCCGAAGATAACAAGGTGAGCCTGGAAGGTTTACTTTATCTGGAAGAACCCGAAGAGAATTTCGATTACTTCGATTTCATGACCGCCGAATACTCGGACGGAGTGCTAAAGCTGACCCTCGACGAAGTGGAAAACATGGGAAACAGGGAAACCCGTTCATCCCAGATAAAGCTAACGGTTCCGGAAGGGGTATTTTTTGAACTGGAAACTGATAACTATCCCATGAGTCTGGTTGGATTGAATAACAATCTGAAGATTAGCTCCGAAAATGCGCCTGTTTCGATTAGTAACTGCGAGGGCGACAAGCATATTGAAAGCGAAAATGGCCCCGTCCGGCTGCATAACTCCCGGGGAAACCTCTTTGCCAAGCTGGAGAACGGCCCCCTTTCAGCCGAGGCTATTACTGGTGAGGGGCTAACGCTGGAAAGTGAAAACGGCAGCCTGAAATTGCGCTTGGCACGTTTCCC
The DNA here is from genome assembly GCA_964529335.1 of uncultured Candidatus Cloacimonas sp. Classification (GTDB taxonomy): domain Bacteria; phylum Cloacimonadota; class Cloacimonadia; order Cloacimonadales; family Cloacimonadaceae; genus Cloacimonas. Next base: position 22,469 of record CAZGWB010000034.1, read on the forward strand.
CAAAGTGGATATGAGCACGGAAAATGGTGCCATATATTATGAAACCCAGCCTGTGGATAGCGGTAATTTCAAGTTTACCACTGAAAACGGAATTGTGAACTTAGTGCTACCCGTTGATTTTGACTTCGAACTAAACGCCAGAACGGAATCGGGACATGTAAAATCACGCCTGGAAGCACCCCTTCAATACGACAACGAAACCTGGACCCTGGTAAACGGAAATGGCAACACCAAGATAGAGATCGAAACTGAAAACGGAGTGATCAAGCTTTCCAACGACGGACACTTGAACCTTGGCTTTATCAAAGAAAAAATGGAACAGCTGAAAGAAGCCCTCGCCAAAGCCAATACCAGCGAAGAAAAAGAAAGGGTAATGGAACTGATGAACAAGGTGATCGAATACCTGAACCGCGCTGTCAGCTTAATTTCCGAAGACAAGATAAAAGACAAGGTGGGAGCCGCCATCATCAAACTAAAAACCTTTGGCGATAAGTTTGATTTCGACGAAACCCGGGACAAAGTAATGGTGAATCTCGAAGAAATCGGCTCTCAAATTCAGGATGGCCTGAAAGAAGGCTTGAAAGGCGTAAAATCAGGCGTCGAGGAGATCAGACAGAAACACCTGCACCCGGAACACGTTCATGAATATATCCGCAAAGTTATGGATTCTCCACTGATCAAACCCTACCTGGGCGGCGAAATGAAAGCCAAAGAAAAGGACGAAATTGCCGATCGCAGCCGGCTGAAAATCCTCGAAATGCTGGAAAGCGGAAAAATCACCTCCGAAGAAGCGGAAAGACTGCTTAAAGCGATTGGGAAGGAATAACTAGAAAGTCACAATCAAGAAGGATGACATTCCAGTGTCATCCTTCTTGTCTATGTGTATGTTGTTACGAATAATACTCTTTGGATCAGATCATTGGTGATAAACGGATGGAGGTGATTGGAAGAACCGCTCTTGATATTTGCAACAATCATTGTTTTGCTTTGATATGGACTGAAAATTGCTATCATTATTATGAAAGGAGATTGTATGAGACTTTTAGTGTTATTGGCCATAGTATTTATCAGCGTTAGCTTGATGGCACAGACGCTTCCTTCTGTGTGTCGGATTGATCAAATAGCAGACTATACGATTCAAGAAGGACCAGGACATTCCTTTTCAGTTTATGGAACAATGTATCTATGCAATTACTCAGGTAATTTACTGAACAATATTCAGAAATATACTGCGAATTATTACGAACCTCCAGATAAAGAAAATAGATATATTGACCATTGGTGGGTGTTGGAAAATACTTGGCCCTCAGATAGTGAGTACTGGATATATGATGATGGCTTTGAAATACGCCAGCTTGTCATTGGGAGTCCCGTTACTTATCGCCAAACCCGCTATGATGATAATGGATATATGCTACGAGACATGCTATCCACTGGATTGGAGTTTAATTTCAGCTATTCCACCACAATGAAACTGCTCGAAAAAAACGCCCGATATTCACCCACTTCCTTCGAACGCTGGACTTATGATTATGACAGTCTGGATCGCAGGATTACTACGATCAAATCGACCTCAATGGATTCACTCAATTGGACGCTTGAGAAAAAGACAGAGTATTTCTATACTCAGGTAGCTCAGTCTGAGGGTTTTAATCCGGAGAAGTATGAGAACTACCTAGAAATGATCAAAGAAGTTCCCTATGTCTCAAACTCCCACCGATTATCACACTATATAAATTGGGACTATTTTGAGGGAGAATGGGTTAATCCGGATACCATCGAGGCATATGACACCGGCTCTTACTATTACGATGAATTTAACCAGGCAGATTTTGACAGTCACGGATTGTACCTGGGTTACATTTCTGTTTATGGAGGAGGATATTATGAGTACCACCGTGTACGTTGGTATTTGGGAGAATCAGACAGTGAGGATGAGCTTGTTCAAGAACCCGAGATCAAATTGAACTGCTATCCCAATCCTTTCAGTTCGTCAAGCACAATAAGCTTTATCCTGCCCAAAAGTGAAAATGTGAAGCTTTATGTTTATAACCTGAAAGGTCAGGTTATCAGAAGGTTGTGCGACGAGTCGAAAGCTTTAGGGGAACACTCCATATTGTGGGATGGTTTGGATGAAAGTGGCAAGCAAGTTTCTGCTGGAGTCTATATTGTAAGGATAAATTCCGGAAAACACACATCTACCAAGAAGATTACCATGTTCTAAGATAGGGCACAATCCAGATAAGCTGCTTCCTCTGGACCATGTAATTCTGACCATACGATCTCAGCGATGGTCTCCAAACAAGATGGCTGGAACTCATCAGGAGGAAGGTAGAATGGCATCTATTATAACCGAATGAAGGACAAGCTAAAGATACCCTATGCTCTATTCAAACTCAATTGATTGAAACAGCACGATACGAAATGAAAAAGCTATGTCCACTGTTTTTTACATCAAAATGAGTATACGATAACAGAGAACCAGCTCTCAATGTAGCGGCACTAAGGAAGGAATATTCCTATGCCGAGTAAAGATGTAAAGGCAAACTTGACAAAAAAACAAGAACATAGATAGTTGAAATATCTATAAGAAAGGTAGGTGGATAATGAGAAAGATTGTTTTACTCAGTTGGGCGCTGCTCCTTTTACTATTATGCTCCTGTAGTTCAAATCAGACTGCCAGGAGTGAGACTTGGTATGATCCTTTAGTAGAAGAAAGTGAGACCATGTTTGATCCTTCAGGAGCAGTATTTGTAGCATATGATGAACCGCCCATTTTGCTCGGAAGGATTAATCCGGAATATCCTGAATTTGCTCGCAGACACCGAATTCAAGGAACGGTTGTGTTGGAAGTGGAGGTCTATAAAACAGGGGAAATCGGCAACATAAGAGTGAAAAA
>CAZGWB010000035.1:0-25350 GCA_964529335.1 uncultured Candidatus Cloacimonas sp.
CGAGATCTTTGGCAATTGAAGATAAGGCTGGATTAAAAAATGGGGGAATGCCAAAATACTAAACACTTGACACAAATCAGTAGTGATGCAATTGGTTGAAGAATGAGGTGAAGATGATAATAGAGATTATCCTGATAGTTGCCGGTTTTGCTCTGCTGATAGGCGGTGCAGACCTTTTGGTGCGCGGTTCCAGCTCTTTGGCCATCCGTATGCAGGTTCCTGAAATTGTGATTGGCCTTACGGTCGTGGCCTTTGGAACTTCCACTCCCGAGCTGGTGGTAAACCTGGTGTCGGCCTTCAAGGGCACTTCTGGAATTGCTTTTGGCAATGTAATCGGCAGCAATGTATTCAATATTCTGGGAATCCTGGGAATCAGTGCTCTTATCTGGCCCCTCGATGTGAAGAAGGCAACCACTTGGAAGGAAATCCCCTTTGCGCTGCTTACCAGCTTTGTTCTGTTGATCCTGGCAAATGATTCCTGGTTCCAGATGGGGGCTGGAAATCTGCTAACCCAGGGTGATGGGCTGATCCTTTTGGGTTTTTTCGCTATTTTTCTGGTTTATACTCATAACCTTAGCAAGCAGGGTTCAGATAGAGAATCCAGCTCGAAGCAGTATCCCTTGCTGCCGAGCCTGGGATTTATCCTGGCAGGACTGGCAGGATTGCTGATCGGAGGAAACCTGGTGGTTGGCAACGCGGTGAAACTTGCCAGAATGATCGGCCTCAGCGAAGCTGTAATCGGTTTGACGATCGTAGCGATCGGAACTTCGCTTCCTGAGCTGAGCACCTCGGTAGTGGCTGCTCTGAAAAAGAAGCCCGATATTGCAGTTGGCAATGTGATAGGTAGCAATATCTTCAATCTGCTGTTCATTATGGGCATAACCACCCAAGTCCGTTCTCTGCCCTACGAACCAGTGTTAAATCCGGCTCAATATCTGATGATCGGGGCAACCGTGCTGCTTTTCATCATGATGTTCAATCCCCGCAGACACCGTTTGGACAGATGGGAAGGCGCAATTTTGACAGCGCTTTATCTGGCCTATACCGTTTTCCAGCTAATGAAATAAAGTGGCCTTCCCATTTTCTGCTTGACAGAAACCGCCACCTCTCTGATTTGGATCATACAGCCCGTGCTGAAGTGGTGAAATTGGTATACACGCTAGTTTCAGGGACTAGTGAGCAATGAGCTCATGGGGGTTCGAGTCCCCCCTTCAGCACCATTTTTTTGCCAACGAAAAATAATGATTGACTTACTCTCCCCCTTTGCAAATTCTTGTTTTTTGATTTTCTGAATCAAGGTGGTATGGCCATGAACAAGATGAACGACCTCATTGAAAAGCTAAATCTGCAACCTCATCCGGAAGGAGGATACTATCGCAGAAACTGGCAAAGCGCTTTTTCTGCCGACGTGAAAGATGCTTCCGGCAAGATCACTCATCCCAAAAGAGCCTTGGGCTCATCCATCATTTACTATTTGCCCGCTTCGGAGCGTTGTGCCTGGCACCGTTTGGCTTGTGAAGAGATGTGGCACCACTATGCCGGAAGCCCGCTGAAGATTCACATGTTGAGCATGCAAAAGGGCTGGGAGAGCTTTGTTTTGGGCAGCGAAGTGCTAAAGGGAGAGCTTCCTCAAATCGTTATCCCACCCCGTACCTGGTTTTGCGCAGAAGTAGTGGAAGCCGAATCCTACAGCTTTTGTGGGTGCAGCCTGTGGCCAGCCTTTACCTATGCTGATTTTGAACTGGCGGAAAAAAACCGCCTGGAAGACGAATTTCCCCAGTACAAAGAACGGCTGGAACCTTGGTTTAACCTCTAACCAAACCTCAAAAAAGGACTAAACATGGAAAACAAGATATTCGTATTGGACACCAACGTGCTGATTCATAATCCTCAATCGCTATTTTCTTTCCAGGAACATCGTGTGGTAATCCCGATCGTGGTGATCGAAGAGGTGGATCAGTTCAAAAAAGGCGTGGACGAAAAAAGCCGCAATGCTCGTCAAATCGGACGCTATCTGGATAACCTGCGCAAAAAGGGCAGCCTCCAGCAAGGCGTGCCCATCGAAAACGGCGGCGTAATCCAGGTGACGGTTGACCGCGAAGTTGGCGATGCCGCTGCCAAGCTGCTGTTCATGGACAAAAAAGACAATTTGATCATCGGCACAGCCCTGTATTTTAAAAACAAATACCCTGATAGTCTCGTCACCCTGGTTTCCAAAGACGTAAACGTCCGTATCAAAGCCGATTGCATGGGGATAAATGCAGAAAACTTCGAAACCGATACGATCAAATATGACGAGTTTTATACCGGCTGGGAAAGCCTGGATATCGGAAGCGAGCATTTCGCCGAAATCGAAGAAAAGAAATACCTTAGCAATGTATTCGGAGATTTTTTCGCCAATCAGTATGTCAGGGTTTTCGACGAAAAAAACCCCGACCGCCTGAAAACCCTGCGCTACAACCAGCAGCATAATCTGCTATACACCATCAGGCATTACCTGGGGCAGGAGGTTTTTGGCATCAAAGCGCGAAACTTCGAGCAAGAGATGGCGCTAGATCTGCTGCTGGATGACGACATAAAGCTGGTAAGCCTTTCCGGAAAGGCCGGCACAGGTAAAACCCTTTTGGCCATGGCAGCCGGATTGCAGAAAGTAGTGGAGGACGAAAAGTACTCCCGTTTGGTGATCTCGCGTCCGATCTCTCCTTTGGGCAAAGACCTTGGCTACCTGCCGGGTTCAAAGTCCGAAAAATTCAATCCCTGGATGCAGCCAATCTATGACAACATGGATATCCTGCTTTCCCTGCATGACGACAAAAGCCAGGACAACCCCAGAGGCAAGAAAAAGCCGACCCTGATGGACTTTATGGATTATGGCTTTCTGGAGCTTGAACCGCTTACCTACATCCGTGGACGCAGCCTGCCAAATCAATTTATCATCATCGACGAAGCGCAAAACCTAAGCCCCCACGAAATGAAGACCATCATCACCAGAGCCGGGGAAAACACCAAACTGGTGCTAACCGGCGATCCCTATCAGATCGACATCCCCTATCTGGATGCGCATAGCAACGGCCTTTCCGTAGCGGTGGAAAAACTGAAAGGAGAACACCTGGTGGGACACATGACTCTGGACAAAGGAGAACGCAGCGCTTTGGCCGATCTGGCTGCCAAGTATTTTTAAACTATGCCCAATACGAAGATAAACGAACGCAGTTGGGTGGAGATAAACCTCTCTGCCCTCAGCCACAATTTACAGTATCTAAAGACTTTTCTGAAGCCGGATCAGCATTTCATGATGATCGTAAAAGCCGATGCCTACGGGCACGGAGCATTGGAGATCAGCAGAACCGCTTTGGCCGAAGGAGCGGTTTACCTTGGCGTGGCAAACCCCGAAGAAGGCAGATTGCTGAGGCTGCAAGGTATTGCGGCACCAGTTCTGGTCCTATCTCCTTCTCTTACCAGCGAGATAGATACCATTATCGCCCATGACCTCTCGGTTAGCGTTTCAAACCTGGAGTTTGCCAAAGCTCTGAATAAAGCAGCCGTAAAAAGCGACAAATCTGTAAAGGTTCATCTGAAGGCCGATACCGGAATGCATCGCAGCGGGATGGACTGGATGTCATTTCTTACCCTTTGGGAAGCGGTTGGCAAGCTGAAAAATCTGGAGATAGAAGGCATATTCAGCCACTTTGCCTCAGCAGAGAGCGATCCGAAATTCAGCCAAATCCAGGAGCAACGTTTTTTAAATCTGCTGCACAACCTACCAGAAACACCTAGATATATCCATATAGCCAATTCCAATGCCGTGGTGCGAAACCTTGGACAGTGTGGCAACCTGGTGCGTTTGGGAATTCTGGCCTATGGTGTGGATACCGATAGCGATTTGAACCACAGCGAAAAGCAGCAGCCCAGCTCTACAGCACAGCTAAAACCGGTTATGACCTTCAAAACCACTCTTTCGCAGATCAAAAGCCTCAAAAAAGGCGAAAGCGTTGGCTACAACCGCAGTTGGATAGCGGAACAAGACACCACCTACGGGATCCTGCCCATTGGCTATGCAGATGGCTATGATTTTCTGCTCTCAAACCGGGCTAAAGTGCTACTGCAAAATACGCTTTGCAAGGTGATCGGCAGAATCTCCATGGATATGATCTGTATCGAGCTTAGCTCGGTGGAAAACCCCAAGGTGGGCGACATCGCTATTTTATTGGGAGCCGAGAATCCCGAAACCAGGGCCGAGAACCTCGTAGCCGGATTTGGTGGCAATCCCTATGAATTGCTTTGTCAGGTGGGTCGCAGGGCCAAGCGCTTTTACTTCCGGGCCGGGCATTTGCTGCATAGCGTTCCTTTGTCGAGGCGGGATTTTGTGCCGGATGATTTTTCCGATTCCAAGCTGAATCAGGTGATCGAAGCTGCTCTGGCACAAAGGCTGCAAAGCGGTGAAATCGGCGAGCTGATCTATCGTGAGATCTTGCGTAATTTCTTTTATAACAAAGACAAGGACATTCATTACCGGCATGATTTTAGGCATGAGATCAGCTTTTCCGATTCCCTGCAAGCGGGATATTATAAAGCCACCACCAGCCTAAAATACAAAAAAATCCTGACCACGGACTACTTCATCGTGGCTTGTGCAGATTCTGCAGAGGTTTTGCAACGCTATTTCCGCCGGCCAGATGTGGAATACCGCTGGCTGATGGATGAAGCTATCGAACTGGACGACAACAGCTTTTCGGTTAGCTCCGTGATGGTAAACAAGCTGGTCATGAAAACCGAGCTGAGCCATATAAACGGTTGCCTGGAGATACGGTGCAGCCATCCTGAGCTGAATAAACTTCTGGGAAAAATGGTGGAATTCACCATTAATACTCATACCCTGTATCCCAAAAACGCCCATCAGTTTAGCGTTTTTATCTCAGAACTTACCCGTGGGGTGGATATCACGTTCCGCTACCCAAAAGAGCTTAGCAAGGTGGAGTGTGTTCCGGTATTTTCAGGCCAGGACAAGTATCCCACTATAATTCATAACGAAGGCTCGGTACAGGTTTCCAGTAAGGAAGGGGAGTGGATTTTCCCAATCAGCGGAGTGGTGTTTGCGTATTAAATCTAAACTTGCCAAAAAAAATAAGGAGTAAAGTGTGGCAATCCCTGATTTCCAAACTATTATGAGGCCATATCTGCAGTTCATCTCAAATGGGAATACCTATCATATCAAAGAGGTTGCTGAAGGCTTGGCTGATGAATTCAACCTATCAGAAACAGAGAGAAAAGAAATCTATGCTAACAGCAGACAACCTATTTTTTATAATCGAGTCGCTTGGGCAAAATCTTATTTACAGAAGCACAACCTTCTCGTCAGTCCTCAGCGAGCTCAATTCATTATTAGCCAAGCTGGCATCAATCTGTTAAGTAGTTACGACGGAAGAATAAGTATAACTTATTTGAGAGGATTGGGTAATCTAGTTCCTAATCCAGGTCCTATTCCAGCTCCTGTAGAGGATTCTGAGAATTTCACACCTATAGATCAGATAGGTTGTGCTTATAACTCTTTGATGGAGCAATTGGTTGCTGAAGTACTTGAACGGGTGCTAAAACTAACTCCAAGCCAGTTTGAACGGTTAGTTGTAGATTTAATTGTTCGAATGGGCTATGGAGGTTCATACCAAGAGGCAGGAAAAGCAATCGGAAAAAGCGGTGATGAGGGTATTGATGGGGTAATAAGCGAAGACAGACTAGGGCTGGATAAAATATACATACAAGCAAAACAATGGGCATCAAGTCAGACAATTGGTAGACCTGCTATTCAGGGATTTGCTGGTGCACTTGCTGGGAAAGGAGCTCGTAAGGGCATCTTCATCACAACAGCAAAGTTTTCTAGTACTGCAAGATCATATGTTGCTCAAGGTTTCTCAGTTGTACTTATAGATGGTTATGAACTTGCTAAGCTTATGGTTGAGCATAACATAGGCGTTTCTATACAAAGCTCGTATGACATCAAAGCTGTTGATTTCGATTATTTCGACAACGTGTAACCATCAATGACATAAGTGACTACATAATAAAGCAATCCTAAATAATTCGCTATCCATTGATAACCCCTCATTCAGAAACCTTCTGGTTTATCCCAGAAAACCAATTTTACTAGTATGAACTGCAGCGATAATTGATAGTGAGAGTGCTGATATTGAGAATTCCTTGCAGATCTATGCTAACATTATGCAGAGAATTTTGCTAACTTCTGCTCTTTTTTGCTCCACAAGATTGGTTCCACATCGTAATTCAAAAGAGCGTCAATCACTGGATCGCTGAGAGGACTTGTATCGTTCAGGACGGCAAAGAGAACTGAGTTTTCAGGACGGATACGCTGAGTATCTTGCCATGAAAAGATCAGACTTTGGATTTGAGGTTTGTCAGGGTTGTTCAAAGCTTTTATGATGCGTTCTGGTGCTTTGGGGGATTTTGGGATCACAAAATCATAATTATGTTGAAAGCCACTTTTCCCAGCGAAGCTTACTTTGGGAGTGTAGCGAATTTCATGTTCATCTAACCAAGCTTGAACATCTTCCAAGAACAAGCTTGTCACAATGGCTGTAGATGTGTAGAAGATGTCGTTTACTGCAAGTATGGCTTGAATTAGGTTATGTTTCATCTGCGGGAAATGTGTTTCATCGGTTTTTACATAAAGCTCATCGTTGAAGTTCTTTACGCCAAAACCATTCAATGTCTGAGTTAAAAACGCTTTCCGCTTGTCTGTGTTTATTTCGCATCCTGATGTTTCAAGATCATTAATCGTGTAGCCATCATCTGAAATGATATAACCATTGCTATGTTTCTTCACATATAATTGTATCTGATCATTATGCCGATCTAAAAAGGGAGTTGTGATTTCCACGTGATCATTGACTTCGCGTAGAGCGATTTTACCTTTTAACCAGAAAGAGTATTGATCTACCATTTTTTGAACTTCAGTTAGTTTCATATTATACCACCACTAAATATCGGGCGCTCGATAACGTTGTTATAATCCAAGAAATCAAACAGAACCTCTAGTAGATTATCTGTTTTGGAGAAGAATTCCGGTAGAGGATAAGCCCATTTGTCACCAAAACCTTCTTTGTATTTATGAATATGTGGACAATCCACGATAGAACCGTCAGGATTTGTATGAGGTGCACCAAAGATATCAAGTCGGGTCAAGATAATAACCTTATGATAACGTGTTTGATACTTCACTTTTCTCATCTCAATCTTTGCCCGAGACACATCCAAAATAAAGCGCTCTCTTCCGTCTGTGGATTGAAGATTAACCAAGACTTTTTCTCCAGGATGTGGAAAATCGTATGGATTACAATCTAAGCAGGCTTTTGGCATCTGAATTAAACTGTCTGCTTCTACTTGAGTTATTGTTATCTCAGCCATGTTTCCTCATATCCATTTTTTCATTCTTTATAAACAACATCAGTTTAAACAATACGCATATCACGTCAAGAAAAAGTTTATATTATGCCAGTGGATTCCTTGGTCTTTGTGTGCTATGGAACTCAACAATTCCACCTTGCCTCCTTGCCATTATAGTTCCGGCTTCCTTCCTCACCTCACTTATACCACGCCCCATCCTCCCCCATTCCTCGCCAATCTCATCCGCGTGGCTTCCGGGTGGAGTCCGCGTGGAATCCGGGTGGAATTGGTGTGCCAAGCAAGATGGCAGCGGTTAATGAAAAATGTCTTGACGAGAATATGCCAATGGAAAAAAATCAACACAAGCTAGATTCGTGAAATAAGGAAGGGGGTCCGATGAATAACTACTTCATGGAAACTCATCACCATGAATGGATTTTGACTAACCGCTGCGGAGCTTATGCCCTGGGAACAGGGAACTTGATCAACCAGCGCAAGTATCATGGGTTGTTGATTAGCAGCGACAGCCAGTTTAACCGTGTGCACCTGGTGGCAGGAATCGAGGAACGGGTGGAATGGCGCGGTGAAATAATCCATCTGGACAGCAACAACTACAGCAACTGCATCTACCCGGAAGGCTTCCTGCATCTGGTGAAGCCCTGGCTGCGGCCATATCCGGCCTTTTTGTATTCGGCTCTCCCCCATCAAAACGATATCCTGATCCTCAAAGAGATCATGATGGACGAGAAAACCAATACCACTCTGGTTAAATATACGAATTTAGGACATCACAGGCTGCACTTTGAATTTCATCCAAAGTTTACTCTTACCCGCCATCACGAATTAAACCAGCCTGGCACCCTGGATTTTTCCCGTTTTGATACCGATATCGAGGCAAAGGAAGACTTCATCCGCTATTCGGCCCGACGCCAGGATAACAACATCAGCATCTACGGAGCAATCCTGCAGGGTGAGGTGATCCCCAACCGCTACGTTTATTACAACGTATTCTATCCTTGGGAAGTGATGAGCGGCTATCCCGGCATCGGCGACCAGGTTAGCCTTTTCCAGCTTGGCTTTGATCTGAAAGTTGGCCAGAGCAACCATCTGCTGTTCAGCGACAAACCCATCGAGGATGCCCCGGCCATGGTGAAGCGGATCGAAGCCCGTTATGCTGAGCTTCCCAAACCCCTGGACTACCCTATGCAACCCGACCAGGACGACACCCTGCTGAACCAGCTCGATTATAACGACAATTTCCAGTTTAAATACCCCGAATATATGAAGGTGCTGGAATTTGCCCTTTCTGACTTTTTGGCCAATGACGACATCGTGGCCGGTTATCCTTTTTACGGTGCCTGGGGCAGAGATACCATGGTGGTGCTGAATGCCATGCTGCATAACCCCAAATACACCGAGACAGTGGAAAAGATCCTCACAAAATACAGCGGCCGGCTAAAGAACGGCTTGATTCCAAACATGCTGGCAGAATCCGGTAGGGAAGCCAATTACGACAGCATCGACGCCACTCTGTGGTTCATCATCCTGCTGTGGAAACTTGGCAAGCGCAAACAAAGCAAAGACTATTGGAAAGACGCCATTACCCTTTCGGAAGAAATCCTGATCTCCATCATCAATAACTTTACCTATCCCTTTGATGTGCGTAGGGATGGCCTGATCGAACTGCAAGAAGAATTTGCCCATGGCACCTGGATGGACGTTCGCATCGACGGTAAACCGATTACCCCTCGCAGCGGCGCTCCCATCGAGATAAACGCCTTGTGGTTCAATGCCTTGTGCAGCTACGAAGCCATGTGCCTCAGCCTGAAGGAAAAGGATCCCAAGGCCAATCCGGCTCAGGCACAACTGCTGGAAATGAAGGATAAAGTGCTGGTGGCAATGGCCAAATTCCAGAAGGACGGTTTTTTAGGCGATCGTTTGAAAGGCGATGAGCCTGTGATCGAGATACGGCCAAACGTAGTGATAGCCCTTTCCCTGCCCTGGCAAATCTATCCTCAGGAACTGATGCAGCAGGTTTTGGAACGTTCCTTCAGCGAGCTATATACAAACTACGGTTTACGCACCCTTACTCCCAAGGATATCAGATTTCGCAAGAAGTATTATGGCACCCAGCGTGAAAGGGATATGTCTTACCACAATGGCAGCGTTTGGGCCTGGCTGCTGGGGCCTTTCTGCGGCCTCTATGTGCGCGCCTACCAAGGTGTAAAGCCCGAGAATGAGATCAAGCAATCGCTTGATTCCTTCATTCAAACCTTCCGCCACAGCTTCATGAAAGGGCATATCGCTTCGATAGCCGAAATCTGGGACGGCGATGCGCCGCACTTCCCCAAAGGCGCACCAGCTCAAGCCTGGAGCGTGGCTGCCCTTTATAACGTGGAAACCTATCTGCTTTCTCTGGGAGGTGAATCATGAAAATTTTGATGTTCACCTGGGAATTTCCTCCCCTTATCTCAGGCGGTCTTGGTATGGCTTGCTATGGCATGGTGAAAGCTTTGCTGAGCCAGGGAATAAAAATCGATCTGGTGTTGCCAACCCGAGAGCTGGTATATTTTCCGCTGCGCGAAGAAAGCGATGCGGATACGTTGCCGGCGGTTTTCCTGGATCAGAAGATGCACAAGGAATTTACCACCCGCAGTTTTTCCACTATCCAGGAAAGGCTGGACTACATCGGCATTACAGCCCATCCTGAAAGCTATTTCCGGCTGAACGAAATCCGGCAATATGCCGTTTCGGTACGCCGTAAATACTGGCTGAGCGAAGTGGTCACCAATGAAGAACGCGAGCTTTGGGACGAAATGACCTCCAATCTGATCGGCGAAGAAGACCTGATGCGCAAGGTTCAGGAATACACCCTGCGAGCCGACCGCTTTGCCAAAGCTTTGGAATACGACCTGATCCATGCTCACGATTGGCTTACCTATCCCAGTGGCATGCTGGCCAAACAGCTTTCCAAGAAGCCCCTGATCGTGCATATTCACGCCACCGAATTTGACCGGGCCGGAGGGCCTGGCGACGAACGGGTTCACAAGATAGAACATGCCGGAATGACCTATGCGGACAAGGTGATCGCCGTTTCCAAATACACCGCACAGATGATCATGAGCCGCTATCGCATTGACACCGGAAAGATCAGGATCATCCACAATGCGTTTTCTGTTCCCGAAGATGCAGTTACCCGCAAGGAGCGCATCTTCAAAGGGCCAACCATCCTGTTTTTGGGACGCATAACCCTGCAAAAAGGGCCGGACTATTATCTGGAAATTGCCGACAAAGTTCTGAAGGTGCATCCAGAAGCCAGATTTATAATTGCCGGAACGGGCGACATGAGCCGTCAGGTTTTGCGCCGTTCCGCTTCTTTGAGACTAAAAAACCGCTTCCTCTTTACCGGCTTCCTGAACCGCAAACAAGTGGAGCGCATTTTGCAGGCTGCGGATATCTATGTGCTGCCTTCGGTATCAGAACCTTTTGGCATCTCACCCTTGGAAGCCATGGCCTTTGGCATCACCTCGATCATTTCGAAGCAGTCGGGAGTTGCCGAAGTGGTGCATCACGCCTTCAAGATTGACTACTGGGATATCGATCTCTGGGCTGAAACCATCTGCCATCTGATCGAAAACCGCGAAAAATGTGCTAAAATCGGCATCGAAGGCATGCGCGAAGTGCATCGCATCCAGTGGGACGAAGCGGCTGAGAAAATCCGCCACCTATATTCCAGCACTCTGGCCGAATTCATCCGCCGGCAGGAAAACTAAGGAGCAGCCATGCTAAATATCATCTTCTACTTTCAGGTTCACCAACCCTACCGGCTGAATCACTTCAACGTTCTGGACATCAACCGCAATGCAGAGATGTTTGACGACAAACTGAACGGCTTGGTAATGAGAAAAGTGGCGGAAAAATGCTATCTGCCGACCAATGAATTGCTGTATGAACTGATCAAACAAAGCGAAGGACGCTTCAAAATAGCGTTTTCCATCACGGGAACCGCCATAGAACAATTCAAGCTGTATTCTCCGGAAACCCTGGATTCTTTCAAGAAGCTGGTTGATACCGGCTGCGTGGAACTAATGGGCGAAACATACTTTCATAGCCTGGCTTTTCTCTACGATACAAACGAGTTTCTGGATCAGGTGATGATGCACCGTGAGCTGATGCAGCAGGAGTTTGGCTATTATACCACCACCTTCCGCAATACAGAGCTGATCTACCAGGATCGATTGTCGGACATCATCTATGAGATAGAAGGGTTTAAAACCATCGTTACCGAAGGAGTAGATCGCATTCTGCAATGGAGAACTCCGCTGTATGCCTACAAGAATTACTCCAAAGACATCAATCTGCTGCTGAAGTATTACCAATTGGCCGACGACATCGCTTTCCGTTTTTCAAATCGCGACTGGCCGGAATATCCCTTGACCGTGGATAAATTCGTAAACTGGATAGATCACCTGACCCTGGCTGAAACAGGCGGGAAAAACCTGTTCCTGAATCTCTTTATGGATTATGAAACCTTTGGAGAACATCAATGGGCTTCTTCCGGGATTTTCGATTTCATGCGGCATTTCCCGTCCGCTGTTCTGGCCAAAGAGCATCTGGGCTTTGCAAATCCCAAGGATACCACACATCTGGCAAACTATCAGCAGGAAGGCCTTTCCTTCACCGATGCGGTTTCCTGGGCCGATGAACAGCGCGATCTTTCGGCCTGGCTGGAAAACGACATGCAAAAGAACGCCATCGAAACTCTGTATGAGCTCTTTTTCCGTGTCAAGGAAAAAGGCGATCCGGAGTTGCTGCGCATCGCCCGATTGCTAAGTACTTCCGACCACTTTTACTATATGTGCTCCAAATACTTCCAAGATGGTGACGTGCACAAATATTTCTCACCCTACGATTCCCCAGATCAGGCTTATACCTACTACATAACCGCTTTGGCCGAACTGGAAGAAAGGCTTTTGAGGTGAACCGATGAAAGGAAAGATTCTCATTCTGGAAGACGACATCGTTTTGGCCGAGCAAATCGCCAAAGTGATGAAACGCTATGAATATCAGGTGCTGCTAACCGTAAACAGCGACCAGTTTTTCGAAGAATTGCGAGTTTTTCAACCTGATGTGATCCTGCTGGACGTATTTTTGATCGGTTCCCGCTTGAATGGCATCCAGGTATTGAAGCACCTGAAAGACAATATGGACCTGAATTACAAGGTTATCGTGATCTCCGGCGAGGTAACCTCATCGCAGATCAGCGAGATCCGTGCCTTGGGCGCATATCACTTCATCGAGAAAGGCTCGGCTTTCAGCACCAACCAGCTATTGTTGCACATCGAAAATGCCATCACTCTGAAGCATCAGGAAGAAGAGCATATTGGACTGCAGATAGAATACATCAACCTAAAAAAGCAGTTTACCCGCAGCTTTCCTTTCATCGGAGAGAGTGCGGCCATCAAAAAAGTGCGTGAGCAGATAAACAAGCTGTCCAGCGTGGACGAAGACCTCTTTCTGCTGGGCGACACAGGTACCGGCAAAGAGGTGGCGGCAAATTATTATTACATCAATTCCCACCGCTTTGGCAAGCCTTTTCACACCGTTAACTGCAGTGCCCTGTCCGAAAGCCTGATCGAAAGCGAGCTATTTGGCCATGTGAAAGGCTCTTTCACCAGCGCTGACCGTAATAAAACAGGCTTTTTCGAAGAATGCACCAATGGCATCCTGTTTCTGGACGAAGTAACAAACCTGTCCCCCATCGCACAAGCCAAAATCTTGCGTGCCATTGAAAACAAAGAGATTCAGGTAGTGGGGGGAAACCTGAAGAAGGTAAATACAAGGCTGATCTTTGCTTCCAATGCCGATATCGAAAAGCTGGCTGATCAGAAAATCTTACGCCGTGATCTGTTTTTCCGCATCGAAGGAAACATCGTGGAGCTGCCACCTCTACGGGAAAGAGAAGATGATATTCTTTTGCTGATCAGCTATTTCTTTACCAGCTATTCACCTCAATACAGCGTGATCGACAATCTTGACCTGTCGGCCCTAAAGGGAGACCTGCTGGGCTATGACTGGCCCGGGAACATCAGGGAATTGCGCAATTTCTGCAAATTCATTATGATCAACGAGAATAAAATCAGCAATGCCACGATTCTGAAGCACCTGCAACACAAGGCTCATCACAGCCTGGCTACAGATGAATTCAATCTGGAACGCTACATGAAGATAAGCACTTTGAAGGACAGCGTGGCTTCTTTTGAGCGCGACTACCTGCTGCATCACCTAAATCAGAATAACTGGCGCGTCTCGCAGACCGCCAAAGCCATCGGCATTGAAAGAACCACTCTTTATAAGAAAATGAAGTCTCTGAATATTGCCGGCCAGATCAATGAGGACTAAAGCTTGTTTCACGAAAATCTTGGCCTGAAGCTCTTCTCGCTGCTAATGGCAGTGTTCATCTGGGTTCAATCCCTGCTGATCAGTGAACATCGCACGGTTATCGATCTTCCCGTTGCTCTGAAGAACATCCCCAAGAACCTCACTTTGAACAGCCTGCCAAAATCCATTCCCTTTGCGGTTAGGGGCAAGGGGATGGAGATAATAAAGCTGAAGCTGTCCCGCACCAAAATAAACCTCGATGCCAGCAAGATAAAACCCGGTGCAGAACAGCTTTCCCTGGCTGACTACAGCATCGACCTGCCTGAAAACATCCAGCTTAGCTTGCTGGGGCCGGCTGAAAAACAGGATATTGCCGTGCATGCCGATGTGTTTCACCAAAAAAAGGTGCCGATTGAGCTCAGCTTTACCGATCTTTATACCCGGCAACGCTTTGCCGGTTTGAATTATAAGCTAATCCCCGATCGGCTTGTTGTGTTTGGGCCAAAATCCAAAATCCAACTGATCGAGCGGCTTACCACAGAGGAGATTAGCCGTTCTCAGCTAAATGCAAGCGAATTCGTGTTAAAAGTAAACGAACCGGACAAAGACGTTTCTCTGGCCGAAAACAGCATAAAAGTGCGCATCTCAAGTTCATTCAGGACAAGCAGAGTTTTCGACTCCATCCCTGTTTTTTCGGCTTCCGGAGCAGAATATTTTCCATCCCGGGTAACCATTAAGCTGTCTGGAGATTCCGATCTGCTGAACAAGCTCGATCCCCGCAACATAAAGGTAACCGTTGCCCCTGAGCCCGACCAGAACGGTCAATATCTGCTTACCGTGGATGCGCCGGAGGAGACCCAGGTGATCGCACTGACCCCCCAAAAGGTGCGTAAAAAGTAAATGCCCTGTCTTTTATCCTTCGAATCATCCTGCGACGATACTTCAGTAGCGATCCTTGACACTGATTTCCGCGTTCTGGTAAACTTGGTTTCCAGCCAGCCGGAGCACTTGATGTTCGGCGGAGTATTGCCCGAACTGGCTTCCCGCTTGCATCTTAAGAATATCCTGCTTCTCACCCACAATGCTTTGGAACAGGCTAAACTAAAACTAACCGATTTGGATGCCATAGCGGTATCGATAAATCCGGGCTTGATCGGATCGCTGCTGGTTGGCTTGTCATTTGCCAAAAGCCTGGCCTGGAGCCTGTCTCTGCCATTGATCACAGTGAATCACATGCTGGCGCATATCTTCGCCAATTTTATCGAACATCGCACAATCGAGCCCCCCTTCCTAGCTCTTGTGGTATCGGGTGGGCATACTGAACTGGTTCATTTTAAGAGCCTCACAGAGTTTGAGGTAATTGGCAGAACCGTGGATGATGCAGCCGGCGAAAGCTTCGATAAAGCCGCAAAGCTTTTGGGGCTTGGGTTTCCGGGTGGACCTTTAATAGACAAACTGGCCAAAGCGGGACAGCCGGATTTTGTGCAGTTCCCCCGTGGTCTGATCCGTAAAGATAACTATAACTTCAGCTATAGCGGCCTGAAAACCGCCATCCGGACATGGCTTAGCACCCAGGATGAAAGCTTTGTGAAGGCCAATCTGCCTTCCATTGCCGCCTCAGTGCAACAGGCCATCATCGAACCCCTGATCAAGAAGAGCTTGCTTTACGCTGCCTCCAAGGGGATCAAGACGATCTTAATCGCAGGAGGAGTAGCCGCCAACAGCGCTTTGCGGGAACAGCTTGGCCGCCAGGCTGGAAAACGAGGCATCAGGGTGTATTATCCTTCTTTGGCATATTGCATGGATAATGCCGCCATGGTTGCCGCAGCAGCGGTGCCCAAGTTTCAGGCGGGACTTTTCGCTCCGTTGTCGGTGAATGCCTTCTCCCAAAAGGGAACAAAACTGCTTTAGGCATCCCTGTGAGACAGATTTTCACATTTCACTGTCAGCCGGGGATCATACCGGATGAGCATGCGGTATGACTCCGGTATGATAGCGGTATGATATCAGTAGAGAACGAGGTTCGGCATTACCAGGTTTGGCAACCCTATTCCAGTTGTTCTGCGGAGTTTGTGTAGTTCCTGATCCCTTTATCGATCAGCTCGATGCTTTCGGTCATGGAAGGCATGGAAGAGAAGTATTTGCTATAAACTATCTTAAGGCTTTGGTTTTCCTGGTTCAGCGGTTTCAGGTCGGGCAACTCATACAGCAGATCGAGGTTTCCGCTGGCTTCCAGAGCTGCATATTCATAATCCACTGTTCGCAGGAAGCTGCCGTCCTGATCAAACAAACCCAGGATAAAATATCCGCTGATCTCCACTGGCAGTTTGTTTTTGAGGGTTACGAACACATCGGCCGGATGTGGTAACTCCTGGATATCATACAAAAAAAGCTCATCGCTTTGCACCGGAACCACAAAGATCTCGCTCTCCAGATCAAAAGCCTGCTCATCCAGCCAATTCCCGGAATAGGCCCGGGCAGACTTGAACCCCCCAAAATAGGCCAGGGTTCGCTCTTCGTATTGGTTCATGCCCGGATCATTCACAAGATAAGAGGCAGGTTTATCGGCCGGTCCCTCACGCTTTATCACCAACACCCAATGACTGCGGCGACCGGCAACTTTTACGATTACCTTGTTCCCCGCATCCAACTGGGAGGAAAGAAAATCCCAATCGTTGCGCTTCACGCTCTGGGCAACCAGTTCCAGCCCCAGGCCGCTACCATCGATTTCTCCAGGAATCTGCCAGCGCATGTTATTACCGGCATATCCGCCATTCTTGCGCAGCCATTCATTCAAGCGGTCGGGAGTCATGTGCTGATTGGTAGCCTCGGCATTCAGCAGCATTGAAAGGCAGCTTAACACACATCCGCTTTTCCCGATGGAAGTTCTGCTGCTTCCAAGGCGTTCCTGTTTCCAACGTGCGTCGTTTTGCGAAAACCAGTTAAAGCTCCCGGCAAACACCGGCAAACAAAAACTGAGTATTATGTATATCAGGCGTAGTTTTCTCATAAGCGTTCTTTAAGTCATTTAATTGTAAAGATAAGAAGTAATTACGCACACCGAACCACTCATGTTCAAATCTATAATCTGTCAATTCTTTTTTCCCACATCAGATTTTCCTTGCCAAAAACTGACAGACATCAAATAAGGGAATAAAGAATAAACCTGCGATGAGAGATAAGTTCTGGCATCAAGGGTGAAAAGCCGCTTTTCGCCTTCTCTGCCACATCTTCCCTTATTGCACCAAGGAGCTTCAAATGCCCGAAAAACGCCATGTGGTAAGCATTATCGTGGAAGACATCGAAAATGCCTTTCACCCCGTTTCCGAACTGCTGCACAGCTATGCCTCCCATATCCTGCTAAGGGTCGGATACCCGATGCGCGACTTGGGAGTTTCGGTAATCTTTCTGATAATGGAGCTTTCCACAGCAGAAATGGGTGCATTTTCCGGAAAACTGGGTCAGATTTCCTCCGTGAAAGTAAAAGCCTCCACCCTGAAAATTGAATTAGGAGATAAATAATGAAGATCAGCATCGAAGGTGTGAAATCCTTTATTCCAAACGCCGAGATCGAAACGCTGCTGGAAACCCAAAGCCATGCCAGCGAAAGCAGAATTCGCGAGATAATCGCCAAATCTCTGGACAAACAACGCCTCAATCCGGATGAAACAGCTGCCCTGATCAGCGTGAAAAATCCGGAACTGAAGCAACTGATTTTGGAAGGAGCTCATGAACTGAAAGAACGGATCTATGGAAACCGGATCGTGCTATTTGCTCCGCTTTACGTTGGCAACGAATGCATAAACGACTGCGTTTATTGCGGATTCAGGATTTCCAATCAGGAATGCCACCGCAGCACCCTCTCCAAAGCAGACCTGATCGCCGAAACCCAGGCCTTGGTGGAAACCGGACACAAGCGTTTGATCATGGTTTATGGCGAACATCCGATGTATAGTCCGGAATTCATCGCCGAAACTGTGCAGACAGTTTACGATACCAAATATAAGAAAGGCGAGATCCGTAGAGTGAATATCAATGCCGCTCCGCTGGACATCGAAGGCTTTAGAACGGTGAAGTCCGTTGGCATCGGCACCTATCAGATTTTCCAGGAAACCTATCACGACGAAACCTACAAAAAGCTGCATCCCAAGGGACCAAAAAGCAGCTTCCTATGGAGATTGGATGGCCTGGATAGAGCCATGCAAGCCGGAATCGACGATCTGGGCATCGGCGCTTTGATGGGGCTGTATGACTGGCGTTTTGAAGTGATGGGGCTGCTGTATCACACCATTCACCTCGAACAGCGATTCGGAGTGGGTCCCCACACCATCTCCTTCCCGCGCATCGAACCTGCCATCGGCACGGAATTTGCCGAAAGACCGCCCTATCAGGTTTCCGATGATGATTTTAAGCTATTGGTTGGCATCCTAAGGCTCAGCGTTCCCTATACCGGAATGATCCTCACCGCCCGCGAACCGATCGCCATCCGCAATGAAATCCTGCGCTATGGAGTTTCCCAGATCGACGCCGGCAGCAGCATCGGAGTTGGCGACTATGCCCACAAGGATGATGAATCCAAGCGTAAAAGCCAATTTGTTTTGGGCGATACACGCAGCCTGGACGATGTGATCTACGAACTGGCCAAAGGCGGCTACATACCATCTTTCTGCACTTCCTGCTATCGGGCCGGACGCACCGGAGAACACTTCATGGAATTTGCCATTCCCGGCTTTGTAAAACGCTTCTGCACCCCCAACGCTCTTCTGACCTTTGCGGAATATCTTTACGACTTTTCCAGCGACAGAACCCTGAAAGCTGGCTTGGAACTAATCGAAACCGAAATTGGCAAGATAGCCGATCCGAACATGCAGACCTCGGTTAAAGAAAACCTGGCTAAAATGAAGGAAGGTAAACGGGATCTGTTTTACTAAACCATAATAACGTTAAGTAGTTCATCCCGCCTACCCCATCGATATCTCGTTCAATTAGTTTTGGGCGGGTTGGGCTACATTACTGGGATAATGGCGGCTGTAGCCTTTGAAGTTCATTTGGCCGCCTAAGATTTTTGCCCATTAAAGATTACCTGGACTAAATGAACTCCAAATGCATTATTCAGGTTCAACGTAAGACACGGGAAGAATAGTATATACGATACACTAAATCAGGCAAACCCCTGGAAAAGTGAGAATCAAGGGTTGTATCGTAATCGTTTGATATGGATATAAGAGGTTATATGTCCAAGGCATCAGGTTGTGCTGGAACGCAACCTGCCATGAATAGCCGGAATAAAATGAGTCCGGGCACGATCTCTCGACCGTGCCCACATACTCATTTTGGTGGATGATGAGGAAAACCAATGTTATACATGGCGTTCCGGCATCCTACTGTCATTTGATCCTATTTCATCAGCATCGCTTTGCGGGTGCTTACCTTTCCGCCTGATTCCAGACGGATGAAGTAGATGCCGGAGCTTACGCTGCGATTGTGGCTGTCCTTGCCATCCCAAATTGCCTTATGGTGGCCTTGGGGTAGGTCGCTATTCAGAATATCCTTTACTTGCTGGCCTTTCAGGTTGTAAATCGTCAGCTTCACAGCCCCTGGCTCCGGAATGCTGAATGCTATGGTGGTGGAAGGATTGAAGGGATTGGGATAGTTGGAGGCGATTTGTGGTTTGGGGGGAAGCGGAATGGTATTACCCTCATTGCTTTTATCCATCAATTTGTATAGTTCCTTCAGGTGCATGTCGTGCATCTGTGAAAAAACCTGATAATTCGGGTATCGGTATTGAGTGTATTTCAAGGAAAGCGGCTGCTTTGCTTCTTTCAACGATTCCAATTGCAACACGATCTCCAAATCCAATACCGCTCGTAGCGAGTCTATAGCGTTTACCGGAGCATCAATCCTGGCCTGGATGATGTTCACTGCGCTCTGGAAATCCCCCGCCACCACGTATGCTTTTATCTGGTAATCGGATAACAGCTTACAAAAGCTGCTGTCTATGGGAGTGTATTGCGTGATCTTCTGTTCCAGATAATAGGCAAGGAGCTCAGCCTGCATTTCTTGTAGACAGCTTACTCTAAGCAAGCCATCAACACAGCCGCCAAAATACTCCACCTCACTCTCAAGCTCTTCATTTAGGATTGTCTGATATAAGGCTGCAGCTTGATCAAACTGCCCCGTTGCTTCCTGATGCAAGGCAACCAAATACCGGTTGCTGCCATCCGGATCTGACCCTGATGTATTTGGGGCTTCATCCATGTCTTCAACAGACACGTATTCTGCGTAGTCAGGATTGTCCACTACGTTTATCAGAACCGAATCTGCCTCAAACCAGTTTTTGCTGGCATCTATAGCTGTAGAAGTAGAAGATGAGTAGAAATCGTCAAAATGAAAGTCGTAAGCTGCTATGCTCTGGTCGGGAGTGCCAAAATGCCAGAAATCATTGTGCCCCTCAAGCAATTGGATTTATGAATGATATCCATCATCTCCCAGAAATTGAATATTCTTACCGGTATTCCGGAAGCTATTGCTGGCATTTACAGATAGATTGGCATTGGAATCGTTGTGGCATTTGATACCCACCGCATTCATATAGAAATCACAATTCTGAACCCTGGGATTGGCCGATCTGGTTTCTATGGCTACCTCGCACATCTGAAAGGATGAATCGTAAATGCCAGATTCTCGAGGAGCATAATATGAACCTTCAAAAAACACACCAGTGTCACATGCGTTAAAAGCGCAACCATCAAGAGTAGGGACAGATCCTATCAGGTTTAGACCACTGCCACACATGGAGAATTCGCAGTTCGAAATACTGCCAGATGTATCAGTTATTTCATTATAGCCTATATCACAATTAATAAAACTACAACTCAATAAACTATCAGCTCCACACAATCCGCTGTCTCCCCGCACTTTACTAATACCCATACCTAAGGAATCGAATATACAATTATTTATAACAACCGCTGATCTGGCAAAGAGAATTTCAACCCCATAAGTATGGATTTTGCTGTTTCCTCTGAACCCATGATTATCCTCATTATTAGTAATGCTCATATTATGCATGAAATCATTCTGGTTAATAGCAATGCCATAATTGTGATAAGCGTAAAATCCTCTGCCGACAATGTAATAATCACAGTTTTCTGACTCAAGATCAGAATTCTTTACATATATGGGAGTAGCATGAAAAACAGAGTTAAATAATTGCAAAGTACTTAAGCTATCAGCCTCAATTCCCATCATTCTGGGATATGCACCCAAATCACTCAAATATTGAGAGTTAGATATCACAAGCAGGCTGTTATATGCCTTAATACACTGATCACTATCCCTGGTTAAACAGCTATCCAGAAATTGTAATGATGAATTATTCCGAACAGTTAT
Source organism: uncultured Candidatus Cloacimonas sp. (assembly GCA_964529335.1). Lineage (GTDB taxonomy): Bacteria > Cloacimonadota > Cloacimonadia > Cloacimonadales > Cloacimonadaceae > Cloacimonas. The sequence goes on from CAZGWB010000035.1 coordinate 21,172, forward strand.
CCCTGCATCGTCATACAGCTTGTGCCTTCCGGAAACAACCGCCATAATCCCATTCTGATATGTTACTATAGAGCTATTATGATATATGCTTAATGAGCTGTCAGCAATTGATACATATCCTTCTCCTTCGAAAATGACATTATCGTAATAATCACAATTAACGTCCATGAAGCTTAGAGCAGCGCCAGAATTCACCGTAAACCGAACTTTCCCTCTAAAATTAACATTCCCGTTTATTGTAAAACTCGATCCTGAATATAGCATAATATGCGTATCTTCACGAAAATTCACTTCAGTATCCGGCAGAATATTAACATGACTTCCTCCCCATAGGGATACATCCCCCTTTATTTCAACATAGCGCTGAAGAGATATTTGATCATCAATCGTAGGAGCGAGAGTCCCGCACATTTGTAGTAATATGCCATCGCCAGGCCCAATTGGTACATCAATAGTGTTGTTTTCGCCTGTATATATGGCCTTGGTTGAAGGGTCATACAGCCCCACAATATCTCCCACCATGTTGTGTGCATCTTGATTCAGGTAAAACCGGACTGTCTGAGGTTCGGCTGGAGTAAAGAAAGAATCAAGCATGGAGGGGGGTACATATCTTGGATTGTCGTATCGCATGCTTGGATCAGTATTGAAGTAGTTGGCACGCCTATTCACCAGCATAAATGAGGAAAAACCGCTCAACATATCCTTATAAAATCCCGCATGAACAGCGCCCTGATAAAAGCCATTACCGGAAGGTAAAATCACCACACTTTCTACCCCCAAGTCTGTAACTCCATAAGACCGGATATCAGGTGAATAGAGAGTAATGGGAGTATCACTGACCTGCAAGGTAAGAGCATCTCTCCAGGTTAGTTGCGGCGAATCTTGACCATGAGTAACCGGACTGCTGAGCAAAGGACCATAAACAGCGATCTTCTTATTGGCCGCTTTCAATCCTTCATATGCACCAGATGCTTCTATTGAACCCTCATTGATGTTAATTGCCTGCCAATATCCCACTACATCATCGTCATTGAACGATTGAAATGCAAAGTCGTGTATACCATCCACACCATAGCACAAGGGCAGAAACTGCATCGCCATCTGAGTTTCTTGGGGCGGCCGCAACCATGACCAGCCATCTCCATCCCAGAAATCATGTACTGTTGTATCCGGCCCTCTCCAAAAACCCATGGTTTGCACACAGATGTAGTATTTTGTGTCGGAATATTCAGTGCTTGATTGCAGCTCATATTTATAGTCCTTATACATTTCACACAGATCATCCAGGGCTCGCTGTATAGAATAACTGTCATCAGTATTGAAATTTCCGTTTGCCAGCAGATGATAAGGATTTGGCATAAACAACCGGGGTTTTGTCTGTTGAAGGAAAAGCATGGGATTGTCAAAACCCTTTCCATTAGGTTTTGTGTAATCATTATACGAATCATGAAGAGATGTAAATAAGCCAGGGAAATTGGTGGGCATAACACTTTTAACCTGAGTTTCTATATGATTGAATGAGGGCATTTGTGGATGTTTGGGTTCATTGAAAGCATCAGTATTTGTTATGGGATTTTCAGAGCCACTTAGAACATTAAGTGCCGATTGGATATAGTTTTCTCCATCATTTGAAGCCATAGTAATTGTCTGTAAAATTTCATACATACTATCATGTATAAGGACGTAATCCAGTTGCAGGCTTCCTTGTCCATACCAATAGAGCTTGGGGGTTAGATAACCCATAATAGTCTTCCAATAGTTGTCATCTTTATGTAGCAAGTATCCATCTTCATATAGATCAAGAAGAGACACTCTGATAGTCAGCTCTCGATTATAGGTATCTTCATCAAAAGATAGTAAGTTGTACTGCCCCTTAGTCAGATAGGTTACTTCTCCTGATGTTCCATTGGCGATATTCTCATGAGCTATAGTTGTGTAGCCTGGAAGACTATCAGGATATGCCACCAACTCGATTGACAAGAGATTTTGACTATCATTTATCCCAGCTAAACTGCCATTGTCAAACTCGATTGCAAAAGTGATGAATAAGTATTTGTCGGTATAAAAATCTCTTAGCTTAGTTTCAAGCTGTTCATCCGGAACCATCATGAAGTTCCTGCCTGTAAACTGAAACTGATCACCAATCCTTTTGTCCGGTCTCCACCTCCACTTTAAGTTCGAAAATACGTAGCCGTCATTAGGTGTATTAAGATCAGATTCTACTGCCCATGAGTGTCCGTTAGATTTTATTCCATTAGAAATCAAACTCCCAACCCGAATATTATCGTCACCGTTTGAGCAATACCAAAAATCATCTCGGTTCTGATCATCAGCTACAACAGATTGTAGATTAAAATACTCAGCTTCAAACTTCATATAATTACTCAGCCCTAATGCGCTTGCCGATTTCCAATGGGTGGGGTCTAAGTTACCCCCAGTTCTGTAATCGAAGAGAACTGTATTTAGAGAGCCAAGTTTTGCCGTGATCGTGCTTAAGGATATGTCTGATGTTATGTTTGTAGTAGCACTGTTGTAATTTGCAGCTCTTATCCGGGCGAATATTGAATCAGCATAAATCCATTTATCCGTAGCTGGGTCCAAACCAGATCTACAGCCAAGGTAAAATGAATATAGATTTGCAGTTAGCATCAGGCAAACTGCTATCAGGATCGCTTGCAAGGTTTTCATTACTAATCTCCTATGATTTATTTGGTTACTACTATTTTTTTGCTGATTCTATGCCCTTTTCTGTCTGTCAGCTTTAGTAAATACACCCCGTTGGGCATATCCGGTAAAGATAGCGCTAAAGTGTCCTGCTGCCAGTCCGATGCCTTGGTCTCACATTGCATTATCAATTGCCCTTTTAGGTTGTAGAGCCTGATATGATCAGGATTCGGTGATATGTCATCAGCTTTGTCCATTTCGATGTGTAGCGTTCCGCCCCGGAAAGGATTGGGATATGTGTTCAATACCAATCTGCATCCTGCCAAGGGGGCTAATTCATCCTCATTATCTACAGTGGTGTCTATCAACTGAGAGTTACCCTGAAAAATATATATGTAACCTGGATAATTTCCTTCAAATCCATAAAAGAAAGGTGATGATATTGCCAGATCGCAGTAACCATCTGCATTGAAGTCTCCCGCAGCCTTCGACCAACCAAACTGCATACTCGGGAACTGTGGTGGATTAATTATAAGGTCCACCGTGCCGTTGAACTGCTGGTGTCCCAGCCAGATGCCGACTCTGCCTGTCCAACTTGAGTAAACATAATCTGAGCCGACTATATCTTCACAACCATCTCCATTAAAGTCACCATGCCGCAAAGAGGGATAAGTCGCTTGATATTGTACCAAATTATCGCCTATCTCGGCATTCCAAACCGGATTAAGGTTGGGAGATCCCAACCAGATTTTTCCCGTAGCGGTCATAAACGAAGAAAAATCATCAATTTCATCACCGTTTACATCACCTAAAGCGCACGCATCATAATCTGCAGGCCCTTGATAGCCTTCGGCAATAACCAGGCTATCTACATCCGGGAAGGAGCTATCGCCATAAAATACAGTGTATCTCTTTTCAGCACTACTATGATACAACAGGTGAAAGTCGTCAATGCCGTCTGCGTTTACATCACCTATGCCATTGATAAAAAGCAGATTCCAGCTCTCCTGATTAGCGCGAAAGGGGATTATCTGATTAGGACCATTCTCGCTTCCCAATAATACTGATACATTATTGTGATAAGGCCTTGCCCAAACTTGTTTCCGCATCCCGAGGTCATCATAGCCATCGTTATTGATATCTCCCAAAGGTGTTACTCCAAATTGACTGGCATCATACTCAGAAATGTTATAAACATAATCCGGTTGCCCGGTAGGAACATCTCTGCCATAAAAAATATAAAGGCTGAAAAAATGGTCTGTTTCACCGGGAATATCACGTCTGTTGGTGAACATCAGAAAGTCGTCTTTACCATCTCCATTTACGTCGCCGGCGTTATCCAACCTTCCAACATATTGTCCGCCCCAATTACCTGGGAAAGCATAATCTGCAATGTTGTTAAATCCATGGCCACCCAGATAGAAATACAGTTTCCCCCAACCATTATATTGGTCGTATACATGTTGAGTCCCAAATGTTGGTGTAAATTCCCAACTCATTGTTTCTCAGGTTGTT
>CAZGWB010000036.1:0-23901 GCA_964529335.1 uncultured Candidatus Cloacimonas sp.
ATGATGCCTGGACTAACCGGACTGGACCTTTTGGAACTGGTAGGTAAAACCGATCCCAATATCCCGGTGATCCTGATGACCGGCGAAGCAGACCAAAGCAAAATGCGGAGTGCCATCCAGCTCGGCGCTTTCGACTTTCTGCGCAAACCCTTTGAAATAGCCGAGCTGCACGTAGCCGTAAAGCAAGCCTTGCAGAAAAACCAGCTTCTGATTCAGAATGAACGCTACCGCTGTCATCTGGAGATCTTGGTGGAAGAACGCACCGAAGAGCTTTTTGCCGCCAAAAGCAAGCTGGAAAAACATTATCTGAATACCATCCATGCCATGGTAAACGCCATGGAGGCAAACGATATCTACACCCGCGGTCATTCCGAACGCGTAACCGTGCTCAGCCTGATGCTGGGTAAGCTGCTGAAACTAAACAACGAAGAACTGAAGTTGCTGCGCATCGGAGCTCTGCTGCATGACCTGGGTAAAATTGGGATTTACAACACGCTGCTAAACAAGGAACAAGCCCTTACGCTTACAGAATATGAAGTGATGAAGCAGCATCCCGTAATCGGGGAAAAAATCATCGGTCCCATCGGGTTGCCGGGTGAAGTGCACGACATTATCCTGCAACATCATGAATGGTTTGGTGGCGGTGGATACCCCTATGGCAAGAAAGGCAAAGCCATCTCTCATCTGGCGCGCATCGTAACCATTGCCGATTCCTATGATGCCATGACCAGCCGGCGCGCTTACCGGCACAATCTTGATCCGCTTTCCGCCAGCCTGGAGATAAGAGACAAGGCAGGAGTTCAATTCGACCCTGATTTTGGGCAACTGTTTTATGACAACTACCGTTTTATTATTGAGCCCATCAGCCATCCACCCGCAATCCAAGAATTGCTGTTTGATTTGTATTAGAAAATATAAAAGGAGTTAGCATGGTAAAGATTATCAGTGCAGCCGAAGCTGCCGCCATGATTACAGAAAAGAGCCGTTTGGCCATTGGAGGATTTTTGGCCGTGGGTGCGCCGGAAACCATTATCGACGCCTTGGTGGAAAAGGGAACCAAAAATCTGCACATGATCGTGATTGCCTCCGATTGGGAAAACCGCGGTGTGGGAAAGCTGGTGGTAAACAGGCTGATCAGCAGTGCCCAGGTTTCGCATCTGGGAACCAACAAGGCCATTCAAGCACAGATGAACGCAGGTGAAATCGCCATTGAGCTTGTTCCCCAAGGAACTTTAATGGAGCGTGTGCGTGCATGTGGAGCAGGCTTGGGCGGGATATTGACCCCTACCGGCCTGGGAACCGTGGTGCAGGAAGGCAAACAGGTGATCAACATCGAAGGAAAGGACTATATCCTGGAACCGGCGATTTGCAGTGATTTTGCTCTGATCAGAGGATACAAGGCCGATAAAATGGGAAATCTCACCTACCGCAAAACTTCTCGCAACAGCAATCCCATTATGGCCATGGCCGGAAAGATAACCATCGCCGAAGTGGATGAGATTCTGGAAATCGGCGAGCTAAACCCAGAAGATGTGGTAACTCCCGGAGTATTCGTGAATTACCTGGTTTTGAGCAAGGAGAAAAGATGATGGATAAACGAGCTATGATCGGAGCCCGTATCGCCAAGGAATTCAAAGACGGCGATTACGTTAATCTGGGCATCGGACTGCCCACCGAAGCTGTTAATCATATCCCGGAAGGGGTGCATGTGGTGTTTCAATCCGAAAATGGCATGCTGCGGGTAGGCCCCAAGCCTGCAGAAGGCGAAGAAGATCAGGATCTGATCAATGCCGGTGGCGGATTCATCACGGCCTTACCGGGTGCCAGCTATTTTGATTCTGCGCTTAGCTTTGCCATCATCCGCGGCGGACACATCGACGCCACAGTTTTGGGCGCTTTGCAGGTGGATCAGCAGGGAAACCTGGCAAACTGGATGATCCCAGGAAAGATGGTTCCCGGCATGGGTGGAGCCATGGACTTGGTTACCGGAGCCAAGAAGGTGATCGTAGCCATGGAACACTGCGATAAAAACGGCAATTCCAAGGTATTGAAACAATGCAACCTTCCCCTTACCGCCAAAGGAAAAGTTAGCCTGATCATCACCGATATGGCCGTGATCGAAGTAAGCCCTGAAGGCCTGGTGCTGAAAGAAATCGCCGAAGGACTAAGCGTTGAGGAGGTCAAAGCCGCCACCGAAGCGGATTTGATCATACCTGAGGAAATAAAGCAGTTCTAACATCTTTGTAAATATCGCTGGCTTAAGCCAGTTGCCTTACTGGCTTCAGCCGGCTAGCTTTTTTTCCTGGCCTACAACAAAAAAGATATCTGATACCCTTGGTGCGTCGGAGCTATTTGCTTTTCCGCACGAATCTGGAAGCTGCTTCCATCCTGGGCACCCCTCTTCCTCTGCGTAACCTCGCGGAATCCTCCCCAATCTGATCCGCGAGGAGTTCGGGTGGCTTCCGCGTGGCATTCGGGTGGCGAGCAAGGATCAAAGATAGCGCAGCAGTTCCCGGTCGGTTACTCCTGCATAGAGTTCGATATAGGGTTTCACGGGGCTGATATTGATCTTTGGAAAAAAGACTTCTTCAATCTGGAAAAATCCCACTGATGCATTCATTTCCACGGTTATGCAGATTGGTTTTTCCAGGCCTTTAGTAATTTTTACCTTTTGAATGGACGAAGCTGAGGTGCGATGAATATCGCCTACCCTGGTTTTGCTGGAAAGCATGCTGGGAATCCGGGCCCGGCCTTTTTCCATGTCGCTGCCATCGCCGATCAGCACCAGTCCTGCCTCCAGAGAGTGAATCTTGCGGGTAGCCATGTGTCCGAATATGCCTTCGATGGCGATCGAGCGAATGGCGGTTTTGGTCATCAGCTCGTTTTCCCCATGCAGCTCGCTCAGGATACGGTCGATGAACGGTGTGGCCAGTTGGATGGAAAGCAGTTCGTGGCTGTCGCGGGTAATGGTCATCCCCAAATCGTGCAAAAGCGAAGCCATGATCACCGCAGTAAGCGAATCGTCTGCCGTTCCCACCTCTTCTTTTTCCAGGTTCATCTTGATGCCTGCTTCGTTTAGCAGCTTGAACATTTTGATGGTGTTCAGGGTTGCCTTGCGCATGTGCACCGGGCCATGATCGTTGTAGCCCAGGCGTTTTATCGAAACTATGTTGGCGTATTCCTGGGTAGCCTGCAGTTCTGGATCGGCGAAGAGGATTTCTGCGGTTCGCAAGGCCTTGCCAGAGAGCAGCTTCAGGATTCGCTCCTCCAGTTGTTGTTGTTTTACCGATTTATACATGTTTAGTTATATCTCCTTAGAATCTGTTTATCAGCTTATTCACCAGATTGGTAACCGAGGACACCAGAGCTATCGAAATAGAGATGGTTCCGGCGATCAGCATGGTTTCCAGAATGCTCTTCGAAGCCTGCACATTGTTTCCGGCAATGTAGAACTGCATTGATTGAAACAAGCCTCGCCCCGGAACCAGCGGAATGATGGCGCAGGTGACAAAAACCGAGACCGGAGTTCGCAATCTGGGTGCCAGAATTTCACTGTATATACATACCAAGATAATCGAAATGAACACCGAAAACAACACCGAACTGCTGTAATAGAGCACGATAAGATACAAAGCCCAGCTCAGCCCACCGGCCAGGGAAGTAAAAAGAATCTTGATGCCTTTCAGGTTTACCCGGATCGAAAAGCCCAGGATAGCCAGAAAAGCCCAACAGAACTGCATCATGGTTAAGCTGTCGAAAGGCCGCATCAATACCCCCACAGTTCCCAAAGTTTTAGCATAGATCCGCTTCCTGCCACGATTCCAACCGTGATAAACAACGCTTCCACAGCCCTGGCGGTGCCTGCCACCAGATCACCGCTCATGGTGTCGCGGATGGCATTGGTTATCGACAAGCCCGGCACTAAAAGCATGATGCCGCCAATGATAATGTTTTCCAGCTTGATATAGGGGACATAGAGGTCTATGGTTTTGGCCAGAATCACAATCAATGCGGCCGCCAGAGCATTCAGCAGAAAGTTGTTAAAAGCCAACCGGCTAAGATACTTCATTCCAAAGCTAACGACGATGCCGATGAAGACTGCCACGGCAAATTCGGCCCAAGAACCCCCGAACAACAGGCAGAAAAAGCCGCTGGTGGCTCCTCCGCAGAGGTTTTTTAGCCAGGCAGGCCAGGCCTCTTCATTATCAATCTTATCCAGTTCTTTCTGAAACTGAACCAAGCTGGTAACCTTGTCTCTGGCGGGGCAATTTGGATCGGCCAGGCAATTTACCAGGCGACTGACCCGGGTAATCTTACCCAAATCTATGCGGCGGTTATCGATACGTTTGATGCTGGTGCTGATGGTTCCCGAGCTGTCTTTGAGGCTGATGAAGATGCCAGTGGGGGTTACATAGCTCTCAGTTTCGGGGTAGCCAAAACCGCGGCAAACCTTGCGCATCATCAATTCCACGCGGTTTGTGGTTCCACCGCTTTGCAGGATTATGCGCCCCACTTGCAGAGCGATCTCGGTAACCTGCTGAACGCTTAGATTAGTCATCAAAACTCCCAAGCTTCGGATTGCTGATCTCATCCGGAAGTCCCAGGATACTTGCGATGCGCAGAGCACACTTAGGAGGATCTTGGTTCGTGTCCAGCCGCTGTAACTGGTAGTCCATCGCTTCTGAAAGGTGTTTCAGGCGTTCCTCCAAAGCGGTTTTTGATTGCCCCTCCAGGTCTTGCAAAGCTTTCGGCGATATTCCCTTTATGCTGTAATGCGTTAAGCCAGGCAAGTTGGTGGGTGCCTTGAAGTGAGTGGCGGCTACAAAGTTGATCTGATGTTTATGCAAGTATCTTAAAACTCCCAAGCACAAGGCTTCTCCTTCTTCGGGATTGGTTCCGCGGGCAAATTCATCCAGCAGAATCAGCTTTTTGCCCTTGCTGGCAATGAACTGAACAAAGGAAACCACCTCCCGCCCAAAGGAACTGAGAGATTCGCTTAGATCGTGATTGTCGTGATTGTAAAAGATGTCGTCAAATATGGGCAATTCTGCGCTTTTTGCGGGAAGTGGAATAGCCCACGAAGCCAGATGGCAAAGCTGCCCCAAGGTGATAAGAGCGGTGGTTTTACCACCCATATTGGGTCCGGTTAACAGGTTTGAGCTTTCCTCGAAACAAAGATCAAGGCTCTGATAGTGTCTATTCTGGCTTTGCAGAGCCAGTTTAAGAGGCAGGTTCACCGCCCCGGCGATCTCAATGCGGCCACCCTTGGTGTTCAGCCTGGGTATGCAACAGCCATGGCGAAGGGCAAAACGAGCCAGGCTAAACTCCCAAACCAGTTCCTCACAGCTTTTCCAGGCAGTTTCCAGCTTGCTAAAATGCTTAAACAGAGCTGCTGTAAGCTTTCTGCGTATCTTATCCTCAAGCTCCTTTCTTTCCTGATTCAGCAGTTCAAGCTGGGTTTTGTAGCGCAGAGTTTTGACGTTATCGGCCAGCCGGAAGCTGATATTGGCCAGGCTTTCCGAACTGACCGCAAAGAAGGTGCTTTGCTGCAGCTTGCTGATCAGGTCTTCCTGATGGCGGGACAGGATAAATTCTTCCTTCAGATTGGGAGTATCAAGCTTATTCCGGGCTTCTTCCAAACTTGCGTTGCGGGCAAGCTTTAACTTGTTTGCCAGATCACTGCGCTGTTGAGACAGCTTCAGAAGTCTTTTGTCATATAGCTCGGAGATGCGAAAACTGGGCAGTCCATTGCCTTCCGGATCGAGCAAGGCAAACAGCCTGGCAAGATCGGGAAGCGGATGCAAGCTTGGTCCCTCGAGAGTATGCAATTCCTTGCGCAGTTTGCCATAAACCCATAGGAAGCTCTTTATCTCGAAGAACTCATGAGTATCCAGGCAAGGTGAAAGCTTCAGATGCTCCCAGGCCAGAAGAGGCAAATGTTCAAAGAGCTCCGCCCATTGATCGGCCAGAGGCGCATTTTCCCGAAGCTTGGCCATGAGCCATTCCGTATTGGCAAACCTGGCTTTGATCTGTGCCAGGTTTGGCCGGACGCTCAGTTTACGGCGTTTTGCGTAAGCTCCGAATTCACCTGGTGTTTCGATAAGGGCCAGAAGTGTGTCAAGCTTCAGGTTTTCTCTCAATTTTTTCTGCATTGCTATCTCCTCTCCAGCGGATAATCATTATTTCTCAGCACTTATGTCAATCTTTTTTCTCAGGCTGCCGTAAGCAGTGCTGTGGATTGCTATACCTTGACGATGATAGCGTGAGATGGTTTCAGGGTGTGGAAAGTGAAAGTTGTTGCGATTCGAAACGGTTAGCCAGGCTTCGCGGGGCATCACAGAAGCCAAAAAAGCGGCTGAGCTGGAACTGCGTGAACCGTGATGAGGAATCTTCAGGTATTGCGACCTGAGCTGAGTTGGATACTTTTCAGCCAGATATGCCTCCGCTTCAGTTTCGATATCGCCGCAGAAGAGCATCCGCTGTGAGCCGGTATCCAGACGGCACACAAGAGACATATTGTTATCGTTAAAATCACTAAAGTTCTTATCAGGATGCAGGAATTGCAAATAACTATCGCCTATTCTGTAACTTATCGTGTCTGACACCACAAAAACCCGGCTTCCCTGCAGAAAGCCGGAAGCCCCAAACTCTTTCCACAAGGGAAGGGCAGTTGCAGAAGAACTGATGAATATGTTTTTCAGCTTCAGGGTTGAGGCTAGGGCAGGAAAACCTCCGCAGTGATCCGCATGCAGATGGCTGATAACCAGTGCATCGATTTGCCTGATGCCCTTGCGCTGAAGCCAAGGCAAGAGCTTTGCCTGCATCCAGCTATTGCTTCGCAGGTCTGTGGCCGATAGGGTTTTTTCTGCAGTATGGGCTGTGCGGAGTCCTCCAGTATCGATCATCAGGGTTCTGCCATCCTTCAGCCTGATAAGGCAGCAATCTGCCACACCGGCATTAAAGACGAATAACTCGCCAGATTCCGCCTTTCCGCTTGGCCAGAAAAGCAAACCGGATATCAACAAGCTAAGAGGCAACAGCGAATAAAGCGCAATGCGAAAACGTCCCCTGATCAGCAAAAAGAACCACAGAATACCGATCGCTAAAGCCCAGCCAAGGTTTGCAGAAGGATAAAAACCGCTAATCTTGAACGGCAGTTCCGCACTAAACTGCAGCCAGTCTGTCCAGAGCTGGCAAACAAATTCGTAAGCCAGTTTCAGCCAGCCGGCCAGAAGCCAGTGCTTGGGAATGAACAGCACTAGGAAAGCCAAGGGCAGCATAACTCCGCTGAGGGGGATGCCCAGCACATTTCCGATGATGCCATTGAAGGTAAGACGACCAAAATGATATAATAAAACAGGAATAATCGCCAAACTGACCAAAGCCGATAATAACAGGCCATCCCATAACTTCTGTAAACTGCTTAGCAAGGGGTTCCCCGGCAAGCGGGAAGGTTCGAATAGATAAACCCTGGGCAGACCATAAAGCATCACTCCCACACTGAGGTAGGAAAGCTGTAGGCCCACATTGAAAATCTGCCGGGGACTGAACAAGGTGATGATCCACAACGACAGCGCCATCACCTGCAAACCGGAAAGCGGACGTTGAATCTGACGAGCGATAACCAGACAACCGATCATGATCACCGATCTCGTAATGGGAGGTGCAAGATTGTTTAGAAGAGCAAAAAGCAGGATGAGGGGCAAAAATACGAGCTCCGCCAGCTCTCTGGAAAGGAATACCCTCAGCAGACTAACCACGATCAAATAAATAAACCATACGTGCAAACCGCTGACCACAATAAGATGCATCAAGCCGCTGCTGCTGAGGTATTCAAGGTGCTCATGCTTGGCTTGGGTGTCCGAAAGCAGCAATCCCTTTGCCCAAAAAGCCTGTTCACCCAGCTTGACATCCAGGTTTTGCAGCAGTTTTAGCCGCAAGGTTGAAACCCAAGCCTCAATTCCGGTTGAGGATAAGCGTTTCAGTTTGCCCAGTTGCCAAGCCTTTGCAGAAAAGCGATTGGGATAGATATCAAGTAGGGGATCCTGGTTCAAAGCCTGAATTTCGGCGTCTCCCTGATACCAGTAGCCAGGCAGTAACGGCTGGGCAGCATAGTAGATAAGCCTGTCGTGTTGCCTTTTTCCGGCCAGGCTATATAGCTTGATTTCGTAGCAGGGCTCCTTATCTGAAAAAACTCTGTTTATTCTAAAGCAGATTTCCTGCCTTATCTGAATCCGTTCTTTGAGGACTCTCTGCAAGGGACTTCCATCCTCGGGAATACTCAGGAAGCGCAATGTTCCCAGAAGAATCATCAGCAAAAGAACAAGAAAATAACGAAAACGCGGCAACAACCAGGCTGCAAAACACACAGCAAGAGCCGATGCCACCATTAGAAGGGGTTTTGGCTTCAGCCATTGAGCCAACACCAAGCCCAGCACCCACATCAAAACCGGAACGGCAAGGGGAGCCGGAAGTCTTTTGGCGTTGGCCATACTACTTTAGTTCAGCTTTTTATGTCCGAAGAAACCCAATATTATGCCCAGCGCCACGCTCCACAGAGCAGCCAAACCTATGCGATAAAGCTCTGGCAACATAAAGGTTATCGTATGTGCTGGAATCCAGAACCAAATCAGGGATAAGATGCTCTTATCCAGATTATGCCAGTTTTTTTGCTTCTCAGGAAGGTTATCCAGAGCGCGATGCGCCAGCACCAGGGTAAGCCCAAATTGCAGATTCATAAAGGCCGAAATTGCAAAAGCCCTACCCAAAGCCGAGAGTTCGCCAAGGTAAGCATGCTCTTCCAAGTATTCCACAAAACCTGTAAAACCCTTGAAAGCGAATTTTATGCCGATGGCCAGGAAAGCCCAAACCAGCATCTTCCATAAAGTTAGTCCCAAACTAAAGGGGTAGCGAAAGCTTTTGGTGCGTATCCAGCGTGAAATCACTTCGCCCAGGGTGCCCAATATGGCAAACTGGATCATCGCGGAAACGATGGGCATCGCCTTTACCCAGTTTACGTAAGCCGTAATGAGTGGTGTCATCGATTTATTCCTTATATATATTAATGCTTGGCAAAAGCTCACAGGGAGCAAGCATGGAGCATCGAGCCTGAGTTTAATATGTCATGGTCAGTTCAGGGTTCGATTTCCAGCATTGAGAACAAAGAATTATTTGGCCTATTTGCTGTCCAGTGTCCAGATTCCCTCCCAGTTTTCCGGCGGGTGAGCCGCCAGATATAAACAGCGTTCCCGCATTGCCTGAGAGGGTTTGTCCCGATATGGTTCCTGGCAGAGAAGTTCAAAACTCTCGGCTGCCTGAGAAAATGATCCCTCTCTATACAACTGAAGCCCCCTAGCATAGCGCTCCGTCCAGGAATAGTCAATTTCACTTTCTGCTTCGTCCAAAAGCTCATAGATACGTGTAGGAGTATTTTTCCCCTTTACCTTCAGATAATCCAGTTCCCGCGTAATAAAGCGGTTCTCCAGAAGTTGCAAAGTGAACTCGCTGATAATGATATGAGTTCCGAAGAATTTATTTACACCTTCAAGACGAGATGCCAGATTCACAGGATCGCCAATGCAGGTATATTCCATCCGTCTCTGCGAACCGATATTACCAGCTACCAGAAGGCCTGAATTTATGCCGATCCGGGTTCCCAGATGAAAACCCTCGCAGGGGCTTAGCTGCTCCTTGGCGGCCAACTGCAGGCTCATTTTTCGGTGAATGAGAGCCGCTTTGCAGGCACAGAGGGCATGGTCGCTACGCGTAAGAGGAGCGCCAAAAACCGCCATCAGCCCGTCTCCGGTATATTTGTCCAGCATCCCATGATAGTCCAGAATGGTGTTTGTAAAAGTACTGAAATACTCGTTTAGATATCGCACCAGTTCTGGCGGTTGATGCTTTTCGGAAAACTTTGTAAAATCGTATATGTCTGTAAACAATACTGTTGCATTTAGTTCTTCGCCACCCATTTGCACCAGGGACGGATTGGCGGTGATCCTATCCACCAAATCAGGATGCAGATACCGGCTGAAAACCATCCTAAGTTCCCGTTTGTGCTTGCCTTCAGCCCAGTAGCCCAGCGATAGAATAAACAGCCAGGCCAGCATCCAGGCCAGAAACATGGAAACCGTATTCAGCATCAACAAATGATATTTGAAGCTATACCAGGCTGAGCCAAGCAGGAAGCCCAGAATAAGAAACCCCAGAATGGGACTGACGCCCGCATTGCTCCTGGAAACTGCCATAAATACTAACAGAATGACCAGATAGACCATTAAGAGCTGTATTGGAAAGGATGGCACCCGCAATACATGACCCTGAGATAGATTGCTGATCAGCGTAGCCCATGCCTCCATACCCGGCATACCCCAGGTATATGGAGAGCTCTTCAGATCCATCAATCCCGCTGCCGTTGCGCCGATTATCACCGTTTTACTGGCAAAATAGTCTTTGGGAAAAAGGCTTTCTCCGTTAGTTCTGGATTGGACCGAGGAATATAAAAGCGCACTGAACGGGAGATATTTGAAAACGCCATCCGCTCCTGCTTTGCCATACCAAAACAAGGGTATCTCGCCTTTGGCATTCATCTGAAAGGCAGGAACCACTCCATTCTCACTCTGGCAGGCTGCCAGACCCAGATTGGGATACAACTTGCCGTCAATCCTGTAAAAGGCAGGAAGCGAACGCAAAATATTGTCCGAATACCCGCTCAAGCTTACTCCCCCCAGTTTTGAGGCAGAGACACTGAATTTTTCGATGGGTGCCTGAACTCCTGCAAGCTGAATGGCCGGAGTGCAACCTGGCAAGACAAGCGAGTGTTTCGTAAAAGAGGAGTCAGGGATTAGCGCTCCCGAAGCAAAAGCCAGAATGGCATTGGGACAATCATCTAAAGCTGAGGCAAATGCGTCGTCGGATAAATTCGGATCTTCTTCACCCCGATAAAAATCCGGTTCGTCGAAAAGGATATCAAATACAACGGCCTTGGCCTTTTGAGCTGTGAGATACTCGGTTAGCACCGCATAGAAAACTCTCGGAAATGGCCAGCCATGCTTCAATTGAGCGGCATACTTCAAAGAGCCCTGATCAATGGCGACCAACACTATGCTGCTGTCTGCCAGGTCAGGATGTGGCGAAAGTCTGAACCGCAAATCCTGGGAACGCGCTTCGATTTCCTGAAAAAGCGGCAACCTCGAAAGAAAAAAGATGGGAAAGCAAAGCAACAATGCCAGCAGGGCCAGCGACCAAAATTGCTTGTAGAAAGTGCTGAAAAGTTGCCAGAAGCGCATCTTGATGCTATGTGCCCGAGCGTTTAAGGGATTCTTCGGGTATAAAGCTGAATTTCAGCTTTATAGGGGCGTTCACCATCTTTTAAGCTGCGGTTCAGGCGGTCCAGAAGCTTGGAACGTTTGGTGGAGCTAGCGGCTGGCACCTCAACCGAGAATAGAGCGCTGGCCACCTCCAGGCTGTCCCTGTCCCACACCGTGGCTTTCAAGCTGATCTTTCTATCTTGCTTGCCGCTATTACCCAGAAGGTATTCCAGCTCGATGAACTGCGAACCGAAATTGCTGATTTTCACTTCAGAAATCTTGATCTCTGCCGCCTGCGCTTGCACACTGCGTCTTTGCAGCCATATACCGAAAACCGCCGCCAGAATTATGATAACGATCATGCTTTCTTTCAGCTTATACCGGCGGGGAAATTCCATACGATCTACTATCGGCATCACAACTCCTAATATACGAACTGCCAGGCAGCAAAGACCTGACTGTTCCAGGTGTCCTTTTTGGCAGACATGAACCCGGCCAAAAACCGGTGATGGGCGAAAAGATCAAACAGCAGGCTGCTTTTTACTCCCACTGTTTCGGATATACTGCCCTGAAACCATTCCGCCGTTCCATCATGCAGACTGTCCCCTGGGAATATATCCAAATAATTCTGGTTCCAAGCGCTGCCAAAGCTCCCCTGCCTGGTATAGGAAGCTTCGCTGTGCCAGGTTAATATATCTTCCCAAGGCAGGATTAGAGAGACGGACACATCCACCAGATTTGAACCTTTGGGATAACCCAGGCAGCGTCCGTCATGCGAATACATGGTATGATTCAGATAATGCGTATAGGTAAAAGGACGCACCGCAGTCAGTTCCAGCCCAAGCTCAGGAAAAGAGCTCTGCGGCAGGGAAAAAGGCAGCTCATAGCGTGCTCCTCCTTGCAGAGCATATTTGTTACCCCACCAGGAAGTGCCAAGCTTTCCATAGCTGAATTCATCCAAAGCTAGCTGAGCATACAAAAAGAGTGGCTTTAGGGCTTGATAACTAGCTCCGGCAAACATCATCACATTGTCCCTGTCCCACAGGTTATGCTCGGTGGCTCGCCAGAAAGCGTTTGGTAAAAGGTAGTTCAGGTCTACGCCACGATTACCGTAGATAACCACTTCACCCAAAAATAAACTGAGTTTCTGGCTGGGATGATAACCAAGCTGATGCACGGCTAGATATTTGTCCGGATAGTTTTTGCTGTTAAGCGTGGGATAAGAAAAGATGCTGTAGCTGCTATCGGCCATCAGAGAACCATGCATAAAAGACAAACTGAAATCGCCGGAACGTCCTTCAGCCATTAGATATGCATAGTCGTTCACCTGATCGTTCAGGATGATGCTGCCGCTAAAGCTGTTTCCCAAAGGGAACTTACCCCTTCCCAGCGCCAGGGTAAGATTCCTGGCCTGATAACTGATGTCCCCACTAAGGTTATCCAGATTGATCCGGTCACTGCTGGAACGATTGTAACCATCTATCAGTTCGTTTGTGGCAGCCTCTGTTTGAGAGCCGAAAAACATGCCGTTCCACCAGTGCGTATTAAGCTGCCAGTGTCGGCCAAGCGAAGATTCTATCTGAAAGCCTTTGTAAAAAAAGGCGGAAAGACTTTCATCATAGACCGGTTCATAACCAGCCAGAATGTTGAATTCTGCTCTTAACAGGCGATCGGGGCTTTGGTATCCAATCAGGCTATGCCTTGCCCTGCCTGGTCTGAAGGCATCTAAAAAGGCATCCCCAAACCTGCCAAAACAGGTAAACGGATGATACAATCCGTTGCCATAAATCGATATACTATCGGCCTTGGCTGGTTCTGAGTAGTTTAACAGACTGGTAGCGAAGCCGCTTTTCACTGGTTGAGCAAAAGCAGAACCCGGGATATGCTCCAGCCCCGCCAGACATACAAAGCTAAGTGATAGCAATAATATTAGCTTAAAATTCCGGATCGTCATGACCACCCCGGTGACAGAGGTGCAGATATTGTTCCACTTCGGTCTGAGTTATTTTCAGCTCTCGAGCGACCTCTTTACGAGTCCAGCCGTCGGCCGTAAGCTTTCCCACCATCCGGCACATGGTTTTGGAATCCAGAGCGGTATTGGAAACCGAGATGGCAGGAGAGGGTTTTTTAGCTGCGGGATGCCGTTTGGGTTTTAGCGTAAAAGCCAGATAGAGCAGAAATGCACCCATCACCAGTAAAGCGAAGGGAAAAAGCCAGTTTGGATCGAACCTGCGGGTTTGCTTTGGCACTAGGGGAGCAGGAAGATTTTTAGCCACAATTGTATTTGCTGTATCGGGCAGGACCGAATCTTGGACAGTCTCTTGGGCTTCAGCACTGCCAAATTCATTTGCATCGGGAGGAGGAGGCAAGGGTTCTTCGTCACCATGGATTATCGCCATAAGTTGCTGCGCTTTGGCATAGTATGGCGAGGTTTGGGAAATCATTGAGAGTTTTTCAGTAGCTCTGGCACTGCCGCGTTTGTGCAGAAGCTGAGCCCATTTGTAAAGAATCTGGTTGTCTTCGCGGTAGTCTATGTGCAGGTCGTTATAGGCTTTATCTGCGCTGTTCAGCTTTCCCACCTCGCTGTAGAAATCGGCAATGGTAAGTCTTTGAGCCTTGGTGGGCTGGGCAGCAAAAATATCGATCACTTGCCGCTTGCCCAAGCGAAGCTGCTCGATGCGAAATGCTCCTTGCACATCAATCTGCACCTGATTATCCCGCTGCGAAATACCGCTTATCAAGCCGCCGGCTTTGTAGTTTATGCTGGCCTTACTGGGGAGATAATCCTTTATCAAAACCTGCAGGCCTGAGCCGGAAGTGTTTATTTCTGTTCCACTCTCGCCACCCAGTTCGATCACCACTCTGCTAACCGCAGTACCATGGTTTTCCATGTTTATATTCTCGATGCTGGCGGAAGCCAACAGAAAGCTTGTTGCCCAGAGCAACAGAAACATCACACAGATTTGTTTCATTTGATTTTCCTCTATATGTTCTGAGTATTACAGCTATTGTCTGAGATCAGGTTACACGTGTCGATGGCGATCTGCAGTTCTTCGTTGGTGGGAATCACCACGATCGAGATTGGCGAATAGTCCTGAGAGATAATCCCGGGATTTGCGCCGACCTGACGATTTAGCTCACGGTTGATGTGGATGCCCAGATTTTCCAGCCGTGAGCAGATTCTTTGACGCATTTTTACCCCAAACTGGCCAATACCTCCCGTAAACACCAAAGCATCCACTTTAATCAGATTAGCCACGTAAGCACCGATATAGCGTCTAATGCGATAAGCATAGGTTTCCAAGGCTTCCTGAGCATCCTGGTTACCTTCTTCTGCGGCCGCTTCGATGTCCCGCAGGTCGCTGGAAATTCCTGATAAACCAAGCAAACCGCTTTTTTTGTTCAAAATGTTGTGAACTTCATGAAAATCGAAGCCACGCTCTTCCAGATAGAATATAATCGAGGGATCCAGATCTCCGCTGCGGGTTCCCATCATCAGACCTTCCAAAGGGGTAAAACCCATCGAGGTATCCACTGATTTTCCGGCCTGAATGGCTGTGATGGAAGCTCCATTGCCAAGATGACAAGTTATCATATTGGTGTTTTCGGGGCTGCGCTTCAGGAAGTTTAAAGCCAAACCCGACACATAACGGTGGCTGGTGCCATGAAAACCATAACGGCGGATGCGGTATTTGGCGTAGAATTCCCGGGGAATGCCATACAAGTATGCGCTGGGAGGCAGGGTTTGATGAAAAGCCGTGTCAAACACCGCTACCTGCGGAATTCCGGGAAAAATTGTCTCAGCTTCCTTGATTCCGGTTAGATTGGCGGGATTATGCAGAGGTGCCAGTTCGCAGTTTACTTCTATGGCCCTGATTACCTCCTGGTCAATAATCACCGATTCGGAATACTGCTCACCTCCGTGCACCACCCGATGCCCGATACCGCTAATCTCCTTAGGGTCTTTTATCAAGCCCTGCCGGGGATCAAGCAGCGCCAACATCATCTGTTCAAAGGCAACCCTGTGGTTGGGTATCTGCAAGCTTCGCTGATACCTGATCTCCCCTTTGTCTTGAAAAATCCTGCCTTCCGGAAGCCCGATCCGCTCTACAAGACCCTTGCCCAAACTAAGCTGGCTGGGCATTTGATACACTTCGTATTTCAACGATGAACTGCCGCAATTAATCACCAGAATCTTCATGTTTTTCATTATCCTGCGAATTTATTTCCTGGGCTTGGTCTTTCATTGCCCCCAGGTAATCGGTTTTTTCATGCTTTTCCAGCGGGCATATTATGGCAAGGAAAATTTGGTTTCGCTTAGCAAAAAAACCTGTCTTAGAAAATACTTGACAAGCTCTTTATGGCAAATATTCTGGGAAACGTTGCCTTGCAGTCCAAGGTGCGTAGTTTGCGCTAACAACTAAGTAAGATAATATAGAGGTGAAAAAATGAACAAGGTCTCTCTTCTTTTTTGTCTATTTCTCCTGCTTGCAGAGTATGGCTTTGCTTCCATCATAATCCAAGGCGATATCAGCACCGACACCACTTTTCTGATGAGCAACAATCCTCACCAAATCAGAGGGCAGGTAAGGGTTTTAGATGGAGCGTTGCTGACCATCGAACCCGGAGTAAACCTGATGTTCGAAAATGGTTCCAGTCTGGAAATTCAAGGGCAAATCTATGCCGTCGGGAGTTCAGCCCTTCCCATCTGGTTTCACTCCATCGACAACGATCAATACTACACCAGGGTCTATCTGAACGGAGCTGAGGGCAGCAGCTTTTCCCATTGTGCCTTTTCCCGTTCAAATGATGGAGCTGCCCTGATGAGAATAGTGAATTCCGGCACTATCAATCTGCTGCATTGCGACTTCAGCACCAGCATTTATGGACATGGAATCTACATCAACAATTCCACGGTTAACATAAACTATGTCGATATCAATAGCATAGCCCAAAACGGCATCCAAATCGAGGGCAATGGCACCGTAAACATCAATGACGTAGATGTAAACGGCTGCAACAAAGGAATCTGCGTTGTGCAAAACAGCTATCCGACCCTGTCCATGGAAAACGTCGTATTGCATAGCTGCGCATCCTATCCGATCGAAGCCAGCATCATAAACTATTCTGTAATGGGCTACGTAAATGCCTACAACTGCCCAAACAGGTTCCTGGCCATTTGGGATACCAACCTCTACAGCAGCTATACACTGCCCAATACAAATGTACCCTATTACCTGAAGTCAAACCTTTCCTGGGGCAGCGGAGCCGTTTTTACGCTCGAGCCGGGAGTAAGCCTGCACTTCGGACAGCATGGCAAGATTTTTTTCGGGGGAGGAGCTTCCTTGTTGGCTAATGGAACTGAGGCTCTCCCCATCAGTTTTCTGGCGGTAGGGGACAACCACTGGAAAGGACTGAGTTTCGAAGCCAATACTTCCGGGAGTTTCGCTCACTGTGTATTCAACGACAATGGTTATCCCGAGTACGGATATCCAGAGCCGGCAATTTCCGGAAACGGCTTTACCTGCCTGTCTTTTTCGGATTGCACCATTCGCGGGGGCACCACTTATGGGCTCCATCTAAGCGGATCAAACCCAGGCAATCTAACCCTGAACAATGTGGAGATTGAGAACTGCCCCTGGACAGGGCTATACATATCAAACAACAGCCTAATCCTGGATTATGACAACCTCAGCATCAGTAATTGCGGCCGCCCCCTGGAGATGCCAGCCAATCTGGTAGACTTTCTGGATCAGCAGCCAATCTTCTCAAATAACACCAGTGACCGCGTTTTCCTGATCAACAACGGCTATATGTACCGGGATACCACTTTCCGCAATTGGGGGTATCCTTACGTTTGCGAAAATCTTGACCTCTATGCAAACTGGATAAACCTCAGCTTTCAGCCAGGAGTGGTTATTCAGCTTGGATATTCGAACGCGATAAACTGCGAAGGAACCCTCAGCGCAGTAGGAACAGAATCTCAGCCCATCACCTTTACCCGGCTGCCAGAATCCCCTAATAACTGGCGGGGTTTCATCTTAAACAGCGGAGTCAGCAATGCCCATTTCAACCATTGCGTCCTCGAGCATTGTGGCAGTAGCAATAACTACAACCACATTCAGAATGCAATCACTTTCTACCGCGCCGATACTGTGTTAATCGAAAACACTCAGATTACTGATGTTTATTGCCGGGCCATATTTATCGAAAGCGTCGACGAGGGAACCGACAATCTTACTCTAAACAACGTCAGCATCAATGGCTGCGGCATGGATGCCCTGTATCAGAGCGCGACCGACTGCATCCTGAATATCAACGGCATTACCATCAACAATTGCAACGCATATCCCTTAAGTATCTCGGCCAATTGGGCACACCAACTGAACAACGTAAACCTGATTGATAATGCTCACAATGTAATCCGCTTTGTGAACGGAGGTTACCTGGCCAGCCAAACCCTCACCAATCACGGCTATCCGTATCAGATAAGCGGATATAGCCTGTACGTGAACTACACCACTGTGAACTTGGAGCCTGGAACGGTGTTTCACTTTGAAAACGGGCTTGTATTGGAAGTAACCGGCACCCTGAACGCCATCGGCAGCGAAGTAAGCCCCATAATCTTTAGCCGTCCCCAAGATACCAGTTACAACTGGCAGGGAATCATTTTCCGTAATGGCAGCCACGGCGATCTGCAGTATTGTCAGTTCAATTATGGCGGCAAGGCCAACGAATATGGCTACGACGCATCTTTGATAAATAATCTGGGCGCAACTGAGCTAAATATGGAGCACTGCCTTATTACCAATGTTCAGGCCCAGGCCATCTCCTGCTCGGAAATTGGCAGCGGGGACTACTTCACGATAAACGACCTGCAGATAGCGGGTTGTGGGACGGATGGTCTTTGGATAAACGACTCCGACCTGAGTCTGGCAGCAGATAATCTCAGCATCAGCGGTTGCAACCGAAATCCTCTATCTATTCTGCCTGTTTTTGCCGGATGCTTTACAAATCTAACCCTCAGCGGTAATAGCACAAACGAGATAAGGCTCTTTCAGTCGGGTTCTATCGACAGATCGGTAAGCTTTCCCAATCTCGGCTATGTTTACCGTTGCGAGGTAAGTCTATACTCAAATGGCGGCACATCTCTTAGCATCGATCCAGGCTGTGAATTTCACATGGCAGATAACTCGTATATCTTTCTTAATGGCGCTGTACAGGCCATTGGCACGGAAGCACAGCCTATCATCTTTACCCGCTATCCATCCAGCACAGGATATTGGCAGGGAGTGCGTGTTTTCAATTCCTGCTGGGATGCCGATTTTGTTCATTGCCAGTTCCTTTACGCGGGAAAGGACGATACATATAATCAACGCCGGGCATTCAGCAATACGGGAGCGGGAAACCTGAACCTGACCAATTGCCTGATCCGCTACAGCAACGGTCATGGGCTTATGCTGGAAGATATTCAAAGCTCAGATATTATGAATGTAAGCAGTCTTACTATCCAGGATGCCGCTTGGTGCGGATTTCTGGGTAATAACACCACCTTTCACGACCTTAGTGTCAATGGCCTAGATCTGATAAATATCGGCGATTACCCCATCGCAATTTCCGCTGACCTTCTGGATAGATTCAGCGGCGTGAGCTTCTCATCAATTGGCAATCCTTACATCGCCATAACATCTTACAATCAAACCAGATCTGCCACCTGGCCAAACTTTGGCTTGCCCTATCGCTTTGCCAATGGCTTTATCGTAAACGACGGGGTAACCCTGAATATCTCAGCCGGCTGCGAACTGGTGTTTGCAGATTACGTATTGTATCAGAAAGATACCAATTTTACGGTTTATGGCGCTTTAAACACCCTGGGAACGGAATCCGATCCGGTTATCCTGCGTGGTCTGGATCCGCTTTTACCCAGCACTTGGGTTGGTTTGCGCATAAATAATCCCGATGCTGCCTGCAATCTGAACTGGACTACGATCATGAACGGCGGACTGGACGAAAACCATACGCCTTCCCAGGAATTCAATCTGCTGTACATATATCGCGGAACCGTAAGCCTGAATAACTGCACTCTCAAGCTAACTAACCACAATCTCCTAAAAATTGAGGATAATAACACCACCTCGCTGAATGGATGCACCCTCAGCGACGCCGTAAATGGCATTTTACACTATAATGGCACTATGAATCTGGTGAATAACAGCATTAGCAACTGCAGCGGTTATGGAATATATCAAAACGGGGGAACCTTAAATTTTGGCAGCAGCCAGACACAATGGAACAAGCTGTTTGATAATGGCATAAATATCTATAACAATACTCTAACTCCCTTCACGGCAGCCTACATATATTGGGGTAGCACCGATCCTGCGGTGATAGACCCGCTGCTTTTCGATAATGAGGAAGGCAAAGGCGAGATCAGCTTTGAACCCTGGCTGGACGAAAGCTGCCAGAACCTATACTATTACACCCTGGACACACCTTTGGGAGTGCAATTGAGCAGCCTGTCCAATACTCAGCTACGGCTTTCCTGGAGCTCTGTGCCCGGTGCTAATAGCTACAAGATTCTGGCTGCCGCTTCACCCGACAGCCCTGAATGGGATGTGGTGCAGCAAAATATCAGCGCTCTGTTCTTTGACCTAAGTATTAGCGAAAACCTGAGATTCTACAAGGTGGTGGCAGTTAGATAGTTCGTTATAGCTTCAGGATAAGAGCTTGGTGCGGGTGAATTGAAGTTCGCCCGACAGCGGACTGAGCAACTGTCTTGGTGCATTGTAACTAACCATTATTTGATAATCGTTACTTTCGTGGTGCTTGCAATTCGGTCAGCTATTACCTTAACTATATAGGTCCCTGACCCAAGCGATTTGTTGTTGTCGTCCTTGCCATTCCAGACAGTGGAATAGAACTCTCCGTTTTGCTTTACATCTTTCGAAAGCCCTGCTTTACCGACAAGGCTGTTGTAGCTTTCAATCAAGCGGATGGTCTTAACCTTCTGTCCCCGGATATTATATATTTCCACCACAGGTTTTGAAGCCGGTTTACAGGGCAAGGTGAATTCAATAAAGACTCCCGCTGCACGGCTGGTATTTATGAGTGGATTGGGATAAACAGCTACCCGAAATTGCTCTGGAGGGGTTGGCAACTCAGGATCGTCAACACCTACATAGGGCACAGAGCCATATTCATAACAGCCCATGTCTATCCTGCCATCCCAGATGCGCCAGTTGCCTGCCAGGTCCATAGGCGGCAGGTTCAATCCGGTCGTATCTACCGTGCCGGTATTGATACAGGGTGAACCAAAGCTTAACTGATAATACTCCGGCTGATCTATATTCAGATTTGTATCTACTGTGCCCAAAAATAACGGACAACAGCATGCCTAAGGTGTCTAAAGATGCTGTTTTCCACAAGATTAATTCTACTATCCCATAATCCTACCCCATATCCAAAACCTCCGTTTCCATAATTATTCGCATCGTAAAAATACACCCCAGATACTGTAATGTGTTCTGCGAATTCAAGAGTTACGTGATTGCGAAAAGTGTTTTCACTCTCCACCCCTTTCACCCAGCAGCCCGTTGCTCTGCGGATGGCTATGTTGTTACCCCAATAGCTTTGATAACCAGTACCATTAAAAGTAGAATAGTCACCTACCTTATCTTTTACTTCCGTGGGCGATAATCCGTCTCTAATCCTAACGATCTTCAAATCCTCTATGCCAACTTTCTCAAGGATATTATCATCGGAACCGGCAACTAATATTGCATCTTTCCGGCAATCTTCCGTTGACATAGTTGTGCTGGTAGAATCTGCACGGATGAGGAACCTCAACTCTGTCTGGTGAGACCCTGCCCCTTTTAAAGAGATGTTGGAGCTCATGATTATCTGATCGCTGAAGTTGTATACTCCGGGAGGGATGAAGATTCTAACATGCTCCGACAGATTTAGCTGCCTTAGCACCAAAAAATCAAGCAGTGTTTGTAAGGCATCGTGTCATCAAATCCATCGTCGGGGATCGCACTTACAAAAGACGTTGTATCAATTATTGATGAATTTGGCACTAAACATACAATTGGCTCTATATCTGTAATATCGATCTCACGTATCGCTAAAGTATCTATAGTGGTATTCGATCCAGCCGCTGCCCAAGCAGCCAATGGAGCATATGTTAAGTCAGTATTGGCAAATTCTGGGTCAATAACACAACTATAGGGGTTATGGGTTGAATCAGCAAACAATGCGGGGATTGACGCAATGATGAGCAACATCAACCATAAGAGTATCAATTCTTTATGTTTCATAGAGTCCTCACTACTTCTCAGCAATATCGGCGTAGAAATACACTTTGGAGCCATCCCATGTGGGGGCAAACATGATAGCATTGAATATGTCAATCTCCTCATCGGGGCCAATAACAGTGATTTTTTGATGTGTATCCAGATCGTATCGGTAAATCCGCTGATCATCAAAGTAGAAAACGAGGTTTGCATCTTTGCAGACCTTTATTGGACTTCGGGAGTGATGCTCGCTTACGTAACCAAGCTCGTAGCGTGCGTAGTTTTGAAGATCAATGGCAATGGCGTAAGACTTGGCAGATTGAACAGATTTAGTGACTATATAGCGCTGGTCTGTGCTAGTTTCAAACATGTTTTTATAGCTAGCAAGATAGGGATGATGGAGTGTGTATGTAGAGTCAATAAAGCTTATACTGCCAAAACCGTGTTTGTTCTCTAAGATAAACTTGCTCAATCCCTCCATAATTTTCCCTTTATATGGAGCAGCCACATAATTTGTTGCAAACACATTATGCAGGGAATAATCGGCGAGGTCAATAAATGAGTATACAGTTTGCGGGGAGTCGTTTTTCCCCCAATAACCCCTCATCGTAACAAAGCGCTCATTATCTGACAGCATCGGTTCCGCCCAATAATAATCAGTCGGTGTCTCGGTTAACTTAAACACCTCGGTGGTTGATAACTTAAGCTTGTATAAATCCCTGCTTGCTGCGAAATATGCAGTGCCCCCATCGCGCGTAAACTCAAGTTGGGGTTTAGCAAACAAAACTAGATTATCCGGTGTGATCTGTTCAACCCTGATCGTATCCGTCTCCGAAATCCACAGCTTTTCTCCATAGAAGATGATCCGATTGTCCTTGGTCATGTAGATATCCACCAATCCTGGGGTGTTGAAAGGCGATTTCATGATTTTTCTGAAACCGGTTCCATCCCCATTGATACTGCAAAGCCAGGGCTCTACAGGTGGAACGGATGGCTCGGTCAAACAAGAATTCAACAATAACATCAGACCCAGTAGTGTTGCCAAATATAGATATCTTTTCATCTCTTCCTCCTATCTATCTGATCTGTGGAAATCATTGATTTGGTACTTACTCTGTTTCACCATACCTGAGTTACCTTCAAAGACTTCCGGATTGTCCAGATACACAGCCATTAGCTTGGCTGGTAGTAGCTTAGGCACCGACTCCGAGAAATAGACCTTGGTTAGTTCCTGCACAGCTTGTCTGATTTCAGGGGTAATGCCTTCCACAACCGGAATATCAAGAGCTCTCACCAGGCAATTGAGGCTTGAGTTCCCAGTCGAGAAGGCCTCTCTTTGAGTTAAACTCGAAAACACTGGCTTAGTAATGCCTTCCGGTAAATTGGGAATATTTGCCCTGCTGTTTTGGCTTATCATAGTCTGCATTCTGGTTTCCACTTCAGAAGAAGAAAGCAGTAATGGTCTTTGCTCGGTCCCGTCCTCATCAAAACCCCAATACTCCAGCAAGGTATTACTCTGAAGATCAATTCTGTAATAGAGGATATTGCCTTCAAACTCTTCCTTGATAGTAGCGACATTGCCACTTTTCTCGGTAACCTCCAGGCTGCATAGTTCCGGCTCTTCCCGCTGGTAATGGTGATCCGTTATCTCATATTGGACATAATCCCCTGCTCGCAGATCACTCCCAAAGCGA
Source organism: uncultured Candidatus Cloacimonas sp. (assembly GCA_964529335.1). Classification (GTDB taxonomy): domain Bacteria; phylum Cloacimonadota; class Cloacimonadia; order Cloacimonadales; family Cloacimonadaceae; genus Cloacimonas. The sequence continues at coordinate 23,296 of CAZGWB010000036.1, forward strand.
TGGGGGAAAGTTGATTGAACGTAAGCCAACATATCTTTTTGTGCTTCATACTACGCTTGAGAGTCATCATTATAAGAGGTTGCCCACGCTGCTGAGCAACAGATCAACATAACAAAACATGAAAATAGTACCTTATATTGGTATTTATTCATCTTTCTTCTCCTTGGTTTTATACCAAAAACATACTGGTGATTATCATCCAGATTGTCAATAACTATCTGTCTCATCCTTGCTTATCCTGATTTGTCAGCATACAGGATAGTGCTTTCCTGGCTCCGGATCAATGATCACATTGGGAACAAGAAGATAGCATGACCGAAGCGTTATTGAACCGAATCAAAGCTCTAAAGTAATACATAAGGGTCTGGGCTAAATGCATCTCGCTACACTGCAAGCAGACTGACTATCTGTATTGGCCACACGCTCGATAACCGGGTATCTTCCAGAAAGAGACTTATGCCATGCAGGCACAGCAAATCTTGATATGGGTTGCTTCAACGGAAATATCGGCAAACTACTCCAGACCATGGAAGACGCCATGATTATGAGAGTGATCACCCTATCATACCGGAGTCATACCGGATGATCATGCGGTATGACTCCGGT
>CAZGWB010000037.1:0-23678 GCA_964529335.1 uncultured Candidatus Cloacimonas sp.
ACAGACAGAAGAAAATGGCAGTAAGCAGCAGCACTGCCAGGATGAGCTTGCCTTGTTTCATCTTCGCTCCTTAGGGCATTAATTGGGGCTTTGCAGTTCATGCAAAAGGCTATAATGCAAGTTTTATTCCTAAAAGGTCTTGGCTTGAGGGGAACTGGAGAGTCTGGATTTTGCAGCAAGAACTTTCAGCGTCTCTCCGGAAGAACTGAGGTTCTGTTTTGCTTCGGAAGTTCATGAGAAGTTCCAGTTTACTTTGCAATCAGAGAAAAAGATTGACAGATTTTAAATTCTGATCTGGTGGTAAATAGCGACAAGAATGAAGAAAAGGGAAACCGCATGAAGAATGTTCTGCTTTGCCTAACTATTTGTCTGATCCTGCTTTATAGCGGATGTGAGAAAAACACTGCCCTGGAGTTTGAAAATACCGTGGCAGCGGTGGCGATAAGTCCCTCCTCTGGCTTAATAACACCTGAAACGCAGATCCAGATGTCGGTTTCCACCCCTTTTGCGGAGATTCGTTACAGCCTGGATGGCCAGCCTCCGAGCCATAATTCTCCTCTTTATGAAGCACCTTTCAGCCTGATTGGAGCGGGAAGGCATCTGGTTAAAGCCCGGGCTTTCCGCAGCAACTGGAATCCCAGCCCGGTTTCACAGGTGGAATATAATATTCCTCATCAACAGCCGGAAATGGTATTCCTGCCTGCCGGCAGCTACTATAATGGAATAACCAACGTATCAGTTCAGGCCTTCTCCATAGATAAAACAGAAGTAACCCAGGCTGAATATTGGACGGTGATGGGTTCGCTGCCCCTTCCCAATTATCGTAATGCTTATCCTGTTTATTATGTATCATGGTTTCAGGCCTTGGTTTATTGCAATAAACGCAGTCTGCTGGATGGATTAAACCCCTGTTATAGTTATGGTGAGTATGGCAGCAACCCGGCTAACTGGCCGGCAAACTATGGGACTGAAAATGATCAATGCCTTTTAGTCCGCTGCGATTGGCAGGCATCGGGCTATCGCTTGCCCACTGAAATGGAGTGGCTATATGCCTATTTAGGCGGACCTAATACGCATTATTATACCTACAGCGGGTCTGAGCTTTGGGAAGAAGTGGCCTGGTGCAACAAGAATTCAGGTTACACGGTGCATCCTGTAGCAACGAAGGCTCCCAATGAATTGGGTCTTTATGATCTCAGCGGCAATCTTTGGGAATGGTGCTGGGATTTGCGTCAGGATAACAAGAATCCCACTTCCTACAGCAGAAGCGTTCGGGGTGGAAGCTGGTATTCTGCACCGGAAGCCTGCAACCGCTATAGCAGCTTTAGCTTTCTGCCAATCTACGAGTTATCTGCCAGCATTGGGTTTCGTTGCTGCAAGCGTGATTCAGAGTGAATGTAAGTGTCTTGGATGGATGAATAAGACTGTTGTAAATAGTGAGCTTCTCCTGACACTTCTCCGTCGAGACGACGGAGCTACCCCTCTCCATCGAGACGAGGGGTTCCGCCTAAGGCTTTACACCATCGCTTTGCTCTGTCGCCCTGCAGGCTTTGTTAACAACCTGTGCTCTTCAAGAGATTTAGGGACTTGAGTTTCAGGCTATTTCATGGCTTCGGATTATGTAGTGGATAGCAAGATGGAGTTGGCAGACTCCAATCTATTCTCAGACTATATTATGGGTTTTAGTCCTTAAATAAATACTTCAGCTTAATCAGCGTAATGAAATTAAAAATTATGAGATATAGCATCAGAACGAGCAGGTTGTAGTTCCAGGTACGGGTAAGCTTTTTCCCAATCAACTTATAGCTGGATAGAAAGTAGTTTTTCTGTTCGGACAGCACTTTGCCGTCCATCATGCTTACCCCTGAATTCAAATTGGTGTTTTGCAAGTCATCCGGATTCCAGCGTTCGGCAAGCTTCACTTTTTCATGATACAGCTCGGATTTGAACTGGGTAAATTCAGCAGAACTCAGCTTGCCATGATGATAATTGTCGCGGGCTTTTATCTGTTTCTGCTCGATTTTCGCCATCGCCTGATGAAACGCGGTTCTTTTTGCGTAAGCGGTAGTTAGGCCCTCGAAGAGCCAGCGTGAGGGGATGGTTTGCACAATCTCGGGGATCGGATGTTTATGATAAATGGTCAGATTGCGGTTCATCCGTTCGAATTCGATTACCGCTCCCCCAAAGATGATTTGGGGGATCAAAACCAGAGGCAGAAGATTGATAATGGCTTTCTTTTCTCTGATAAAAGCCGAACACAGCAGTCCCAACGAAAAGCCAACCATCCCTGCAGTAAATAGATATAGCAGAGATATCCCCATCAGCCCCCTAATATGCAAAACTATTGCGGCAATCCCTTGATAGAGGATCGCCTGGACAAGGGTGAAAAAGGCCAGAGTAAGCAGCTTGGAGCTAAGATAATAGCTCACCCGCAGATTCATCTGGTTTTCACGGAGGATGATCTTTCGTTCGTCCAGGATTTCTTCGATGCTGTTCGAAATTCCCAAAAAGATGAAAGCGATGATGCTGACAAAGATGTAGATGCCGATATTGTGATTGGCGCTGTAGAGATAACTTTCCGGATAGGGTGTAAAGCGCAGGATGAAAGAGATAACCAGACCCAGCAGAGGGGCCTGTACAAAGGTGATCAGGTTGTTGGTACGGTTTCGCAGCTTCATCTTGAAGCTACGCTCCAGATAGGATTTCAGAAGCAGGAAGCGGCTTTTAAGGTTGTGTTTGCTTTGCTTTTTTCTGATCAGAGGGGGATTCTCGGTTTGCTGGCCCAGATCGTGCTGCATCAGATCGAAGAGCATCCGGCGTTTGTATTTGTCCCTCCAGAATGCGGGTGAAAACTTGCGTTTCGGCTGGATGTAGCCCTGAACCTGTTCGTATACCGGTTCATTGTGCTCATTATATTCCGGATAGGTGATCACATCGAACATAAAGTCCGAGGTTTTAAGGGTTCGTTTCAGTTCTATCTCAGCAGCCCTGTGGCTTAGCTGGGTAAGCTCTTCGTCGAAGTAGCTGAAGCAATCTCCGGGCGAACCATAATAGGCGATAATGCCACCCACATCCATCAGCAGAACCTTGTCGAACTTTCGGAAGATACTGCTGTTGGGCTGATGAATCGTTGCCAGCACGATTTTGCCTTGTTGCGTAAGGGATGAAAGGATGTCTATGATCTGTTCCGCATCGGTAAAGGACAAGCCGCTGGTCGGTTCGTCGCAGATAATTACGGTTGGCTCGAAAAGCAGTTCAAGGGCAATGTTCAAGCGCTTGCGTTCACCGCCGCTGAGGTTTTTTTTCTTAAATTCGCCCACCTTGGTATTGCGTTGGTGGCTGAGATTCACCTGATGGAGAATATTATTGATCTTCTGTTCCAGGTTTGCCATCGAAATATGCGGCATCCGCATCCGCAGACGATATAACAGGTTCTCATAAACGGTGAGATAAGGATACAGCAGATCATCCTGAGGCACATAGCCCACGTATTGATTATAGTAATGCAGATTGCTAAAGTAGTCTTTTCCATCCACCTGCATCTGGCCGTAAGTGGGAATAATCTCACCGGAAAGAACCTTTACCAAAGTGGATTTTCCGCATCCGCTCTGACCCAGAATGCCTATCAATTCACCTTTACGAGCTTCCATTGAGATGCTGTCCAAGGCAATTTGTCCATCTCCAAAGTAGTGTTTTATATCCACCAGGCGGATCAAGTTTATCTCAAATGGGATTTCAATCAGGTCGAAAAAGTTGTTTATCCTGAAATTACGTTTATCGATGCTGATAGTATCCGAATTCAAGTTCAGAGGGATGGTTTCCACTACTTTATTCTGGTTCAGGAATACCGTCCAACCCTTTTTGGCCGGATGCAGGAAAAAACCTCCCTCCTTATATTCGATTAGGGCCAGACTATTGTCCTTTTCGCTACGGCTCAGGCTGAAATAGTCCTTTTCCCGGTTCAGATACAAGGAACGTGGAATTCTATCCTCCAGACCTATGCTGCCGCGGTTTTCGATCAGAATGCTGAGATTCCAGGGAGCATAACCTTTTATCTGAAGAACGTCGTCATAAAAAAGCTCGTAGTGCCGCTCATAATGCTTGCTGGAAAGCATGCTGCGGCCATTTAGAGTTATGCTGCCGCCGTAAAGCTGTAAAGAATACCAAGGACCACGTTTACGCACCACGAAATTATAATTAGTCTTGCGGAAATAGATCTCGTCGTTGCTGTTCTGGTTTTCGTGGATTAGTTTCAGGCAATTGAAATTGAACTCGGTGTTGATCAGTTTAACAATGCTATCCTGCTTTAACAGGTAAATCCGATTGGCCATAGCTGCCTGGCCATCAATATTCAGATTTGCCGAACTTCCAACAGCCAGGAACAGATATTGGTCTATGGCATACAGAGCTGTTTCATACGGAGCCAGAGCCTGATTTCGAAATCTAATGTCGACATTGGGAGCAGACCCGAAAATCTGATAATCTGAAAACAGAGAATGCCGTACATGCGCCACTCCATGTTCGCAAGGGATGCTTACCAATCCGCTGCTTCCCGCTTCAAAGAAATCGATCAGCGAGATAAAGGCATCCGGATCAACAGAGAGCTGCTTGCAAACGTCCAAAATACTGGTAATCTCAGAGATATTCAGCTCACCGGCAGTTTTTGCCATGATAACCAGGCTTTGGAGAATGCGCACTTTATCCAATTGTGATAGATAGCGATTCAGATAATCCAGAACTTCGCTGATCAGGTAATCGCTTTCGATGATCTGCCTAACGTAGGCTTCCCATGAAACATCCACTTGGGCAAAAAGGCTGATCAATTGGGAATAAAGAATGCTGATTTCCTGCTCGCTGATCTGCTCGTCCTTCAGCAAGAAATGGACGTAGAGCCTGGTAACCATGTCGATGGTGCGTTTCTGCCTGTCTTGATTGTCTTTAACCGGAGTTTTCAGCATAGGGATTCCGTCCTGCATTCATTGCATTGGTGGTAGCGGCAATAGCGGTAGTAAATATCTATCATGCCTTGTTGGAGAAGAGATTTGCTATGCAATAGCTTAAGCTGCGAGGGGTTTATTTTGAGGCTCATATAGCGCAAGATATAGTTGTCAGCCAGAGGTTTGAATTCACACCAACTGGATTTGAGCGATGCTGATTGATTTGGTTGGGCTGTTTTTTGGGCATAGAGAAACATCAGCGGTAGGTAGATATTCAGATATGAATTCTCCAGCACAGTTTGGCTTAGGCATTGCCTTTTGTCTGTTTGGCAGAACATATGTTTGTAAAGCGTAAATCGTTTGGCTGGTTCGGAGCTGTTTGCCTCGACCTGAGCCAAAAATGCCTTTAATAAACCGTCATCAAGGTGAATAAAAACAAACTGCGCCAGCTTCAACAACCTTGGTAAAGGATGGCTGGCCGGCCGGATTCTGAACAGCTGCCATTCCAGATTTAGTTGTCTGGCAAAATATGGCTGTTCTTCATAGGCTTTTTTTAGTTTTTCCACCTGGCCGGTTTCCAGATTTTTACCTGCTTTGGCCAGTAATCCTGAACTGCAGGCAAGAATGCTCTGTAGTGTGATCAGCGGCATTCCATCCTGTTTCCAGGATCGCAGGCTGGCAAAGGGGATACTTTGCGCCAGTTGCAGCATGTTTAGTTTGTTTTTATCGTAGCCAGAGGCTTCCATTAAGCCTTCATAAAGCAATTGGTCGAAATCTGAAAAGCCCAGACTGGCGTTAAAGCGTTTTACCTTGCCTTCAAACCGCTGCAGGCCATGCTGATAGAGGATGCTTTGAAGGTGTTCATTATCCAGAGCGGACAACCTATCACAGAAGCTGCCTACTTTTCTGGGAGGGAACTCCTGATAATCGCACAGCAATTTTTGGATTTCTTCTGAAAGCTGGCTGCGCATCTCCAGAATTTCCACCCAGTTTCCATTTTCGAGCTGGGTAAGCGGGAGTTCGCTATTGTGGGAATACACCACATGCAACACCACAGAATTATAGTGATGGTCCTCCTGATGATGGTGTCTCTGCCAGTCAAGAGTGCTTTGATGAATTTCCACCGCTCCCTGAAGGTCTTTACCCTCAAGAGTCAGAATGGCATTCATAAAGTCTGGCCCCCTGAATGTATTGAATTGCCCTGGAAACAGGATTTTTACTGATTTTCCGTTTACTGTCCGCAGATCGCTTGCCAGGTGTCCAGCGTCCCAAACGTGATACAGAAATCTTTCATCCATCAGAAGTAGCGTTGCAACATCTGGAACCGTTGCCTGGCAGAGGGGGAACGGTAATAGGTTTGGGGGCTATATTTGATGGGATTGGTCAGAATACTGATCATTTTTTTCGCTTGCGTTCTGTTTAAGCCTTTACTGCTAACCCCATAGTAGTATCGGGCCGCAGTATCGTAGCCATAGATTCCCTTGCCCCATTCCACATAGTTCAGATAGAGCTCCAGCATGCGTTTTTTGGTTAGGCAGAGCTCCATAATAAGTGTTACCTGAACTTCCAGGTATTTACGAAGATAGTTTCTATCGGTGGTCAGGAAGATCGTTCTGGCCAGTTGATTGCTCAGTGTGCTGGCCCCAAATCTGATCTTTCCAGCTTTCTGGTTGCGCTCATAGGCTTCTTTCACCATCTTCCATTCGAATCCGAAGTGCTTGTAAAAATTACCATCTTCCAATGCTATCAGCATATTCTGAGTACTCTTGGGTATTTTTTCCAATGGTATATAATAACGCTTGTGAATCGGATAACCGCGGAGCAGATATCGTTGCAGCATGAGAGGGGTTAGAGGGGGATTTATGAAGTTGTATAACAAAGAAAAAAACGCCACAATGCCCCAAAACCACAGGTGTATGCGCAGAATAATACGCAAAACACGGCTCATTAGGGAACTCTGGCGTTTCACAGGAAAAGAAAAAAAGCCCGGTTAGGGCTTGATGATTTATGCTTTGCTCTTGTTCAGGGCAGCAGCAAGACGGGCTTTGCGACGGGAAGCGGTTCTCTTGTGGATTACACCCTTTTTGGCTGCTTTGTCCAATTGAGAATACAGCTCGGACAGCATCTGTTGCTTGTCTTCCAGATTGGCAGCAGTATCCATTTGCTTGGAGAGTGTTTTGAGGGTGCGCTTTACATAGTTATTGCGGGCTGCGCGCTTTTTGTCGGTTTTCATCCTTTTCAGGGGTGATTTGTGCTGGGGCATTGGTTCCTCTCTATTTGGATTTATTTAATTCTCTGAACCAGTATAATATGGAGCCTATTTTTGTCAAGCTCGTTTTTGGGCTTACCCCCAATCCCCTTTTTTTACCCTTGAACCCTTGAACTTGAAATGGGAACACGGATTACAAGGATTGAACGGATTACCAGGGATTAAATCAACCATCCAGAATGCGGGAAGCACCGAATACAATAAACGGATTGAAGCGCATGGCCTTAAGATAAAAACCTGCTTTAGCTCTAATTGACAGACTCCAAAGACTCCTCGACCCCAAGACTCCTCAACCCCAAGACTCCCATGCAACCAGAGCCAGAAAAATCTTGCAGGAAAAGGAACATTCTGTAGTATATTATTTAGGATGTTCTGAGAGGTGTAGTGCAAGACTTTGATTATTATATTTCAGAAATATACCACGAACAAGAGGGGAAATGAGATCGTTCATTTTACTAATCCTGTTGCTGCCAGTAGTTCTGGTGGCGCAACAGTATCAGCTGGAAGAGCTGATCAATTATGGCATTGAGCATAGCTTCAGCATTCAAAAAAGTGCTTTAAGCCTGGCTAGTGCAAACTCAAATTTAAATTCTGCAAAATGGGACCTATTGCCTGAAGCATCGCTATCGGCGGGTGTCCAGAACAACTTTGATCCGGCTCCTGGGAGCAGCGAACTGAGTAGTTCGGCGGGCTTTTCCATTAGTAAAACCATCAGTCTGAACGATCCAGCATATTTTGGTTATCGTCAGGCTGAACTTCAAAACAACAAGGTCACCCTTCAGTATGAGCAAAGTAAACGAAGTTATGCTTATCAGGTTTTTACTGCATATCTGGAGGTTTTAACCGCCACTCGGCAACTAAGCTCGCTGCAGGAAAATCTACAGATTCAAAACAGGGTTTGGGAGCAGAGCAAAGTGATGCTTCAGCTTGGAAAAACCACTCCTTTCGAGGTAAAACAAAACGAAATAGCGGTGCTAAATTCGAACATTTCGATTCTGCAATTGAACAATAGCATCGCAAACTCACGTAGCAAGCTTTTTGCCCTTACCGGCATGCAGGATTCTGGCTATTCTCTGGCTGAGCTTGATCTGGATCTGGAGGCTCAGATTCCTGAATGTAAGCCCCAAGAAAGCGCCGAGATCGTTTTATTGGAACATGAGTTGAAAAATAACGACCTCGAGCTGAAGCAGAACCGGCTGGACGACTTTCCAAAGCTCAGCCTGGCTTACAGCTTTGATCGCAGCGTTAGCGGAGCGGACTTTGATTTTGATCGTTATAACACCAATCATGGAGTTTCTTTGTCGCTCAGTTATCCTCTTTTGAATTACTTCAAAAACGGTGAGACTACGGTTCGGACTAAGATTAGTCGTCAGCTTTCCCAGCTTGCCATAGATGAAAAACGAGACCAGATCATCCGCGATTATGCCAGCGCAGTTCAGGAATTGAACTATCTGAAACGTATGAACGAACTATATACGGAAAAGTTGGCTCAATCACGGGAGCAGATAACACAGGCGGAAGAACGCTACCGGTTGGGACTGATAGAGCTTTTGGAGCTGGATAAAACACGCACAGACTACATCGAAACAGACATTGCCTACAATAACAACCGATACCAGATAATTGCCAAACAGGAAGCAATTGCTCAACTGCTGTCCAAACCAGTGCTTGGCAAGTGGTAACTAAATCATAACTCAGGAAATAGCATGAAAAAGTATATAAAATACATCATCCTAATAGCGCTTATTATAGCTGCCACAATAGTATGGCGCAACTACCGTAAGATCAAAAATCAACCCGAATGGCGAACCGATAAAGCTTCCACGGGAGATATCAGAGAGGTGGTAACCGCCACAGGTTCATTGAATCCTTATGTGCTGGTGAGTGTGGGAACAGAGGTTAGCGGCAAGATAGACAAGCTATATAAAGATTTCAACGACAGGGTTCGCAAGGGCGAACTGCTGGCCAGACTGGATACTGAAATACTGCAAACCAATCTGGACGCTGCCAAAGGTGATCTGGCCAAGGCTACCACCGCCATGGAAGAGGCCAAGCTGGATTATGAACTGCTCCAGGAGCTATTTAAAAAACAGATGACCCCAGAATATGATGTAAAGAAAGCTCTTTTCAAATATCAAACTGCCCAGCAAACCGTTGCCAATTCAAGGCTGAATCTCCAGCGAGCCCAGAAAAACCTGGACAATGCCTATATCACCAGCCCTATCAATGGGGTGATCGTATCGCGGGACGTGGATGAGGGGCAAACGGTGGCAGCCAGTATGAATGCGCCAACCCTGTTCAAAATCGCCAATAATCTCGATCAGATGCAGATAACGGCAAATGTGGACGAGGCAGATATCGGCAAAATTAAGCTGGGCTTACCAGTGGAATTCAACGTTGATGCCTATCCCAGCTCTCAATTCTTTGGGGAAGTGAAACAGATAAGGCTAAATCCCGAATCTGAAAACAATGTGGTTTCTTACAGTGTAATCATCGATGCGGCAAATCCCGATCACAAGCTGCTGCCAGGGATGACCACGAATGTAACCATCGTAATCCAGGCCAAGCAGAATGTTTTGCGGATTCCGGAAACTGCCACCCGGTTCAAGCCCAGCAAGGAAGTATGGGAGCTGTTTGGGCTGGAATGGGACGATGAATTGTTAAACGCCGGACGCAATGCGATAAAGGCTGCCATGGAAAAATCCAAAGCTGAAACAGCCGGCCAAATCGCCGGAAAAACTGATGCAAACAAGGCTGAGACAGCCACAGCAGTCAATCCCGCTGCTTCCCGAAAACAGATTCCGGACAGCCTGAAGACCCGTTTAGCCAAAACCATGGGAAACAGGGGACAAGGAGGAAACGTACATTCTCCAAGTGCCGGTTTTGGCGTAGCGGGACGGCGAAGCAGAACCAGCGTGGTTTGGGTAATAGAGGGAAAGACTCCCAAGCCGGTGCCCGTGAAAACAGGAATATCAGACGGGGCTTTCGTGGAGGTGCTGGAAGGGATAGATCAGAATGCTGTGATGATAACCGGAGTAAACTACAAAGACCCCAAACAGGCAGCAAACAACAATTCTCCTACCGGCCCAGGCATGGGTCGCCGCTTCTGAGCAGCGGAGGTATGCATTGGCAAATCAGCTACTTAGCACGCAAAACCTAACAAAAACATACCTCATGGGCGATTTTCATGTACATGCCCTGCGAGGGATAGACTTAAGCATAAACGAAGGGGAGTTCATCGCCATAATGGGTGCCAGCGGCAGTGGTAAAACCACATTTATGAATCTTCTGGGATGTTTAGACAAACCTTCCGACGGCAGCTATCTGCTGGATGGAATTCCGGTGCATCAGATGAGCGAAGCTGAGCTGACGGTTATCCGAAATCAAAAGATCGGCTATGTATTCCAGAGTTTCTACCTGCTGCCACGCACCACAGCTCTGGAAAACGTGGAATTGCCTTTGCTATATTGCCGTAGATGCAGCCTACACCAGCGTCATGAAAAAGCGATGCATGCACTGTCCATAGTTGGAATCAAGGAGCGGGCAAAGCACTTTCCCAATCAGCTTTCCGGCGGGCAGCAACAGAGGGTGGCCATTGCCAGGGCTATCGTGAACGATCCCGTGTTCCTCTTGGCCGACGAGCCTACGGGAAATCTGGATACCCGCACCAGCATCGAAGTGATGGCTGTTTTCCAGCAACTGCATGCGCAGGGTAAAACCATTGTTTTGGTTACTCACGAGAACGACATTGCCCAATACACCGACCGGCTGATAACCTTCAGGGATGGGCGGATCATCAGTGACAAGCCAAATCTGCAGCGGCGGGATGCCCTGTCAGATCTGGCCAGATTGCCCAAACTGGATGAGGAGGAATAATGTCTATTCTGGGAATTATCCGAATTGCCTTCAAATCCTTGTTGCGAAATAAAACCCGCACCTTTCTAACGATGTTGGGCATCATTATCGGAGTAGCGGCGGTTATTACGATGCTGGCCATCGGCAAGGGTGCCCAGAAGATTGTGGAAGACCAAGTGAATTCCATGGGAACCAACGTAATCATGGTTACCACCAATTTTTCCCAATCAGCTTCGAATGTCCGTCAGGCCGCAGGAAGCGGAAACCTGTTGGAAGTGGAAGATGTGGAGGCTATTCGCGATCAACTGGATGGAGTTCTATATGCGTCTCCGGTTTACAATACCTGGGGGCAACTAAAATTCGAAGGAAACAACTGGCGTACTGGGATCATGGGGGTGGATGTGGATTATTTCTTTATCCGCGATATGAAAGTAAGCCAGGGTGAGCTGTTTCATGCATCGGACGTGGAAAATGGCTCCAAGGTATGCGTGATCGGTAAAACGGTGGCAGATAATCTTTTCAATGGGGTGGACCCGGTTGACAAAATCATCCGCATCCGAAATATCCCCTTTACCGTAAAGGGAGTTTTGGAAGCCAAGGGGCAGAATGTGATGGGCATGGACCAGGATGATACGGTTATTGCTCCATACACAACCACTTATACCAGACTTTTGGGAAACAGGTGGCGAAATATGATGGTACTGGTTTCAGCGCAGAGCGAAGAAGGCATTCCTCTGGTTCAGCAGGACATACTCGATCTGCTGCAAAGCCGGCATCGCGGCACCACCAGCGAAGAATTTGCCGTGCGCACGCAAACCGAACTGGCTGAAACGGCAAACAGCGTTTCCAACACCCTTACCATCCTGCTGGCTTCAATTGCCGGAATCTCGCTTCTGGTAGGCGGGATCGGGATCATGAATATCATGCTGGTGTCGGTTACCGAACGCATCAAAGAAATTGGCATCCGGATGGCGGTTGGAGCCGGAAAGCGTGACGTCCTCTTGCAATTTATCATAGAAGCCGTGGCGATCAGCATTTTGGGCGGTTTCATTGGTATTCTCCTGGGTTTTGGAGCAGCCGAGATAGTGGGAAATGCCATGAAATGGAACATCGCAGTTACGCCCTGGTCGGTGGTTTTATCGGTGGGGTTTTCCATGGCCATCGGCATCTTTTTTGGCTGGTATCCTGCCTCTAAGGCAGCTAATCTGAACTTGATTGATGCCTTGCGCTATGAGTAAGTAAAAAAATCAAACAGCCTTACAAATAATGAAGCCATTCTCTATCCGGAGGATGGCTTTTTCCATTGGTCAAAGCTTTGTAAGGCCGTGGAACAAAGACTGTTGCACATAGTTAGCATCAGTTTGTATATGCCTGATGCTGTTCTGTGCCCTGTCACCTGAACCTGAAACCTGTAACCATTTCACTTCTCCGTCGAGACGAGGGAGCTACCCCTGATCACCCCATCATACCGGAGTCATACCGGATGGTCATGCGGTATGACTCCGGTATGATCCCTGGGGGGGGCTTGACAGTGTCTATGCTATGGACGAAGTGGACTTTGTGGACTTAGTCGACGATATGGACGTACTCTACCCCTCGATCTGCCGACTCCTTGATTCCTTTACTCCCAGACAATCTTCACTTTTCTGTGGACAAACTCCGCACCCTGTTTTTTTTGGCCTGTAAACACAAACAAGGATAAAACTGTTATGAGCACCGATGCGGACAGTCCGCTCTCAAAATTACGAAACATAGGGATAATGGCCCATATTGACGCCGGTAAAACTACTACTACCGAAAGGATTTTGTTTTATACAGGATTTCTGCACAAACTAGGCGAAGTGCACGATGGCAACGCTTTTACAGACTGGATGGAACAGGAGCGCGAACGTGGGATTACCATCACGTCCGCTACGGTTAGCTGTTTATGGAAGGACTGCCGGATAAACATTATCGACACTCCCGGTCATGTGGATTTCACAGCGGAAGTGGAGCGCTCGCTGAGGGTTTTGGATGGAGCGGTGGGGGTTTTTTGCGCCGTGGGTGGCGTAGAACCGCAATCTGAAACAGTATGGCACCAGGCAGACCGCTATCATGTTCCCCGGCTGGCCTATGTAAACAAGATTGATAGGATTGGTGCGGACTACGAAAGGGTTATCCAGATGATTCACGAACGTCTGACCCCTTTTGCCCATCCCATCAATATTCCCATCGGCAAAGAAGACAATTTCGAAGGTGTGATCGATCTGATCACGATGCGAGCATGGTATTTCGATCCGCTTACCTGTGGAACTGAAGTAAAACATTCGCAGATTCCCGAAGCCTTTCTAGATAAAGCTGAGGCAATGCGGGAAAGTTTGCTGGAGGCGGTTAGCGAATTTAGCGACGAACTGATGATGCTGTTTCTGGAGGGAGATGAAATTCCGGAAAGCCTTTTGCGCAAAGCGATCCGCAAGGGCACTATCAGCAATCGGTTCGTTCCCGTACTTTGTGGTTCTTCCCTGAAAAACAAAGGGGTGCAGCTCTTGCTGGATGCTGTTTGCGATTTCATGCCCTCGCCTTTTGACATAGGTGCCACCACAGGCTTTTTGCCTAATACGCATGAACCACTACAAATAGCCCCGGATCCAAATGGCCCCTTTGTGGCGCTGGCCTTCAAAGTGCAGATCGATAAATATGTGGGACGATTGGTTTACGTTCGCGTCTATTCGGGAACCCTTAAAAAGGGAGGCAGCTTCGTAAACCAGAATAGCGGAAAAAAAGAGCGCGTTTCCCGTATGCTGCAGATGATGAGCAACCGTAAAAATGATCTGGACAATCTGCATGCCGGAGATATTGGCGCTTTTGTGGGTTCAAAGTATTTGATAACCGGCGATACGATAACCGACGGAAATCTGGATGTGCTCTTATCCAAAATGCATTTCCCCGATTCGGTGATCTCAGTGGCCATCGAGCCCAAAACCAAAGCAGACCAGGAGAACCTGGGAGTGGCATTAACCCGGCTTGAAGAGGAAGACCCCACCTTTAGAGTGCATATCGACAAGGACAGCGGTCAAACTCTGATTTCCGGCATGGGCGAATTGCATTTGGAGATCATTGTGGACCGGTTGCGCCGGGAATTTGGCGTGGCGGTGAATGTAGGTAATCCACAGGTTTCCTATAAGGAAACGATCACTTCCGAAGTGTTATCCTCAGAGGTATTCCAGCGAGATCTGAACGGCAAAGGCAATTTTGCCTCAGTGCAGTTACGCCTAAGCCCCATGTCCCTGAAGGATCTGCCTGATGAGGATAAAAACCTGTTTGTTAATAAAGTGTCGGAAGAGCAAATCCCTGCGATCTACTGGGATGCCATCAAGGAAGCTGCTCTGAATGCCCTCAACGATGGGCCTTTGATCAGCGGGAACGTGGAACGGGTGAAGGTGGAATTGCTTGGTGGCGAATACAATCCCGTGGATTCCAACGAACTGGCTTTCCGTATTGCCACCGGAATGGCGGTTGGCAAGGGTCTGCGTGAAGCCAATCCAGTAATCATGGAGCCAATAATGCTGCTAACGGTGCTTTCTCCAGATGAATTTGTGGGCGATATCATCAGCGATGTAAATGCCAAACGCGGTAAGATAGAAGTAATGCGCCGGCACAATGAATACCAGCAGGAAATCGTGGCCGATGTGCCACTATCAGAGTTGTTCGGATATTCCACACGTATCCGCTCTCTAAGCCAGGGTAGGGCAGTTTATACTCTGGAATTCAAGAAATACGAGATTAGCCCGGTGAACGTTCAGAATGCAGTTCTGAAGCGGATTCGGGGCTTTGTAGAATAAAAGCTTGACAAACATAGGAAAATCCAGGAAAATGAAAACCAGACAGAAATCGAAAAAGGAGAAACAGATGAACATTGATCTCACACTCAGCGAAAACGTTGCAACAATGAAGATTGATGGCATTTTAAACAGCGAAAATGCTCATATTCTTCAGGAGAAACTGTCGGAAGTCCTAGCTTCCAAGGCTACTTTGCTGGAGCTTGATCTCCTGGACTGCCGGAACATCAGTTCTACCGGGATCGGAAAGATTCTCTTATTTTATAAAGATTTTATCTCTACAGGCGGAGAAATTGAAGTGGTTCGCAGCTCGAACAGCGTATATGAACTCTTTTCGATGCTTAAGCTGAATCAGCTGTTCACCGTTAACCTGGGATGAGATGAAAAAAACTCGCATTCTGATCGTGGACGATAGTATGGCTATCGTATCCAGTCTGTCGGCAATCTTATCAATCAGCGGTTATGAAGTGGGTTCTGCCTTTAATGGCAGCGAAGCATTGCGCAAGATTCACGATGAAGATTTTGACCTGGTTATCTGTGACATCGAAATGCCTGGGATAACTGGTCTGGATTTTTTGGGCAGGGTTCGACGCGAATACGATAACAATCTGGACGTAATTCTCATGACCGGATACCTAGACCACGAGTATTTCATCGAAGCCATCCGTCTAGGAGCGTCGGATTTTATCCGCAAACCAGTTGATAGCAAGCAGATTATCCGCTCCATTCAAAGTCTGCAGGAACGCAAGAAAGGCCAGAACAATTTTCGGGATTTCTTTGAGCATGTGGAGCAATCGGAATTCAGCTTCAGCATAGATCCCCGACACTTTTCCAAATTCACCATCACCAAGGTTTTCAATACCTTTATGCGTCAAAATATCCCGGTAAGCTCTGCCGCTCTGAATGAGATCATGATCTGCCTGGATGAGATGATCTACAATGCATATATTCATGGAATCCTGGGGCTTAGTGTGGCTGAACGAACCCTGGATCACAATGCTTTACAAAGCTTGATCGAATCCAAGCTGCTGAATGAAGACATTTCTTCACGGCGAATGTTGTTTGGCTTTGTGATCAATTCCAACGAACGAACAATCACCTTAAGTGTGGAAGACAACGGTCTGGGCTTCGATCATGAAAGCTGGATGGAACGGGTAAGAAAAGAACCAAAACTAAATCTGGATGAACATGGCAGAGGCATATCCATGCTCTTTCATCTGGCGGAAAGCCTGGAATTCTCAAAGGGCGGGCGCAAAGTTACCATTACCAAAAAACTGGATCGTAACAACGTAAAATGACCCTGAGGGATTTATTGCGCTTGGCTGAAAGCACAGCCTTCGGTTCTGGAACAGATTTGGCTGATTATCGCTTTGTGCTGTCCGCTGTTTTACAGATGTCACCAAGCAAAATACTCCTGCAGCAAAACATCACGGTCCCTAAAATGGACTGTGAAAAGCTGGAAACCGCCTTTCATAAACTGAGTGAAGGGTTTCCACCTCAATACATCATCGAAAAGGCCTGGTTTTGCGGTCTGGAGCTGATAACTACTTCTGCTGTGTTGATTCCCAGGCCAGAAACTGAGGAGCTGGTAGAGCTCTGTTTATCAAATGCAAACAAGGTAGAAACGGTTCTGGAACTCGGCACCGGAAGCGGAGCTATTGCGATTGCGCTAAAAAAGGCGCATCCGGAATGGCAGATAACGGCTACCGAACTCAGCTCTGAAGCTCTGGAAGTGGCAAGGCGAAACGCTGATAATCACAAGGCAGCGATAGAATTCTTGCTCTGTGATGGGTTCCCAGAACGGACAAGGACTTATGATCTCATCGTCAGCAATCCGCCCTATATATCTGAAGCTGAGTTTGCCGACTTGCCAGCCAAGGTGAAAGATCACGAACCCCGGTTGGCTTTGCTGGGCGGAGCTGACGGACTGTATTTTTATCGATTGCTGCTGGAACAGGGAAGCCTCTTTCTGAACCCTCGGGGCTTGCTGGCAATTGAACACGGTTGGACACAGAAATCTGCTATTTATCAGATAGCCTTGGATAATGGCTGGAAACAGCCGGAAGCCTTTTGCGATCTAAGCGGACGCGACAGATTTATGCTGATTAGACGACAATAATGATAAGGATATAGAACATGGAACGTTTTGTAATAGAAGAAAGCCGGGATCTTTCCGGAACCATCTATGTAAGTGGTGCCAAAAACGCAATCTTACCAGTGATGGCGGCTTGTCTGCTGGCTCCGGGTAAATCTGTACTGCGCAACGTACCCAGCTTGATCGACCTGAAAACCATGGCTCACCTCTTGCGGGTGATCGGGGCCAGAGTGGATTATGAGAAGGGCAGCATGAGCATCGATTCACGCGATGTTTGTTATGGGGAAGCGCCCTATGAATTGGTTAGCAAAATGCGTGCTTCCATCTATGTGTTGGGCCCGCTATTGGCCAGATTGAAGGAAGCCAAGGTGTCCTTTCCAGGAGGTTGTGCCATTGGAACCCGGCCGGTTGACCTGCACCTGAAAGCAATGGAAGCACTGGGAGCAAAGATCAGCATCGAGCATGGCTATATTCATGCCGTTGCCGACAAGTTGATTGGCGCAGATATCTATTTCGACAAATCCAGTGTGGGCGCAACCATTAATGCCCTGATGGCTGCTGTTTTCGCCGAGGGAAAAACCCGTATGTTCAATGCAGCAATGGAGCCGGAAGTGGATTCCACCATCGACCTGCTGAATAAAATGGGAGCTAATATCACAGGTAAGGGCAGCACCACGCTTACCATAATCGGTGTGGAAAACCTATTTCCTGTGGAAATGGCCATGATTCCAGATCGCATCGAGGCTGGAACCTTCCTGGTAGCTGGTGCTCTCAGCCGCAGCCCGATAACTGTGGCGAACTGCGAACCGGAACACCTCAGATCGCTTCTGGATAAACTTCAGGAAGCGGGCTGTGAATTTGAGATCGAAGATGATAAGATCACTGTGTTACCTCCCGGAAAAATAAAACCTGTTAATCTTTTAACCCTGCCCTATCCGGGTTTTCCCACCGATCTGCAAGCTCAGTTTACCGTGCTGATGACCCTGGCAGAAGGTGTCAGTTTCGTGGAAGACACCATATTCCCAGACCGCTACATGCATGTGGCAGAACTAAATCGTTTGCAGGCAAATATCCGCATGGAACGCAATATCGCTGCCATCAAAGGCGTGAAGGAACTTAGCGGAGCAGAAGTGATGGCTACCGACCTGCGCGCCAGCGCTGCTTTGGTGCTGGCAGGAATGGTTGCCAAAGGGAAAACCGTGGTTTCGCGTATCTACCATATTGATCGCGGTTACGACAGGATAGAGGAAAAACTCAATTCAATTGGGGCAAGGATTACTAGGGAAGATGCTTAGATATGGGCTGCAAACTCTGATTTGGCAGAAATAGTATTGGTTACACGGATTGGACGGATTTGAACGGATCAATACGAAAAATGAATAGGAACACGGATTTTCACGGATTATCCGGATCGCCAGAGATCAAGGTTTGGTCCCATCGAGAACACTGAAAGCACCGATTACCTAAACCCTTGAACCCTTGACCCTTGAACTCTTGAACCTTTGACAGCTTTCCTGTTTTCATTACCTTAGCAATACGCATGAATTATGGATGTGATCCGTATTTCATGCGTGTTTCATAGGTAGTTCAAGCAGGGACGCAAATCGGATGTTCTGTTGTTCGATCGTCTGAATGATTTTGCATTAATTCTATGCTCGGGAATCATGGTCTTCTTGAATTTTCGCTAAAGCTAAGGCTGTCAATCTCAAAAGAGATTCGTTCATCTACCTTTGAGCTTTACTGATTCAAGCAAAAATCCTGTAGATTTTCAATATAAACTCCAATATGATAGAAGCATCATAAAATTCCCTCCCTAGCTTATTTGAATTTTTCACTGACACATTACATTTATATTTGCAGTTTTCAGTTAGACTTAATATCTATAACATGTACCCACAAAACAAGAAATATCTTGACACTCCATTGCGTTTAGGCAAACAAGATCGCAAGGAGAATGCTCGTGAACGAATTGCATGAACTGGAACAGCAGCTCAATAAAGCCGGAAAGTTCGATAAACTTACCATATACTGCCAGATACTGCGCCGTCAATATCAGTTAAGAGATCCGAAACTGATTCATACTTTTTCTGAAGCACTAAGAAGTATTGAAGCCTATTTGGAGTTTGATCCAATGCCACCCTTGCCTTTGCGCAATAGCATAACGGAAGTGTTTTTTTTCGCTTTTCAGGCTCTTCGCTTTTATTTGGGAGGGAAAAGCTTCAACGAGGTTTATACCAGTTTCGTCCAGCATGAGCCTTTGATGGTTGATTCCGAATTCAAGGCTAATATCTATGCCGACCTCAGTTTTATGTTTTGGTGCAAAACGGATCATGTAAAAGCTTTGGAATATGGGAAACTCAGTTTGAATCTTGCAGAACAACTTGAGATTAGCGATTCCTTATGGGGACGCTATAGTAATATAGGTTTTATCTATGAATCTCAGAGTGATTATGGGAATGCGGAGAGCTATTATGCCAGAGGGCTGAGTTTTGGTTTGCGGATGAATTCTGACCGGGTTAAGAGCCTGGCTTATTGTGGATTTGGACGGATTAATGTGGCTACGGGGAATTTCAAAGCGGCAATTAATTACTTTTTGGAAGCCCTGAAACTGCTGGAGGATGAACAGAGCGAAGAATATATGACCGTTTGCTCGAACTTGGGGACTGCCTATGGCAAATTGGGAGACTACCAGGAAAGTTTGAAATACTTTCTGAAGTTCATAAGCGATGGTATAATAAAAACGAGTCCTGAGTTATACTATTCGTCGATCATGAATTCTGCGAACTGCTATTTGAATCTGGGAGATCTATCCACAGCCGAGCAAAACCTGATGATTGTGGTAAACGAGTTTAAACAACACAATAATCAACAGGCTGTCACGGGGGCATTATTGAGCTTGGGCAGGATAAAAACTTCTCAGGGGATGTATTCCGAAGCCCTTGCTTACTATCAAAAAAGCCGGGATCAGATTGCTCAGACCGGCAACAAGATACAGGCAGTACTTGCCGATCTTGGCTTGGGAACGATCTACATGAAAGAGCAAAAAAACGATCTGGCTATCACAGCTTTGAAAAGTAGCCTGAAGCAGGCAACAGCATTGCAACTTAAATCAGAAATGATCCAGTGTAACCGATTGCTTTCCGAGCTTTACGAAAGTAGCGGAATCTACGACAAGGCTTTAAAATACTACAAACAATACCAATCCCTGGATCTGGAAATCAAAAACGAGCAATTCAACCGGGATCTCAAGAATATCAAAAACCATTATGAAAAGAAAGTGACCAGCCATGGCAACAAGCAGTTATTCGAAACGCATACTCTAATCTCAGTAGAGCTAGCCAAGCTGGTAAAAATGCCTCTGATCGGCACCAGTAAAGCTATGCGGGAGGTTTTGAACAAGGCCATGCTTTGCGCTGAAAACGATCTTGCCCCTGTATTGATCACTGGCGAATCCGGAACCGGTAAAGAGATCATAGCCAGGCTTATCCATTATTCTTCAGCCAGAAGAAAAGCTCCTTATATAACGGTGAACAGCGTGGCCTTCAGTGATTCACTGGTGGAGAGCTCGTTTTTTGGCAGTGAAAAGGGATCCTTTACTGGCTCGCTGGAGCAAAAACAGGGTTATTTTGAAGCTGCACACCGGGGAACCCTGTTCCTCGATGAAATTGGAGAGATGTCTCTGTCCATGCAATCCAAGCTGTTGCGGGTGTTGGAGGAGCACATCATTAACCGGGTGGGGGGGACGAAGGATATTTGCATTGATTTTCGTTTGATTTCTGCCACCAATAAAAGTCTCTATGAGCAAACCCAGCAAAACCTGTTCCGTTTCGATCTGCTGAACCGGATCAATACATTAGAGATTAATCTTCCTCCTCTACGGGAACGGCAGGAAGATATCCCACTTTTGGTTGATTACTTCATTTCTGTTTATAAACCTCACTGGGAACCAGGTTTGGGATCCATATCAAAGCCAGCATTACAGCTATTGTGCGATTATCCCTTTCCTGGCAATGTCCGTGAACTAAAAAACATCATTCAGAGATCAGTCCTGCTTTGTAATAAACAAATACTCGAGCCGGAAGATATTATTTTACCGGATTCGCCTTCCAAACTCAGTTCAGAAGATACTTTATCGCTGCAAACCCTCAATCTGGTTGAATGGGAAAGGCAATTAATACAAAAAGCCCTGGCCCAGTCGGGAAACGTTCAGGCCAAAGCAGCCACACTCCTGGGTATCTCACCTTATGCCCTGAACCGCAAGCTGAAGAAATATACATAAAAAAAAGAATCCGGCCTTCAAAGCAATGGGACGATCCGAAGATCGCCCCAATAATTCCAAATGACTTATAATCAAGATGCTATTTCCTGCCTTCCAGCAATACCCCTTACTCCACTAACTATTAACCATTAACTATTAACTATTAACCTGTTAACCTGTTAACCATTCTTCATCTGTGGAAAGAGAATCACTTCTTTAATCGAGTCATTTTCGGTAAGAAGCATCACCAGCCGGTCAATTCCGATACCCTGTCCACCCATGGGAGGCATGCCATACTCCAGGGCTTCCAGAAAATCTTCGTCCACCACGTTAGCTTCTTCGTCACCCAATGCTCTCAGAGCTGCCTGGGCTTCCAGGCGTTCACGCTGATCCATGGGGTCGTTCAACTCGCTGAAGGCATTGGCAAATTCACCTCCGGCAATAAATAACTCAAATCTGTCGGCTAATAGCGGATTACCGGGTTTAGCCTTGGCCAGGGGAGAGATTTCCTTGGGAAAATCGCATACAAAGGTTGGCTGGATCAGCTTTGGTTCTACATAGTGTTCAAACAGCAAAGCGATTAACTTGCCTTTGCCAGAGCCTTTGGGTATCTCAATCTGCTTCTTTTTACAAAACGTTTCAAGGTCTTCCTGGCTGTTGGCATCGACATTCAAGCCAGTGTGTTCGTTCACCAGATCAGTCATGGCAGCCCTACGCCAAACCCCACCCAGATTAACTTCATGGCCGTGATAGTGGAAGATCTCTTTGCCAATTACGTCCTTTGCCAGGTGCTTAATCAGGTTTTCGGCAATATCCATCATACCGCGGAGGTCAGAATAGGCTTCATAGAATTCGATCATGGTGAATTCTGGATTATGGGTTCTATCCATGCCTTCGTTGCGAAAGTCCTTGCCCAGTTCATAAACCCGTTCGAAACCGCCCACGATCAGTCTTTTCAGGTAGAGCTCGGTGGCTATTCGCAGGTATAGGTCCATATCCAGTGTGTTGTGATGGGTGATAAACGGCCTGGCATTAGCCCCGCCATATAGCGGTTGCAGGATTGGGGTTTCCACTTCCACGTAGCCAAGCTCGTCCATAAAACGGCGAATTGCAGTAATGATCCGGGAACGAAGCTCAAAAACCTTTCGATGATCAGGATTCAACAGCAGGTCAAGATAGCGTTTGCGATAGCGCAATTCGATATCCGAAAACTCATCATAACGAACTTGCTTGCCATCTACCACTTTTTCTTTCACAGCGGGCAAAGGTCGGATGTTTTTGGATAGCAGCTTAATCGAACTGCATTTCAGAGACAGTTCACCGGCCTGGGTGTAGAAAACACATCCCGTAGCCTGAATGAAATCGCCAGGATCGCAAAGCTTAAAAAGCTCGTAATTCTCTTCACCCAGTAGGTTTTGGGCTACATAAAGCTGGATCTTGGCGCTGCTGTCTTCCAGGTTGCCAAATCCCAGCTTGCCTTGGCGTCGCATGGCTACCAGTCGGCCGACGATTGTAACGCTAGCTTCTGAAGCGATAAACTCGTCTTTATCTTCCAGCAGAGCAGAAATAAAGTGGCTGCGTGAAGATTCCACTGGATAGGGATCAATGCCAAGGGCTTTAATCTTTTCCAGCTTTTCCTGACGCAGCCTGATAAACTGATTAGGTTTTTGCTGCATGTATTTATAAGTCTTTAAAGGGATTGTCTTCCGAAACGCTTACCTTTTGGTTGGCATACTTGCGCCATTCTTCATCGCTTCTGCCTTTGCCACCTCTACGAGGAGAGCTGGAGTAATCTCTGTCTCCACGAGGTTCGCGGGGAGGGCGGTCTTCAAAACGGGGACGAGTTTCCACCACTTCGTCGGGACTGCGGTCAGTATAATCCAACGTAATGCGGTGATTGTCTTTATCGATGGCGGTAACCATCAAGGTAACCTGATCACCAGTTTTAAAATTATCTGTTCTGCGCACTCTGGAGCGGGGGAGAAGACCGGTTACGCCTTCGGTGATGGTAATAAACACACCAAAATTGGTTGAACTTTCCACCACACCTTCGAAGGGAGTTTCCAACTGCACAAGTTCATCTATCTTGTCCCAAGGATCCTCTTGTAGAGCTTTCAGAGAGAGGGAAATCTTGCGGGTATCCTCATCGATCCGCAGAATCTGAACCTCCACCAAAGCACCTTCTTTCAGCACTTCACGGGGATGGGCAATATTGCGGTTGCGGCTCATCTCGGAAACTGGAATCAGACCTTCGACGCCTGGTTTTAGCTCGGCAAATGCGCCAAAATTGTGCAAACGCAGAATCCGGCAACTGATGTTATCGCCTTCGTGCAGCTCGCTTAAGGCTTGAGTGAAAGGATTTTCCAGCAAAGCCTTGCGGGACAGAGCAATCTTGTCGCCCTTGATCTCGAGTATCTTTACTTCGATTTCCTGACCAACCTTCAGC
>CAZGWB010000038.1:0-23637 GCA_964529335.1 uncultured Candidatus Cloacimonas sp.
AGCCTACAACATTTATATCAAGAGATTTCCAAAGGATTGAAATCGAACCTCAAAGAGACGTGCTAGTCTCTGGTGATTATGTTTACACTGAGAAAATAATGTTCTTTCCAAGGAAATTAAACCAAGTAAATCACATAATCCTTAAATGGAAGCTCTTGTCTGAATCGTATAGTAAAATGGGTGAGTTGGATCTATCCTTAAAGCCTTCTTACATAAAGATAACACAAAAAGAATTCGTGGATAAACCAGAGCTTGAAAAGACTGTAACTGAATATAGGATGCATGAAGTAAGTGGATCAATATTTTGACTCAACACGGCGATTACTAATGCTGTATAATATTCAAATATCACATATGGAGCTAATATGAAAAACAACATTAAGAGGAATCTGTATACAGAAGACGATATCTCAAGTTATCATCTGGCAACCCATTATTTCTGGGCTTTAGTGGATTTAGCGAAGCACAACAATATCAAATTATATGTCCTCACACTTACAAAAAAACTCAAGTGCGCTTCAACATATTTTAAGCAGAGCTGATATTATATCTATACAAAAGGGAAAAGGTATTATTGTATTATCTTTTAAATGATTGAAGGCATATTGAATGATAGAATATCTATTATTAACACCAAGAGAGTTTGCTGTAGTGATCCTCATACTGATTACATTAACATGGTCATTAATCAATAGTAAGATTAGAAAGTCATTAGGTAACTTAATAAAGTCGTTCTTTGCACTAAAGTTCTTTAATACTTTTCTGATAATCGTAATATATACTGAGTTACTATCTATCTTACTGCATTCATTAGGCATTTGGACATTGTACTCATTGAAAGAAACAATTATATGGCTGATTATTGAACCTGTCCAACTTCTGGTTAATTCAGTAAACTCTAAATTTAGTTTCAGAAAGATAGTGTCTCAGCAATTATCAATAGTGCCTTTGGTAACATTTTTGGTTGATCAATATACGTTCGCTTTGCCTTATGAATTAATACTTATTTTCATGATTGTATTCGTATCTCTTCTATACGCTTCATCTTCTTATCAAGATCAATTCAAGATTCTACGCAAACCACTTTCGATTATCCTCAGTATATTGGGATCAATTATAGTTCTTAATTCAATCTACCATTTAATTCTCCATAGTGTCGATAATAGCATGATCATAGACTTTAGAGATTATTTAATTTTCCCCGTATATACAATATTCTCCCTTCCCTTAGTATATCTAATCCTTGTTTATAGTAGTTATGAGGTACTCTTTATGAGATGTAGTTTTATGCTGAAAAATAATCCCATTCTTTTGAAGAAAATAAGGCACATTATTATCTGGAAATGTAGATTGAATATCAAGAAAATTAGACAAACCTCTGATATTATAAATTTTTCCACTCTAGGTAGTATTGATGCACTAAAGGAAGCGATGAAGTTCATCTAATATCAAGTGCAACGGAATGCACTCTATTGAGTTCAGATTTTTCTTGACGTGAAAGGCCGAATTTAAACCTTGAAACGATAAGTATAACTAATACAAAAACAAGGAGATTCTCTAATGAAACGCAAAGTGATCATCATGGGTGCAGCCGGTAGGGACTTTCACAATTTCAACGTCTTTTTCCGTGATAACAAGGACTATGAAGTTGTAGCCTTCACCGCCACTCAGATTCCTGGCATCGACGACAAGAAATACCCCGCAGCTTTGGCTGGAAAGCTATATCCAAAGGGTATCGAGATTCATCCCGAAAGTGAACTGAAAGAGCTGATCCTGAAAAACAACGTGGATCTGGTGGTTTTCGCCTACAGCGATCAACCCCACGAAGTGGTGATGAACAAGGCCTCTCTGGTTAATGCCGTAGGTGCCGATTTCATGCTGATGGGTGCCAATAACACCACTATCAAAACCAAGAAACCCCTGGTAAGCATCTGTGCCGTGCGCACCGGTTGTGGCAAGAGCCAGACCACCCGTGCGGTAGTGAAAGCCCTGAAAGCCAAAGGCCTGAAGGTGGTATCGATTCGCCATCCCATGCCCTATGGTGACCTGGTAAAGCAGAAAGTTCAGCGCTTTGCAGAACTTGCCGACCTCAAGAAACACAAATGTACCATCGAAGAGATGGAAGAATACGAGCCGCACATCATGATGGGCAGCGTTATTTATGCCGGTGTGGATTATGAAGCCATCGTCCGCGAAGCTGAAAAAGAAGCTGACGTGATCATTTGGGACGGCGGTAATAACGACATTCCTTTCTACAGCAGCGATCAGATGATCCGCATCGTAGTGGTGGATCCGCATCGTCCTGGCGATGAAATCAGTTATTATCCCGGCGAAACCAATATCCACATGGCGGACGTGGTCGTGATCAACAAGATCGACAGTGCCGATATGGACGATATAAACGAAGTTCGTGCCAACGTGCGCGCCCTTAATCCAAAGGCTGTGATCATTGAAGCAGCCTCTCCTCTGTTTGTGGACAAGCCTGAGCTTATCCTGAACAAGAATGTGCTGGTGGTGGAAGACGGCCCAACCCTCACTCATGGCGAAATGACCTATGGCGCCGGAGTTGTGGCTGCAGAAAAGTATGGCTGTGCCGACCTGGTCGATCCCCGTCCCTGGGCTGTTGGCGAGATAAAAGAAACCTTTGAACATTATCCTGAAATTGGCGTGCTGCTTCCTGCCATGGGCTACAGCGCACAGCAGATCAAGGATATGGAAAAGACCATAAACAACACCGAATGCGACTCTGTGGTTATCGCCACCCCGATCGACCTGCGCCGCATCATCAAGATCAAACAGCCGGCCTGCCAGGTTCAGTATGAACTTCAGGAAATCGGCGTTCCCACCATTGCCGACGTGCTGAAAGACTTCGGCAAGAAATCCAAAAAGAAATAATCCAGCTATATGGGGGAGGTGCCAGCTGCGCGCCTCCCTGCTTTTCCCTTTTGCCACAAAGTTAATCCTCTTGCCCTGGGGGATTAACTTTGCTGCTCTATAGGAAAAAAACAGAAAAATAAGGAACAATAGAACATGAAGAAGACCGCAGTTCTCGCTCTGGGCGGAAACGCCATCATAAAAGCAGGAGAAAAAGGCACGATCAGCCAGCAATTTGCCAATACCCGCGAATCGCTTGGCGGCATAGTGGAACTCATCAGCCGGGGTTATCACCTCAGCATTACACATGGAAACGGTCCCCAGGTGGGCAATCTCTTGCGCCAACAGGAAGCCGGAGAAAAAGAAGGCATCGCAGCCTTGCCTTTGGGTGTGCTGAATGCCGCTACGGAAGGCACCATGGGCTATATGATAGAACAAAGCCTGCAAAACAAGCTGCGTAAAAGCGGAATAGACAAACAGGTGATCACCATCGTATCACAGGTGGTGGTGGATAAAAACGATCCCAGTATGCTGAATCCCACCAAGTTTGTCGGTAGCACCTATTACACTGCCGAACAGGCGGAACAGCTGAAAAAAGACCTGGGCTGGACCTTGAAAGAAGACAGCGGCAAAGGCTACCGCAGAGTAGTGCCGTCCCCTATGCCAAAGCAGATCATTCCCGGCACTACCATCAAGGAACTGGTGGACAGAGGTGAAGTTGTGATCGCGGTTGGCGGTGGCGGAATTCCGATTTACATCACCGAAGATGGCAGCTATGAAGGCGTGGATGCGGTAATCGACAAAGACTTTGCTTCAGCATTGCTGGCTTTGGAGATCGGGGCAGACCTCTTTGTGATCCTTACCGGTGTGGAGAAAGTGGCCATAAACTATGGCAAGCCAGAACAGCAGGACCTGGATCTGCTTTCCGTGGCCGATGCCAAGCGCTATTACGCAGAAAAGCAATTTCCTGCAGGTAGCATGGGTCCCAAGATTCAGGCAGCGATCCAGTTTTTGGAGAAAGGCGGTAAAGAGGTTTTGATTACATCCATCGAAAAGATCGTTGAGGCCTTCGAAGGAAAAACCGGAACCCGGATAGTAGGCTAAGAGATAGACTAAATATATAAAAAAGCAGCTTCAGGGCTGCTTTTTTTTGTATGCTAAACGTTAAACTCACTTTTGGGACAACTGTATCAATACCTTAAAGTTAGATATGATTATGTCGTGCTTGCCAAACAAGCGCAGATCACTTGCAATAGGAGAAACTTTGCGGTTTGCACCGCTAATTGCATGAAGTAAGCACTAACAAACTTAGATAGAGATTGAGGTTTATTGCATGAATCGACGATTCGCACTTATTCTTACCGCTATACTATTGTCCGTGATTCCCTTTGCGATTTTTGCCCAGGCTGCTCAGGTAACCAACCCCTTCAGCCTAAACCGCAGTGGTGCCACGGAGGTATCTTTGCATTTTGAACTACCGGCCTTTGAGCTGGTTGAAAGCCAGGTGAAGGGAGAAACCCTTACCAAGGTGAAGATCGAAAATACACCCTACCTGTTTATTGATGAAACCGAAACACTGCCGGTGTTTTCCACGCTGATCGCGATACCCTATAACGGAGGAGTGAGCCTGCAAACCTTGTCGCAAACTCCGGCCTCCGAATACCGCGCCAAGCTGGATTTTGATGGTTTGTTGAAAGAGGAAAGCAGAAATGGCAAGCTATATCCCGAAAATGGCATTCAGCTATCCGAACCCCAGATTCTGCGCGACTACAGAGTAGTAAGCCTGAACGTTTATCCTTTTCAATATGATAAAGCGACGGGAAAGCTGATTGTTCAGCGCAGCCTTGACATCAGACTTAGCTTTGACGCCAATGCCGGGGTCAACGAAATGAATGCGCCCAACGCAATTTCCCAAAGTTTTGAGAGTATATATAGGGGCAACATCCTGAACTATGAATCTCTGATCAATCGGGAGACTATCTATCAAGCGCCCAGAATGCTGGTTATTTATGGTAATTTCAGCGACCCAATCTATCTGGGCAAAGTGAACGAATATGTGGCCTGGAAAAGGCAGAAAGGATATATAGTAAACGCTGTTAGCACGGCCACTACCGGCACTACCACCACTACCATAAAAAACTATATCCAAACTCAATATGACAACGTAAACACCCGTCCCGACTACCTTGTTTTGATTGGAGATACCAGCGGGAACATGCCTGTAGTTACCTTCAACACCTATCAGGATTATGAATATACTCTGCTGGCGGGTAACGACAATTTGGGCGATGTGGTGATTGGCAGAATATCGGTGGAAAACACTGAGCAATTCACAAATTACATCGCGAAGCTGATGAGTTTGGAACAGAACATAAATGCTTCCACCGCTTCCTGGCTAAACCGGATGGTTCTGGTAGGCGATACTGCCAGCTCGGGAATTTCAACTATCTATACGAATCAGTATATCAGCGATCTGGCCACGGAAGTGAATCCTGATTATACCTATGCCACGGAATACAGCGGCAGCCCCAGTTCGGCAAACATAAACACTGCCATCAATACAGGGGTGGCGTTTTACAATTACCGTGGATACATCGGCATGAGCGGCTGGCCAAGCACAATGAGCAATATGTATAATGGCTCCAAGCTGTTTCATGCAGTATTTATCACCTGCAACACGGGTTCTTTCGGAGGAAGCACCTCCACTACAGAATCGGTGGTTCGCTATGGATCAGCAGCAACCTTGGGGGGTGCCGTTACGGCTATAGGCATGGCTACCAGCAGCACTCATACTCCGATGAACAACTGCCTGAACGTTGGTATTTTCCATAACATCTTCCCTCAGGGGGGAAGAGAGATGGGAACCGCCATGCTGAATGGAAAGATATATCTGTATTCTGTTTACGGAGTTAGCAACCTTACTCAGGCCAATAGTTTTTCGCGCTTTTGCAATCTGATTGGTGATCCTACGGCTGCAGTTTATGTAGGTCCGCCCGATATCTTTATTGTTGATAGTCCCAGCAGTATTCCGGCTGGCACCTCCACGCTAAGGATTGGAGTGAAAGACAGCAGCAACCAACCCCTGGCTGGAGCATCTGTAGCCATAACCAATAGCAGCGACATGCAGGTAATCGGTTTTACCGACGCCAGCGGATATGTTGTATTGGAGATTGCTCAAACGCTTAGCGGAAGCCTTACTTTAAGCGTTTCAAAAGACGATTTCAAGCCTGCTGTAAGCACCATAGCCATTGATACGGCTGGTGGCCTGGTTTACGACAGTGTGGTAGTTGACGACGATTCCGCTGGTGGTAACGGTGATGGCATCATTAACGCGGGTGAACAGGTAAACCTGTATCTCACCGTGCAAAACACTTCAGCGAGCACCGTGTTTTTGAGTGGAGAAGCTTTTTGCACAGATCCATATATTACTCTTATAGAATACGACAGAATAGAGTTCAATTCCATTGCCCCAGGCGCTTATGGAGAAAACCTGAATCCCATAACCCTCAGCGTAGCGGCAAATTGTCCCGACAATCATGATTTCTACCTGCGCTTCGAGGTGGAGGCATCAGGCAACAATTGGTCGCTCTTCGTTCCGCTAACGGTGCGTTCGGGAAATCTGGAGATACAGTCCTTTAGCTTTGTTGGTTCCACAGGAAATATCCTTAATCCCGGTGCCAGCTATCCCCTAACCATTAGTTTAAAAAACACTGGAGCGATGAACCTAAGCTCGATTCAGGCTTCATTGCGGTCTTATGATACCTACCTGGTTCTGCCGGACAGCCTTGGTAACTATGGCAATATAAATGTGAATAGCACAGTTGCCAATGGCAGCAACAGCTTTCAGGTGCAAGCCAGGGCAACCTGCATCGAGGGTATGGTTATACCCATGGAATTGCTGGTTTACAATTCCAGCGGATTCTCGCAAACGCTGCCTTTCAGCATAACGATCGGTCAGGTTTCGTCTTCCGATCCTTTGGGACAGGATGCATACGGCTACTTCATCTTCGATGAAACAGATACCGGATATCCCCAGAGCCCTAGCTATCAATGGATTCCTATCGCTCCTGCCGAAGGGGGAAGCGGAACAATTTTGGCCCTAACCGATCCAGGCAATCACTCCGATGAAGGGGATCAGGTTGGTGCAGTTTCCATTACTACTGTCACTCTGCCTTTTACATTCAATTTCTATGGACGCAGCTATACTACCGCTTCCATTTCCTCCAATGGCTTCATTTCATTTGGTCACACTCAGAATTCCGACTGGCGCAATTGGCGCTTGCCTGGCCCTGGAGGACCCAACCCAATGGTTGCTGTATTCTGGGATGACCTGTTGTTGGATGCCAATAGCGGCGTATATACCTATTATAACTCAGCAAGCCACTACTATGTGGTGGAATGGTATAATCTTCTCTCGGGATATGATATGACCACCCGTGAGCATTTCCAGGCCATTTTGTATGATCCCGTATTTTATCCGACTCAGACCAACGATGGCCAGATAAAGCTTCAATACAGGCTCTTCAACAATGTGGACCTGGGTAGCGGAGATACATATCCTCATGGGAATTTCTGCACCATCGGGATCAAGGATCATAATGGATTGTCTGGCCTGGAATATACCTTTAACAATAGCTATCCTACGGCAGCAGTTCCATTGGCCAATGAGAAAGCTCTGTTTGTAACCACTCGTCCGATTCTGTCGGAGAATCCTTATTTGACCGTTCAACAAACCAATATCCTGGATGCAAACGGCAATGCACATCTGGAACCGGGTGAGAATTCTGCTTTGGAGATCGTTATCCGTAACAGCGGTTTGGCCAATGCCACAAATGTTAATGCCACTCTTAGCAGCACTGATCCCTATGTAACGATCACCAACGGTTATGCTGCATATGGAACCATCTCTGGAGAGGGCTCGGCTTCTCCTCAAACTAATTATGGCATCACAGTCTCCCCTTCAGCACCCTTGGGGCACCAGTTAGTGTTCAATCTCAGCATCAACGGCAGCAGTCAGAACTGGGTTTATGAAGTTCGCCTGAATGTTTATACGCCAGTGTTGGAGCTGGGCAGCTTCAGTGTTCTGGATCATCAGGGCAATAGCAACGGCACTCTCGATCCGGGAGAGACGGTTGTCCTCAGGATTCCTTTGGAAAACAATGGAGAAGTAGCCAGTCCGGCTGGAACAATCTCTATCGCATGTTCAAATCCGGGTCTTAGTTTTTCAGCAAACCAGCTTAGCTTCTCTGTATTGAGCCCCGGCTCTCAGCAAAACATGGATTTCACACTAACGGCGTCTGCTGCGATAAACATTGGGACCCTCGTAACTTGCGATATATCTGTGAGTTCTGGAATATACACCTTGCAGGAAGCTCTGTCCATCGAAGTGGGGGCTCCCACCGTGATCAGCATTGGGACAGGAACCAGTTCGCAGTCATATCCTTTGGACCGTTATTATAACTATTCAGCTCATGAAGCGATCTATCTTGCGTCAGAAATCGCCATGGCCGGAAACATCAAGAGCATTGGTTTCTATAAAGCCAATGGGGGAGATGTAAACGTAATAGAAGCAGTATCAATCTACTTGAAGCATACTACAGCCAGCACACAGAGCAATGGAGATTACAGCCTGGACGGCTATACTCTGGTTTTCAGCGGAAATTATCCAAACACGGCTGAAAGCGGCTGGATGGAAGTAGATCTGAACAATATGTTCAGCTACAATGGAACCCAAAACTTGTCCATGCTGGTAGTTAAAGGCTATCAGCAATGGATAAATAACTATCCGAATTGGACTTATACCTCCACGGCAACTGCCAGAGTTCGCCAAAATCGCAGCGACAGTGCAGCACCCACGTCACTATCAACGAGCAATAACCTTCCAAACTTGATGCTGAAGGTTTTTCCCGCTCCTCCACCTTTGTATCCGGCTCAGAACTTGAATGCAGTAGCTGGCTTCAGGCAGGTGGATCTTAGCTGGGAAGCTCCCCTCTCAGGATCACCGATAACTTACAAAATCTACCGGGATGGAGCTTTGCTCACATCAGTAAACGCTTTGGCATATTCAGATGTGAATGTAGTGAATGGCCAAAGCTACAGCTATTACATAAAAGCCGCTTATGGCAGCGGTGATTCCGAACCTACCACAACTGTGATGGCTACTCCGTTGGCATATCCTGCTCAAAACCTGCTGGGTATTGGTTCCAGTAATCTGGTTACCCTTAGCTGGGAAGCCCCGTCGGTTGGAACTCCCCTCAGCTATAACATTTACAGAAATGGCAGCCTTTTTGCCAGCGAACCGGGACTAAACTTCTATGATGTGGATGTGGAACTGGGAACTCAGTATAACTACTATGTGAAAGCCCAATATCAGGGTGAAGAATCTGCAGCAACGGCTACAGTATCCATTACTCCAGCCAATCCGGAAGCGACTTACGTAGTGCAGGGTACCGAGACCAATCTTACCACCAATCGTCAGAACAGCCCGATAAACACAGCAAACCGTAGCGTGCACGGACAGTCGGTATATCTGGCCTCCGAGCTAAATGCAGCAGGTGTCTTTGGACCGATGTTCATAACTGAACTTGGTTTTTATGTGGATACTGCTCCCACCCAGTCTCTTCCAGATTTTGTAGTCCGGATGAAGCATACCGGTGCGACTAATGCAGCCTCCTGGCATGACTCTGATGGTTTGCAAACTGTATATACTTCCGCTTCATACCAGCCTGTGGCTGGGGGCTATGATATGCTGGTGCTCAGCCAGCCTTTCCTTTGGAATGGAACAGATAACATTCTGGTGGATTCTGCGTTCAATCTGGTTAGTGCTGCAGCATATTCCGGAACGGTTCAATACACCTATACCACAAGTGGTTATCGTTTTGCTTGGAGCAATCTGGCTGATCAAACCCAGGTGTTTTCGGGTGGAGTCACGGTTAACCGCAGGCCCAACCTCAGAGTAAAATGTCAAAACCAACTCCCAAATGATGCAAACTTGGGAGTTAACCCCAGCTTTGTGAATTTTGGTGCGGTGGAAGTTGGAACGGTGCAAACGCGGCAAATCAGCGTAAGCAATAGTGGAAACGGGCTGCTTACGGGATACTTCAGTTTGCCTGCTGGTTATCAAATCTCAGTCCAAAGAGCTGAAAACTTTGGAACTGGAAACCAAAACTGGGATCGCGATAATCTGCGTTTCTTGCTAAATGGGGCAGGCAGTCTGGATTTTCTGCTAAGTTTCTCTCCTACCGAGGAAAGCAGTTATAATGGAAACATGACGATTGTGTCAAATGCGCAGAGTAATCCATCACATGATGTTCCTCTTACGGGAAGCGGCATTCTGCCTACACTTGCCACTCCTGTGGTTAGCGTGCAGAGCAGTGGCAGCAACCTGATTTTGAATTGGGCGGCGGTTCCGCAAGCAGCGATCTATCAAGTGTATAAAGCATCTAGTCCGGAAGGTCCTTTCACTTTGGTGGGGTCCACTTCCTTGTTGCAGTTTAACGATACTGCTTCGGACAAGGCGTTTTACTACGTAAAGGCGTTAACTGCACCAGTATCAAAAGCCTCGGAATAGATAACTAAACTAGTCTGATAAAGAAGCCGGCTTGCCAATGGCCAAACCATGGGCAAGCCGGTTGTTTATTTAGGGCAAAAAAATGGAGCGGGCAACGGGACTCGAACCCGCGACCCTCAGCTTGGGAAGCTAATGCTCTACCAACTGAGCTATGCCCGCTCGGAATAAAGAACAAAATCTGAAAGAGACGGGTTTCGTCAAGAAAAAGCTTCAAACGTGGCTCCGTCATCTTGACGTAGGTGATGCTGGAAATTATGGCATGGCAAGCTGTGGTGTGCTCCGTAAGTGACAGCATATTAATCTGTTCCCGGTCCCCCTAAGCACTCTTCACTATATCATACCGGAGTCATACCGGATGAGCATGCGGTATGACTCCGGTATGATAAGGTTTGGTACTGATGAAATTCTTATGGGATAGACACGATAAAGCACACTTTGTGCAAGAGCCATTGCTTAGCTTATCAAAAGACTCGATAAATAAAAGGGGAATGCCAATTGAAGGCAATCCTTGACAATTAGCTAGGCATATACAGATCATTGCCGAAACAAGATTCATAAGCAGTAACATATCTGTTTCCAAATGAATACGAATTTGCTAACGAAAAAAAGGAAGAGAACGATGCGTATATGTATATATTATTTCAGCGGAACCGGGAACACCGAATATGTGGCCAGGAAATTGCAACAATGCTTTAGAGAGCGTTCGGAGAGTTGCGATGTTTTGCCTTTGGAGGAGATCACTTTGGGGCGGGCGAAGTTTATCGCAGGCAGTTATGATCTGGTGGGGTTAGGGTTTCCCGTGCATGCTCTGGATGCTCCCAGTATCTTTCGGGACTTTATCGGGCTTTTACCAAATGCCAGGCAGGATTATTTTCTATTCAAAACTGCGGGAGACAGATTCCTTTGGGGCGGTTCCAGCCATGCTCTCCGGCTTGAACTTGCCAACAAGGGTTGGAGGCTGAAGCATGAGGCTTTCTATCTGATGCCGTCCAATGTATTTACTAAAGCTGATTCAAACAAGGTTCAAAGGCGAGCAGTTCAGGCCATAAGAGATGCTCAGACGGTAGTTGAAGAGATCTTGGCGGAAAAAAAGAAATTGCTGCCCTCAAATACTCTGATGCGGGGGGCCAATCTGTTCAACCGTTTCGAAACTGAGGGTTGCAAGCATTGTTCCAGCGGATGGTATGCGGATGAAAACTGCAGCAGCTGTGGTCTTTGCGTATCCAGGTGTCCCACTGCAAACATCAGTTTTCAGGATGGAAAGCTGCATTTTGCCGATAAATGTATACTGTGTCTGCGTTGCAGGTGGTTCTGTCCGGCTAATGCGATCCATCACCAGCGATTTGAGCGTTTTTTGCTAAAACATGGCTGGACACTCCCCTAAACAACCATTAGCTCCTATGGTAGTTGTCCATCGTTGCACCTCTGCATATCATACCCTATGTTAATAGGTTGTGAATAGGATGAGATTAAGATAGGTTAGCCTTAACCTGCCAAAAAAGAGATTGACTAAAATGAGCCAGCTTGAAAAACTGGAAAAAAGAGAAATTTCAGGACAGAGGATATCATGAGATTAGCGATTGAGAAAAAAGACCTGCTCCCCTACATTCAACATCTGGCGCTGGTGGTGCCTGCCAAAAACACCTCACCCATATTAAATAATTATCTGATAACGGTTTTCGAAGAGACCAATCTGGTGCGGATCACCACCACTGATCTGGAAATCACGGTTGTGGTTGAATTTCCCGCCGCCGTTTCGGAAGGGGGAACCATTGCCGTATCCGCCAAACATTTCAATGAGATAATAAACTTTATGCCTGATGCGATGATCAATTTCTGGCGGCACGACGATCTTTTGATGATCCAGAGCGGCAAAGTGGACTTTAACCTGCTGATAGCCGATCACACTCTCTTTCCCGTGATTCCCGATACCAAGCTGGACAATGCCATCAATCTTGATGCGGAGCTTTTCAACCGCATGATCAGCAAAACGCACTTTGCGGTTTCCACCGATGTAAACCGAGCCGTTTTAACCGGCGTTTGCTGGAAGATATATGCCGATCATCACATGATGGCCGCTACAGACGGCCGTAAAGTTGCTGAGATAAAGATCCTCGAATCTGCCTTGCTTCCTCCCAGGGAGATGGAAAACAGCGTGGAAGAAAACATCTTCACAGATCCCAGCCAAAACTGCGTGGAAAAAGTGATCCCGGTAAAGACCCTGCAATTCCTGCTGAAGATTTTCAATTCTGAAGTGAAAGAGATCAAGATCGGCATCGAACGCAACCGGATGATGTTCTCCTATGGCAATTTCTTCATTTTCTCGCAGATCTTGGAGCACAAGTATCCAGAATATCAAAAGGCTTTCCCCAGTGAGCTCCCCAACAAGTTCAGTATCGATAAGGAAGCCTTGCGAACCGCCATTCGGCGTGTAGCCTTGGTTGCCCCCGACGATAATTTGCGGATCAGATTTGAGCTGGACAGCGACCGTTTTGAAGTGAATACCTCAAACCGCGATACCGGTGATGGTAAACAGAACATGGAAAACTACAGCTACGAAGGCAGCGCAACCGGCGTTTCTTTCAACTACAAATATATGCTTTCCATTCTGGATGCCGTGGATAGCGAAAAAGCCATCATCAAACTGGGCACCTACAAAGACCCGATGATGATCTATAATGAAAATCCTACTCCCGGCCAGGAATTAACCTTCCTGCTGATGCCGCTTCGTTCATAGCCGAATCTTGAATCTGGCGCACCTCGAACTGGAGAATTTTCGCAGTTACCGGAAGCGTGAATTTAGCTTTCAGCCGCGTGGCAGCTTGATTCTGGGCCCCAACGGCTGTGGAAAAACAAACCTGCTGGAAGCCATCGCCTATACCTCTGTGGGAAAATCCATCAGGTTTAATCATGATGAGGATTTGCTGCATTTCGAAAGCCCCTGGTTCCGGCTTTCTGGATGTTATTACAGCGAACATGGCGAATCCTTGAAGCTTGCCCTTAGCTATGGAGAAAAGCGAAAACTACTGAAACTGGACGATTTGCCTGTCCGCCAGTTGAGCCGCCTGTTCGATCTGGTGAAGGTTATCTACTGCGCTCCGGAAGATTTGCTACTGATCAATGGTTCTCCGCGATTTCGCCGTCAATACTTCGATCTGGCCACGGCTCAGCTTTATCCTGCCTATATACCTGTGTTGCGAAGCTATTTACATTTGGTGGAACAGCGGAATGCCCTCTTGAAACGAAGTTTTTCCAAGGAGGAAAAGTCGAGCTGGGACAAGCGTTTCGCCCAAGCTCTGCAGGAGGTTTGGAATTATCGAAAACGCTATCTGGAAATGGTGAATCAGGCTTTCCAGGAGATGTATCAGGAAATCTTTCCAACCGCTGCCAAACTTCAGATCAGTTATCTGTCGATGCTCAGGCTTGCCCAGGATTGTTCTGTAGAACAGATTGCCTCTTCCCTTAGCGAATTGGAATCAAGGGAAAGGCAATGGCAACGCAGCTTGGCAGGCGCACATTTGGATGATTATGAGTTTCGTTATCTGGGAAGAAGGATGCGGAGCTACTCATCTCAAGGCCAAAAGCGGATAGCGGTGATAATCCTGAAATTGATTCAAGCCAGATTAATAGAAAAGGTTACGGGGATCAAACCAATCCTTCTGTTCGACGATATCTTCGCCGAATTGGATTCCCTGCATGCTCTGAAGATCAGACAGTGCATCGATAACCGTTATCAGGTTTTTATTGCCAGTCCCCAGGAAAGCATTGCCGAAATCTGGCTGGATTATCCAATTCTGAGGTTGATGGAGACGGAGTGAAGTATAACCGTTCGCTAGTGGGCTGGATGTTGTATGACTTTGCCAATTCGGCCTTTACCACAATTATCGTCACCGTGGTTTACAGTGTTTACTTCATCAAGACCGTGGTTGGGGGAGACCCCGGTTATGGTGAAATGCTGTGGGGGAGAGCGATCGGGATTTCTATGACTCTGGTAGCCCTTACCGCTCCGATTTTTGGGGCAGTGGCAGATTTTTCCCGCGGGAAGAAAAGAATGCTCTTCCTGAATTGCTATTTAACGGTAATCTTCACTGCGTTGCTCTATTTTATTCAGCCTGGAGCGATCTTTCTGGGCATGCTGTTTTTTATCATTGCCAATTATGGCTTCAACAGCGCGAATGTGTTTTACGATGCCTTTCTGCCTGAGATCTCAAAGCCGGAAGACATCGGCAAGGTAAGCGGCATGGGCTGGGCTTTGGGCTATGTAGGAGGCTTGGTTTCCCTTCTGGTGGCACTGGTTCTGGTAAAGGTAAACGTGCGTTTGGTTTTTCCTGCTGTAGCGCTGCATCTCTTCCTTTTTTCACTTTTTACTTTCTTCTGGCTGAAGGAGTTGCAAAGGCCATCCAAGCGCAGCAACTATTTCCGGATCGCCTGGCAGCGGGTTTCCTATTCTCTAAAGAATATTGCCCGTTTGCCACAGCTTTTGCGTTATCTGATCAGCTATTTTGTATATAATGACGGGATTACCACAGTGATCGTGTTTGCCTCGGTTTATGGCAACCAACGCTTTGGCATGAGTACCACCCAGATGATTACCTATTTCATTCTGGCGCAATTCACTTCCATCCTCGGAGCAGCGCTGTTTGGCTGGCTAACCGACCGCCTGAACGTGAAGGTGTCTCTCAGTATCTCTTTGCTTATCTGGATCGGTGTGGTGATCTGGGCATTTTTCTGCAGAACTGCCACGGAGTATTACTACGTTGGTCTGGTTGCGGGTTTGGCTATTGGCAGCAGCCAGGCAAACAGCCGCACCATGCTCTCAATGTTAACACCGGTAAACCGGCAGGCAGAATTTTTCGGCTTTTATACCTTGACAGGACGCCTGTCTTCAATTATTGGTCCCATAATCTACGGATGGATAGCCCATGAAACAGGCGATATCCGTTATTCCATTCTATCCTTGGTCTTGTTCTTCATTCTTGGCTTTATTGCTTTGCAAGGAGTTCGTTTGGAAGAAGGCAAGGCTCAGGCTATGAAACTGAAGGAGTATACAAAATGAAAAAACTAATACTGATCTGCTTACCTATATTGGTGATAAGCCTAATTCTGGCAGGTGCTTGCGCCAAGAAACTGCCCGTGTTGTATATCTTCAACTGGAGTGATTATATAGACCCTGAACTGATTAAGGAATTTGAGGCGGAAAACAACTGCCGGATAAAATACAGCACCTATGACTCCAACGAAAACATGTTAACCAAGATCAAAAGCTCACGTGAGTCTTTTGACCTGGTTTTTCCCAGTGGTGATCATGTAAATATCCTGCGTGCGGCTGAGCTTCTTGAACCGCTGGATAATGCCAAGCTGAGTAACTTCAAGAATCTTGACCTGGCTTTACTGGAAAAAGCTCAGAGTTTTGATGAGGGGAACCGTTATGCCATTCCGTATTTTTGGGGTTTAACCGGCTTGATGTTCAACAAACGCTATGTTCCGGAAGATCTGGTTTCCTCACGCAGTTGGAATATATTGGCCGACAAGTTTTTTACAGATAAAAACAAGGTAACCATGCTAGACGATGCCAGAGAAGTGATTGGAGCTGCGTTGATCCTGAACGGCTACGACCTTAACGACACCAGTGAAGCAGCTCTGAAAGCGGCTGAAAAGACATTGCAGGAATGGGACAAAAACATTACGCAATTCGATTCTGACAGCTACAAAAATGAGGTTCCAGACGGCACCACCTGGATCGCCCAAGCCTATAATGGCGATGCTTTGCAACAAATGAACGATAATCCAGACCTGGATTTCTTCCTTCCAGTAGAGGGCAGCAGCCTTTGGATGGACAATATCGTGATGCTTAAATCCTCAAAAAACAAAGAACTTGCCTATAAGTTCATCGATTTCCTGCTGGATGCCGAAAACGCCAAGCGTAATGCCGAGTACACACAGTATGCCACTCCGAACAAAGCTGCCAGCCTGCTTTTGCATGAGGATGTGAAATCCAATCTTCTGGCTTATCCGCCTCAGGAATACCTGGCTAAATGCTATATGATAAACGCCATTGGAGAAGAAGTAAAGAAAATCGATGTTCTCTTTGAGGCTATAAAACTAAACTGAAAAAGGATAACTGATGCTGGATAATCTTGGTGCTCTATGCCGAAGCCACTACTGCGGTGAGCTGAATAAACACAATCTGGGACAAGAAGTTACCGTGATGGGTTGGGTGCACAAACGCCGTGACCTGGGTGGACTGATTTTTATCGACCTGCGTGATATAAAAGGCCTGCTACAGGTGGTGATCCATCCTGAACAGGTTGAGGTTTTTGCCAAGGCCGAAAAGGTTCGCAATGAATACGTAATAGCCGCTACCGGTAGGGTTTGCGCTCGTGATATACAGAATGTGAATACGAATCTGGAAACCGGCGAAATAGAACTGGTTGCCGATGCCTTTTATGTGCTGAACGACACCCTGCCTTTGCCGATTCAGATTAACGAAGCTGCTTTGGCCGAAGAAGACCTGCGCTTAACCTATCGCTATCTGGATTTGCGCAGAGCAAAGCTACAGAAGATTATCCTAACCAGGCACAAGATTGTGCAGATCATCCGCGATTTCCTGAATAATGAGGGCTTTTACGACATTGAAACCCCCATTTTGA
The DNA here is from genome assembly GCA_964529335.1 of uncultured Candidatus Cloacimonas sp. Classification (GTDB taxonomy): domain Bacteria; phylum Cloacimonadota; class Cloacimonadia; order Cloacimonadales; family Cloacimonadaceae; genus Cloacimonas. The sequence goes on from CAZGWB010000038.1 coordinate 17,095, forward strand.
TGAAGAGCACTCCAGAAGGAGCCAGAGATTATCTGGTGCCAAGCCGTATTCATCCTGGCAAGTTTTATGCCTTGCCTCAATCGCCACAGATGTTCAAGCAGCTTTTGATGATTGGTGGTTTTGACCGGTATTATCAGATTGCACGTTGTTTCAGGGACGAAGACCTGCGAGCCGACCGGCAACCGGAATTCACGCAACTGGACATAGAGCTTAGTTTCGCTTCTCAGGAGCAGATTTTTAACCTGTTGGAAAGGCTGATGAGCGAGCTATTCAAAAAAGTTCTGAAGATCAATCTCAGTTTACCATTTCCCAGGCTTTGCTATCGGGAAGCCATGGACCGTTATGGCTGCGACAAGCCGGACACCCGGTTCGGGATGGAATTGAAAGATATTAGTGCAGCAGTTGCGCAGAGCGGTTTTCAGGTATTCAGCTCTGCTTTGCAGAGTGGGGGAGTGGTGAAAGCCATCGCGATCCCCAAGGCAGCAGAATTTAGCCGCAAGCAGCAGGACGAACTGGTGGAGCTTGCCAAACATCTGGGCGGCAAAGGAATAGCTTTTGCCAAGGTGACGGAAACCGGACTGGATGCCGGAATCTCAAAGTTTCTTAGCGAAACCGAGAAAGCAGACATCATCCGGCTTTGCGAAGCCCAGCCAGGAGACCTGATAGCTATCGCAGCCGACGCTTATGAAATGGTCTGCAAGGTTCTTTCCGGCCTGCGCAATCATCTGGCAGCCCAGCTGAACCTGATTGCTCCCAATACCTACGATTTCTGCTGGATTACCGATTTTCCGCTGTTCAGCCGTAATGAAGAAACCGGTGGCTGGGAACCGGCACACCATATGTTTACCTTGCCCAAAGAAGAACATATAGCCTTCCTGGACGATCCTGCCAAAATCGGCGAGATTCATGGCCAGCTCTACGACCTAGTTTGCAACGGAATGGAGCTTTCCAGCGGCAGCATCAGATGCCATCGTTATGATGTGCAAAAAAAGATTTTCCAGGTGCTGGGATTTGAGGAAGAAGATCTGAAGAAACGCTTCGGGTTCTTCCTGGAAGCCCTAAAATACGGTACTCCGCCGCATGGAGGAATTGCCCCAGGGTTGGACAGGCTGGTAATGATCATGACCGGAGCTGAATCCATCCGTGATGTGATTGCTTTCCCCAAAACCCTGAAAGCTACAGATCTGATGACTCAAGCTCCTTCGGAAGTGGATGCCATTCAGTGGAAAGAACTGCATCTAAAATCCACCGAATAGCAGTACTCAGCAGCGGAAAAGGCCGGGGAAGCAATTTACACGCATTGCACCGTTTTTTCTTCGATTCAGGCCAGCAGGTACAAATTGCACTGGCCATATTTACCCGTGCAGATTCGCCTGCCTATGAACTGGCCAAGGAACTGGGTATCTGCAGCATGGTGATCTCAGCTCGTGATATGCATGGCTTTGAGGAGCAGCTACTTCCGTTTATCAAGCAAAATGATATTGAGTTGATTGCCCTGGCTGGTTTTATGATGCAGCTTTCTGAGGGTTTCTTGGGCTCAGTTAAGATTCCGGTGTTAAACATCCATCCTGCTCTTTTACCCCGTTTCGGAGGCAAAGGAATGTTCGGCATGGCCGTTCACGAGGCGGTTTTCGCTGCGGGAGAGAAACTTAGCGGGGCAACGATCCATCGGGTCGATCCGCTGTATGATCATGGGGAAATCCTGGCTCAGCAGATAGTTGATATCAGTGAATGCTGCTCTGCAGCCGAGATAGCACAGTTAGTGCTGAAAGCGGAACATGAGCTATATGGTCCCACGATTTGTAAGGTCTTGCTAAATCCTTGATACGCATTGCCATAGCAACACTTGGTTGCAAAGTAAATCAGGCAGAATCTGCCGCCTTGCTGGCGCAGTTTGAACAGCCGCAAGTGGTAGATTGGCATGAAGATGCCGATGTCTATATCATCAATACCTGCACAGTTACCAATCGCACCGACTACAAGAGCCGCTATCTGATCCGGCAAGCCCTGGACAAAAAGATGGCTAATCCTTTTGCCAAAGTAGTGGTTACAGGTTGTTTCGCTCAGCGAAGCCGGGAAGAAATTCTGCGTTTGGGAGCGGTGGACTACGTGGTAGATAATCAGCATAAACTGGACATCGCCGCAATTCTGGGAGGAGTTCCCTATGGTTTTATGGACATCATGCATGCGCAAAGCTTTGCCTACAAACCATATACGCAAATGCATGAGCGAACCCGGGCCTTTTTAAAGATTCAGGATGGCTGCGATTTCTATTGTGCCTATTGCGCAGTTCCTTATGGCAGGGGGCATTCCCGTTCCGCCAGTATGAACCAGGTTTTGCAGCAAGCCCAGCTACTTGTTGCCTCTGGCTACAAGGAAATCGTGCTGGGAGGCGTGAATCTGGGTTTGTACAGAGATGGTAAACAAGGATTGGCGGAGGTTGTTACCGAGCTGGCCAAGCTGGAGAGACTGGAGCTTTTGCGCCTCAGTTCGCTTGAACCGCAGCTCTTGAACCAAGAAATGATCGAGCGGTTTAGTTCGATTTCCAAGCTCTGTCCTCATTTTCACATTCCCTTGCAGTCCGGTTCGGATAGCGTATTGCAAAGAATGAAGCGCCGCTATGACACAAGTCTGGTGCAAAAGCTTTGCACAGATTTGGAAATATCTTTTCCTCATGTGGCAATAGGTTTGGATGTGATAACGGGTTTTCCAGGCGAAACAGAGGAAGAACACCAGCAGACCATGAGCTTTCTGCAGTCTATACCGCTGGCCTATCTGCATGTGTTTTCTTACAGCAAGCGCAAGGGAACTCCCGCCGACAAAATGCCGGATCAGGTTCCACGGGAGATCAAAAACAGGCGAAGCACAGAGTTGCATACCCTTTCTGAGCAATTTTCCGAAAGCTATAGGGCTCTTTTGGCAAAAAACCAAGTGCTGCTATCGGGAATCGTGGAAAGCGCGGATGATGGTTTTTGCGATTTTGTTAGCGACCATTATCTGCGCTATCGAGTTCCAGGCAACTGTAAAGTGGGCGAACTGATCAAGCTGACTGCTTCTGCAGATTAGGTTTACGATCAGGGTTAAAGCCAGATAAATCTCCTTCAAGATCGATTCTCTATCCTGCAAGCTTTTCTTTATCCGTAAGATAATACCCCGAACAATCGGAATTCGTTGAAACCCCTTTGGGATTGAAACAACTTAGCCTGGAGTGTAACAACCAGGTAATGAAGAAGTTAGATCAAACAACCCCGAAAGGGGTGACACATAACACTATCCTTCTAATACTTGTGTCACCCACAAGGGGTTTACCGGCTTAACTTACTGTCTACCTGGGGTTTACACCCCAGGCTAATATATAGCACCCCTACGGGGTTTTGTGTGGATTGTTGATTTATTGCGGTTATAGTGCACATAAGCTGACTATGTGCAATAACTCTTAAGATGGGTTTAGGTTAGGGGACAGAAGGGTTTCAGGGATCAGGGATCAGGAAACAGCGCTTGGATAAGATGGCTATCATACCGTAGTCATACCGGAGTCATACCGCATGAGCATCCGGTATGACTCCGGTATGATAGGGCGATCAGGAGTAGCTCCCTCGTCTCAACGGAGACGCAAAATGGTGAAATGGTAGCTTCGTCGTCTCGACGGAGAGATGAAATGGTGAAATAAAGTAACAGGAGTCAGGTAAGTGACCAGTGATGCGAGAATTTGGGAATCCGGGATCGGGGAGACTTTAATTAAAAAAGAACCACTTCAGCTCTGCATAGGCTGAAAGCGGGACCGGCATAGAGCCGTAAAGCGTGGAGGAAAGCAGGTTTTTGAATCCCCCCTTCAGTTCGAACAGCTTGTCTATTTGAAATCCCAGCCAAAGGTCAAGAGCCGTGGATGCTTCCAGCAAAAGAGGATTCACCACGTTTGCGGCATAATATGCGGAATGCCCCTGGATGGCAAAGCCACCCAGTAATACATTGTTATATGGTAAATTATAAAACACGTTTTGATAGAGTGCATAGCTGAACTCGGGATTCTCGCACAGACCTGGGTCGAATTTTGTGTAGTTCCAGCGATGGTTTAGCTTGAACTGCCAGTTTTTCCATGGCAGATCGCTATCCAAGGCCAGCTTAAGAAAAGGTAATTCAGCCTGAGTGGACAGTCCCGGCCAATCCGCAGTTTGCTCTATAAGTTTGGTTCCAGCCGCGATTCTGAGGGACGACCACAGCCAGTTCAGGCTCAGCACGGCCGCCTGTTCACGCTGGATGGAACTATCCAGCAGAACAAGTTCGCCCTTTTCCAAATATATATCCTGCACGGTAAGCGGCGATTCGTCCTCGCCCCAAAGCAACTTAGCATAGGCTCCCAAGGAAAACATCCCCAGAGGATAGTTTAGCTGAGTCCAAATTCTACCTCTCTGCCAGTCGAGCCAGTCGGCATTCAGAGAAATGGTGTAGGGCAGATACTTCTCGATATTTACGGATAGCTTGTCCTTATATCTTTCAGACTCAAAAACCCGGGTCGCACTGGTATCGGCTTTAGAAAAAACATGTTCAAACAAGCCTTGATAGCGATATACGCCGTTGTCTGTGCCATAGCTGAATTGGGTTTGAGTATAGCTGTTCTCGTAGGTTTTAAAAAACTTGTCTGCTCTGGCTTTCTCTTCTGTGTGTAGCATTGCCAACCGAAAGAGCGGATGAGCCAGCGAAGCATACACCTGGCTTAACTTATGATCTATCTTATAGTTGTCGGAAAGCCAGTAAACCGGCAGTAGTTCCGACATATTGATCTCACGATTCCATTTGGCAAATTCGGCTTCCCAGGTCCACTTTCCGGTTTCCAGGCTCAGATAGTGTTTGTGGGATGTTTCGGCTGCCAGGATATCGGTCCAAAGTCCGTTTTGAACCAGTAGATCGCCTTGATAGCCAAGGCTCTTGAAACTGAAAAGACCATTTTTGGCCAGATGCGCTCTCGCAAAGCGGTGCTCATAATCTCCCAGAGAGGCATGCAACCAAGTATGAGTTGGCTCATACGGATATTCCAAGGGTCGGTAATTTGTGCCCCAGGCTTGCTCAGCCTGTGGATAAAACGATGAGTAATAGGCATGGAACAATGCCGGAGAAAAGATCGAGCCTTGAGTTTCAAAGCCATGCCGTAAGGCCGGACTCAAAACTGGCCGTCCCAGATGAAAGAAAGCGTTCTGATACAGGTTGCCACGTTCGAAGATGAAAGGCAGAAATGGCTGATAGGCACTATTCAGAGTTTCAGCGGCCTTATCCTTTACATCCATGTAGTCGGCCCTGGCCACAAGCAAACTGTCCGAAGTCCAAGCCAGGCTATCGGCTTGGGCATTCAGGATTCCACACAGGCAGAGGATTATTACAGCCAGCCAAGCTTTTGGTAGCACTGGGCAGTTTCCTTTAGGTGTTTCATTAGATTTGCTTCTGGATTCCAGTTTAGCAGGGTTTGGGCTTTGTCGGTGGAAGTAAGCCAGCCATCGGCCAGGATTTCTTTCATCTTTTCACGGTTCAAAACCACGGCACGTTTGCTAACTATCCCGATCAGATGTCCGGCATAAAACACCTGCTTGGCCAGCCAGAGGGGGATTATTATTCGTAAAGGCTTTTTGTTTAATACTTTGGCAATTGTCATAACTACTTCCCGCTGGGTGTAGATATTGCCATCGCTGGCGGCCAGAATCTGTCCATGGACTTTCGGATTGCCTGCGCAAAGCTCCAGAAATGTGGCAAGTTCGCTTACGTGAATCATGTTTAACAGCTTGTCCTGTTTGCCTATCTGCACGGCCAGGCCGTGTTTTACCATTTTGAAGAGAGACAGGAAGTCTCTGTCCCCACACCCATACACCGAGCACGGACGCACGATCGTCCAGGGAACCATACACTTTTCCCGGATCGCAGTTTCTGCGGCCAGTTTGCTTTTTCCATAGCTGCTTAGCGGATTTGGAGGCATATCTTCGCTATGGGGTTGATTTCCAGATATGGGGCCTGCCACGGCCTGGGAACTGATGTAGATCAGATGAAAGGGTTGTGGAAGCGTATTTACAATGGAGATAATACTCTCGGTGACACCCAGATTGGCTTTTAGCATCTCAGAGTGAGTTCTGGTCTTGGTTTTGCCTGCATTGTGAATCAGGACGTCACAATCCTTCAGAGTTTCTCTTAAGCTCTGCTGGGCACGGTAATCCACAGGAATAAGCTCTGCTGATTGGGGAATCGAAGCGCTGGAGGCAGTTTTGCGGATGAGGGCTTTTACCTCATGGCCTTTGGCCAGAAAGTGTTTACAGAGATTGCTGCCTACAAAGCCATTGGCACCTGTGATTGCTATCTTCATCCTTCACCGCTCTGCGGAAAATTTGCTTTATCTTCCGGCACCTTTAGTAAAAAAAAGTGGTGGGCGCTAAGGGACTCGAACCCCCGACCACATGCGTGTAAAGCATGTGCTCTCCCAGCTGAGCTAAGCGCCCACTAATATTCTGTGGTCGGGGTGAGAGGATTCGAACCTCCGACTCCCTGCTCCCAAAGCAGGTGCGC
>CAZGWB010000039.1:0-23589 GCA_964529335.1 uncultured Candidatus Cloacimonas sp.
GAGAGACTGCGTCTCGCTGGCCAGGTCTGACCAGAATCTTGCTGGCAGATAACGCTGAGAGCTGCTTGATCTATCTCTCAATGTGATATTTTCCAGAGAGATAGAAAAAATGATCAGGGATTAGTAGAAATCCTCAAGATACAGGAATGAGTAATTGGTCGACAAGAAAAAAAGCCTCTTTGCAAGATTTCGATGATTGAAGGGCAGTTTCGGAACGCTTCTTGCATTACCTCTGAATAATGAACGTTCAATAAGTTCGGGAGGAACTTAATGCCAAAGCGCTTTTTTATAATAGCCGTGGTGATCATAACGATCGCTCTCGTTTCGTGTGCCAAACGAAACACCGCTTATCAGGAAGATGAGCATCTTATTCTGGACCGTCAATTGCAGGTGGTTGGTAATCCCCTGGATTTCACCTTGGATAATGATTTCATCTATGTAGCCCTGGATCAGGGCGGAATCGCCAGAATAGACAGGAGTAGTTATCAGCAAACTTGGATTACCAAATTCTGGGCTGCCGATGGATCGCTGACAAATCTGGGAAGGATCAAACGGATTGCTGTAATTCCAGAATTTAACCGCATGTTCTACATAGAAACCAATGCTACAGACCGCATCTCAATTGTTAATACAACCAATCCCGATTCACTCCGTTACATAATGGAAGTTCTCGGCGGAACCAGTGGGGTGAAAGACCTCGATGCTTATCCGATTCCCAACGCCTCTGATCTCTACACCATGGCCTACGCATATTGTAGCGCTGGGAGCTTCAGATACGACAGGTATGACGGTAATGTACTGAATTCAAATGTTTTCTCGGTATCACCGGGAGTTGCTTCAGGTTTTGCGCTTACCGATAACCTCATTCTGGTTAGCGCAGAACAGCGTGGGCTCTTTATCTATGATCGAAATAGCACGAACCATCCCTTACTTAGTGAACTGCCTTTGCCAGGTGAAGCTCAGAAAGTAAGATACAGTGGCACAGTTGCCTATATCCCAAGCCGACAGGCAGGATTGAATATTGTCTCCTTCGCGGATCCTTCTGCCCCAGTTTTGTTATCTACTATGAATACATCTGGATATGCTACTCAAGTGGATGTTATGGGTAATAAAGTAGCCGTAAGCTCTGGAAGTGGAGGAGTTTACTTGTATGACGTAACAAATCCGTCAGCACCGGTATTATTGCAGCATCTTACTTCCTGCGGTTATAGCAGTTCTGTAAAATTCATGGGTGACAAACTTCTGGTTGGAACCCGCGATCAGGGAATATTGATTTACAAGGTGCAATGATGCACTTCGCATAACAATAATAAGACGAAAGAACCTGGAACCGGAATGGGTTTCAGGTTCTTTCAGTTTAAACTTGAAGAGGAAACTTCGATGAGATCAAAATGTGTCGTTCTGATGATACTGACTGGTGTGCTCAGTATCTGTATGTGGACTTTGGGAGCTTCGCAAGTGGAGCTAACCCCCAAAAATCAGTTTCAGGTATTGCAACAAAGTGCAAACCAGATCAAACTTCATTTCAGCAGCCCGAAACTGGAGTTGGAGAATTCTCCTAAACCAGGTTGGACTTCTCTCCAGATGGCTGGAGCTCAAGAAACAGCCCAGGAAGGTTATCCCTCCGTTCCGATGTTCTCTACCTGGGTTGCGATTCCAGCTCAGGGCGATTTTGAGGTAAGGGTAAGGACCTTAAATGAGAAAACAGTGGAAAACATCAAGCCAAGCCCTGCCTTTGGCGACGAACAAGCTGAAAAAAACTGGCAATACAACTCCCTTGCATATAGCAGCACAACAGTCTATCCCCAAAATCGTTATGAATCCAGCAATGCTCAAATCATCCGTGATTTCCGTGTAGTTCAGCTCAATCTTTTCCCCGTTCAGTATCTTGCCAGTAGCAACGAGCTGAGAGTAGCGGGTGATTTTGAGATCGAGATCAAGATGAATAACAATCCAGGATTGAATGAAACAGCGCCATACACTGGCTATTCATCTGCTTTCACTCAGCTTTACGAATCCATGATCTGTAATTTTGCTGAATATCGTGATGCGCTTATTGCTCCTCAAAGCGCTAAAATCCTGATTATATACGGTAACAACAGCGATCAGATTTTCCAGAACAAATTAGCCGAGTTTGTTGCCTGGAAAAGGCAAAAAGGCTTTGAAGTAAATACAGTAAGCACCTCACAAACCGGAGGAACCTCCAATACTGCGATTAAAAACTATATTCAAAATCAATATAATAATCAAACCACTCGTCCCGATTTCGTTATCCTGCTGGGTGATACTTCAGGGAGTTATTCCATTCCCACTTTTTACGAGAATTTCTCCAGTTATGGCGGTGAAGGGGATTATCCATACACACATCTGGCCGGAACAGACTATCTGGGAGACGTATTTATTGGCAGGATTTCTGCAGAGAACATATCACAGCTTGATGTGCTGTTTACAAAGATCTATGCAGTAGAAAAAAACATAAACCTGAATGGCAACAGCGCTGCCTGGCTAAACCGGATGCTGCTGGTGGGTGATCCATCTTCCAGCGGTATCTCCACCCAATACATAAATAGATTTATCAAAGAAATGGCTCAACTGCAAAACCCCGAATATACTTTTCTGGAACAATACAGCAGCGGTTTTTCAGCAGCCATGAACAGTGGTATAAACCAAGGTGTAGGTTTATTTAACTATCGCGGATATATAAACATGAGCGGTTGGTCGCCTTCCAGCAGTCTGGTAAATGGAACAATGCTGCCTCATGCAACCATTCTAACCTGCGCAACTGGAAATTTTGCAGGTGGGACCGGCACAACCGAAGCTTTGATGCGGCTGGGAACATCTGCTTCTCCGGCTGGCTCTGTCACCGCCATTGGAATGGCTACCAGTGGAACGCATACGATGTTCAACAACTGTCTTGTGGCTGGAATCTATGATGGTATCTTTACCCATGGAATGCGAAGCATGGGAGAAGCACTGTTGAATGGAAAACTATACATTAAACAGGTCTACGGTGCCACCCTGGATAATCAGGCCAATTATTTTTCACATTGGTGTAACCTCATGGGCGATCCAACGGTCGAGGTTTTCATTGGCATTCCCCAGCAGTTTTCCATCAATGCTCCCACAGCTCTGGCCTTGGGCACGGAAGTGATTGATGTGGAAGTTCAAAACACTCTTGGCATAGCTGTGCAAGGTGCTTGTGTAACTGCGTATAGCACTTCCCAACAGGCTGTTTTGGGCAAAGCTTATACTGATGAGTTTGGCAATGCCACATTAATCATCTCTGGCGGCTTAATGAACGATGTCCTATTAACGGTATCCAAGCACGACTTCAAGCCCATTCAACAGACTATTGGAATCGATGCCGCAGGTTCTTTGGTCTATTATGATAAAACTCTATTGGACAATGGCAATTCTGGATCATCCGGAAACGGAGATGGTTTTGCAAATGCAGGAGAAACAATCGCTCTGAATGTAGAGATAAAAAACACTACAGCAAACGACATCAACGGCGTTACCGCAATTCTGAGCAGCGACGACGAATATGTAAATATCACAAGTTCGCAGGCCAACTTTGGCAATATTGCCAGTGGAGCTACACAAACCACTTCCATAAGTTTCCTTTTCAGTATCTCAAATGGAATCCCACCCATGCACGATATCCGGCTGGAATTGCAAATGACAGATGCTACCAACCAACATTACAGTGCCGTGTTTCATGTAGCATCTTACAATGCCAGGTTGCTGGTGCAAAACCATGTGGTTTCTGCAGGAGGCAATGCTGTACTTGATCCCGCAGAACAAGGCAGCCTGAGCGTGGGAATAATAAACAATTCTATCTCTATGGTGGATAATGTTTATGCAGAATTGCATTCGTTAAACGACTTGCTGGTGGTAAGTGATTCTCTTGCTTTTATAGGCGCAATTCCTGCTGGAGCTACTGGTAATACGGTGGATCCTTTTGAGGTATTTGCCCGGGCATCCATAGTTCCGGGTATGCAGATGCCCCTAAGATTAAGGCTTTATAATGATAATGGATTCGAGCAAACCACTGAATTCAATCTTCCCATTGGCCAGGTCAGCCAGAATACTCCCTTGGGTCCTGATTCTTATGGATATTTTATTTACGATATGAGCGATACTGGTTATCCAGATTGTCCCAGCTACCAATGGATAGAGATCAATCCATCAGAAGGCGGGCCGGGTTCTTTGATCACGGGATTCAATGATCAGGGTTCCCCCAACGATGAAGGTGATCAAAATGGTTCTGTGTCGCTTCAAACGGTTCAATTGCCCTTCGCATTTCCCTTTTATGGAATATCTTACAATATGATAACCGTTTGCGTGAACGGTTTTATAGCTATGGGGCAAACTGCCAATGGTGAGTTTCGAAACTACCATCTGCCTGGTGGATATGGCCCTTCACCTATGATTGCACCTTTCTGGGATGATCTGATCATTATAGGCGATGCTGGCATCTACAAATACTACGATGCTGCCAATCATTGGTTCATCATTCAGTATCATAAGCTGCGCAATGGCTACAATCGCACCAGCCAGGAAACTTTCCAGGTGATCTTCTATGATCCCTTGTATCATCCTACTCCCTTGGGTGATGGCATGATCAAGATTCAGTATAAAGACTTCAATAACGTGGATGTGGGTGGAGGTGGCTACACTCCGGTTCATGGCAACTATTGCACGGTTGGTATTAAAGACCACACCAACACGGTAGGTTTGGAATACAGCTTTAACAACCAATATGCCTTTGCGGCAGCTCCCCTAAGCAGCCAGAAAGCTCTGTTGATTACCACCGTGCCTGTTCTGCATGAGAGTGCTTATCTTGTTTTGGAAGATGTAGTTGTTAGCGATAGCAACTCAAACAACGTAGTAGAGCCGGGAGAAACTGTGGAACTAGGTATAAAGCTGCAAAACTTGGGCATAAATACCGCTGCGCAAGTTCAGCTTACTGCAACCGAAAACAGCGATTATGCCAGCTTTAGCATTGCCAACAGCGCATACAGCGATATTGCCGGAGATGCCACCGAGATAAATCATACCCCCTTAACCCTCTTGGTAGACCTGTTTACACCCGATGCCACAGTCATACCAATTGTCTGTGAAGTCAGCATTGCTGGAAATAGCTGGCAATTCCCAATCTCGCTAACGGTGCACAAACCAGCTATCCAGATCAGCGGAACCTTTATGAATGATACCATGGGGAATGGTAATGGCCTTATCGATCCAGGCGAAACCATCGAACTGGTGATAAACTATCAAAATGGCAGCGTTTTGGATGCCAATAATATTACAAGCAACATTATGTGCCTGTCCGAGTATGTCAGCATAGCCAATCCCTCTCAATTGCTACCCGCAGTTCCAGCTGGAGCTGTATCGCAGGCGGTATATCAAATCAATATCGCCCCAGAAGTGATAGTAGGTAATAATCTTACTTTCTATCTTACTTACTTGGGAGACCTTATCGAACCCCATAACGAACAGCTTATTCTGAGCGTTGGAACTACCGGCATGAGTGAGGACTTTGAAACAAACAACGGTAGTTTCGTGGCTAATCCTTCAACCAATGGCTGGGAATGGGGAGTTTCTCAAGTTGCAGGAGCTCATTCCGGAACTAAGGTATGGGGAACCCGCTTGAACAGCCAATATCCTGCTAACGTAACTTATTTATTAACCACTCCATCGGTATTTGTAGGATCAAACTTCATGCTGGAGTTCTGGCACAGATTTAATACCGAAGAAGGATATGATGGCGGGAACGTGAAGATATCAACCAACAACGGCTCTACCTGGTCGGTTATCACGCCTGTGAGCGGTTATACTTCTTCAAGTCTGAGTATCTTGAATGGCCCGGGATTTGATGGAGACAGTGGAGGCTGGGTTTTCGCCAGATTCAATTTATCTGCCTATGCAAACCAGAATGTTTCTTTCCGTTTTACCTTCGCAAGCGATGGCCTGTATGAAGGTGACGGCTGGTTTATCGACGACGTTCGCACCACTGGATATGTGGAATTCGCCGGAAAAGTCTCTGGTGTGATTAGCAGCTCCGATCCGGAAATTGACTATAACAAAGTGATGGTTCACGATAACCTGAATTGGACCGTGCATCCCTCTGAAGATGGGAATTACGTGCTTTATCTGCCAGTCGGAACCCATGGAATAAAAGCAGAATCTGCAGGTTATCATACTCCTGCTTTGGCGAATGTAAGCCTTTCGTTAACCAATCCTTCTGCCATCCAGGACTTTTATCTGGGATACTTTAAACCAGCATCCAACCTAAGCTATGGCGTTGCAGCCGGAGTGATTTATCTTAACTGGATTGAGCCTACGGAACCGGAATATCCGCTTACCGGTTACGATGTATACCGCAAGGTGAATTCCGGTGAGTATGAACTGGCTGCGCATGTCCAGGAACCCTTATATAGCCAAAGCTTGGGCGAACTGGGGACTAACTATCATTTCTATGTAATCAGTACCTATGATCTGGGAACTAGTCTGCCATCCAATACGATCAGCTATTCCTATACAACCCCGAATGAAGACAATATAAACCAGGTACTGGAAACCAAGCTGCTGAATAATTACCCCAATCCCTTCAATCCGGAAACCATGATTCGCTTTAGCTTGAAAGATACCAGCAAGGCTCGTTTATCCATCTATAACCTGAAAGGACAACTTGTAAAAGTCCTGGTTGATGGCGAGTTAAAGGCTGGCATGCATCAGATAGTTTTCGATGGTAAAGATCGCAACAACCGTTCAATAGCATCAGGAATGTATTTCTATCGTCTGGAGAGTGGCAATTATGCCTCAACCCACAAAATGTTACTACTGAAATAGAAGAATTGTGAAACGGAAAAGCCCCGGATAATCCGGGGCTTTTTCGTATAATGAATAGTGAAGTAGGGCTATGGGTTAAAGGAAATAGCTTTATTTCTTTTCAAAGCGGATGCTTTTGCCGAGAGCATCAAAACTAAAGCTGTTGCTATTGGCGATTGTGCGGTTGTAAAACAAGTAACCCTCTTTTATCCCGCCGGGAAGCAAATCACCATAACTAAAAGAATTGTTTACTATCTCAAAGTAAATATCCTGGGCTCTGGTAGCGTCCAGGGGATTTGAATATGGACTGCTTGGCTGGAACAAATCCTGCGTCCCTTCCAAAAACAAATCCTGACGCAAACTAGACAGAATATATTGCAGCGGAACAGGATCGAACTGCTTGTCTGATGTCAATATTCCAAAAGACCCTTCTGAGATTTTTATCCTGTTTTCGGAGTTGTTTTTTATCCTGATAAATACCGGGAAGAACCTGCTATTCAGAGTCTGGTAGTTTCCAGGATAGTTGCTTGGTTTCACAGCTATCGATAGTGAATCCGAGCGAAGAATTGCAAAGCGGTTTTCGGTGATAATGCCTTCTGCGGGAAGATAATAGCGGATAGAGCAAGCTCCCGACAGCAGCATTGCCACAATCGGGAGCATAATAAACAGGTTTCTATTCGTTTTCTTCATCACCGTTATCATCGGTGCTGGATTCAGGTTCTTCCATTTCCTCAGGTTCATCATCGCTTTCCGGAATGTCTTTATCTTCCAGATCTGTCAGTTTGAGCAGAGGTGCTGCTTTCAGAGTTTCCACTTCTTTGTCCAGAGTGTCTTCATCCGGTTCGGCAGGGATGATGGAGATGTCGCGAACCTCATCGTCGGCAGTCAGGTTTATCAGCTTTATGCCTTGGGTGTTGCGGCTTATTCTGCTAATCTCAGCTACCTTTTGCCTGATAATCATGCCATCGCGGGTAATGATCATCAGATCGTCTTCATCCTTCACAAGCATCAGAGAGGCCAGATGTCCATTACGTTTGGTAGTTTTTATGGTGATCACGCCTTTGGAACCGCGTTTGGATACTGGATACTGGGAGATGGGGCTGCGTTTGCCAAAGCCATTTTCCGATATGGCCAGAATGCTTGCGGAATTCGGTTCTCCATTCTCCAACTGATCGGCAGCGCTGGCCAAAGTCATGGAGATCACGAAATCACCTTCGCGCAGTCTGATCCCTCGCACTCCTTTGGTAAAGCGTCCCATTGCCCTGATGTCCGCTTCGCTGAAGCGGTTGCTATAGCCATTGCGTGTGGCCAGAAGGATGTCGTCTCCTTCCTCAGAGATTCTGGCGTCGATCAACTCATCATTTTCCAGAAGCTTTATGGCCTTGATTCCGGCTGAACGGGGACGGGAAAATGCCGTTAAGGGAGATTTCTTTACCAGTCCGTTTCGGGTACACATAATAATCGTTTGATCCGGATGGAAGTTTTTCAGTGTAACGAAAGCTCTGATCTTCTCGCCTTCCGAGAATTTTACCAGATTCACGATTGCCTTACCTCTTGCAGTCCGGCTAGCTTCCGGTATCTCAAATACCTTTATCCAATGGCACATTCCGTGGTCGGTGAAGAGCAGTATGTAAGAATGGGTGCTAGCCACAAAGAGATATTGGATAAAGTCGTCTTCTTTCAGATTTGAAGCGCTGAGGCCTTTTCCACCCCGGCCTTGAACCTTGTAAGTATCTACAGGCAAGCGCTTTACATAGCCGTCGTGAGTTATAGTAACCACAACCAGTTCATCGGCGATAAGGTCTTCCATATTAAAACTGCCGGCGGGAGTGGGGATTATCACAGTTCTGCGTTTATCGGCAAATTTGTCTCTGATCTCGGCAGTTTCTTCTTTGATCAGGGTCATGCGTTTTTCGCGGCTTTCCACCAGTTCTTTCAGTCTGGCGATGGTGAGCAGCAGTTCGCGGTATTCCGCTTCAATTTTGTCTCTTTCCAGTCCGGTTAATCGCTGCAATCTCATTTCCAGGATGGCTTTGGCCTGAATCTCGCTAAGGCCGAATTTCTCTTGTAAGGCCAGGCTTGCATCCTGCGGGGTTTGCGAGGCACGGATTGTGGCGATTACTTCGTCCAGATGGTCAAGCGCAATACGGTAACCTTCAAGAATGTGCAGCCTTTCCTCGGCATTGCGCAGCTCAAAGATTGTCCGGCGTAGCACCACGTCATGACGGAACTCGATGAAATTGGTAAGCATGTCCTTCATCGGCACAACTTGCGGAACCCCATCGATCAAACAGAGATTGATAACACCGAAGGTGGTTTGCAACTGAGTATGTTTGTAGAGCAGATTGCGGACTACCTGAGCGTCATGATTGCGTTTTACGGCGATTACTACGCGCATTCCGTCCCTGCCAGACTCATCACGGATGTCGCTAATGCCTTCGATCTTCTTTTCCTTTACCAATTCCACCATTCGCTCTATCAAAAGCGTAGTGGTCACTTGGTAAGGTATGGAACGGATGATGATCAGTTCAGCATCATTGGGCAGCGTCTCGATTTCAGCTTCACCACGCACAACCAGCCTGCCGCGACCAGTCTCAAAGTAATCATTTATTCCGTCAGTTCCCAATATATATCCACCGGTGGGGAAGTCTGGCCCTTTAATGTATTGCAGCAGTTCCAAGGGCATCAGCTCCGGATTATCGATCAGGGCGATCATGGCGTCGCACACTTCGCCGATATTATGAGGCGGCATATTTGTCGCCATACCAACGGCGATACCCGAAGAGCCGTTGATCAGCAGATTTGGGACACGAGTGGGGAAGACCACAGGTTCTTTGCGAGTTTCATCGTAGTTGCTCTTAAAATCAACCGTTTCTTTGTCCAATTCTCCAAGCATTTCCATGGTGATCTTTTGCATTCTTGCTTCTGTATAACGCATGGCTGCAGGGGGATCGCCGTCGATGGAACCGAAGTTTCCCTGACCGTCGATAAGCTGATAGCGCATATTCCAAGGTTGAGCCAAGCGAACCAAAGTAGGATATACTACCTGTTCTCCATGGGGGTGATAGTTTCCACTGGTGTCACCGGCAATCTTGGCGCATTTTCTAAAATGGCCACCTGGGCTGAGATTCAGCTCGTGCATGGCATAGATGATACGTCTCTGAGAGGGTTTCAGGCCGTCTCTGATATCCGGTAATGCACGTGACACGATCACGCTCATGGAATAATCCAGATAGGCCTGTTTCAGTTGGTCTTCTATTTGAATGGGGATAATCTTTGTAGTGTCAGACATTTAGTTATTCTCCTTACACATCCAGGTTCTTTACATATCGGGCATTCGCCTGGATAAATTCACGGCGTGGTTCCACTTCATCACCCATCAGAATGGTGAACATCCGGTCAGCCTCGATGGCATCGTCCATCTTTACAGCGATCATGCTTCGGTTGGCAGGGTCGAGAGTGGTTTCCCAAAGTTGTTCGGCGTTCATTTCACCCAAGCCTTTATAGCGTTGAACCATCACTCCTTTCTCACCAAATTCCACGATTGCTTTGTCACGATCCATTTCGTTATACACATACACTTTCTGTTTGCCCTTGCGAACCAGGAAAAGCGGGGGCATGGCTATATATAGCTTGCCGTGTTCAATCAGGGGTTTCATATAGCGGTAAAAGAAGGTCATCAGCAAAGTGGCAATGTGTGCGCCGTCCACGTCAGCGTCGGCCATGATGATCACTTTTCCATAGCGAATCTTGTTCACATCAAAATCCTGGCCTATGCCTGCGCCTAAAGCCAGGATGATTGGCTGGATCTTGTCGTTATTCAATACTTTGTCAACACGGGCTTTCTCGGTGTTTAGCATTTTACCCCAAAGTGGTAAAATTGCCTGGAAAGCTCTGTCTCTGCCTTGTTTGGCGCTACCACCCGCCGAATCACCTTCCACCAGGAAGAGCTCCGTTTTATCCGGATCGTTCAAAGTGCAGTCTGCCAGTTTGCCAGGAAGAGATCCGCTTTCCAATACCGATTTGCGGCGGGTAAGTTCTCTGGCTTTACGGGCGGCTTCACGGCTGCGGGCAGCCATGATGCTTTTCAGGGTGATGTTTTTCGCTTCGGTCGGATGTTCTTCGAAGTAAACCATTAGTTTTTCATAAACTATGCTGCTCACAAAACCTTCAACCTCGCTGTTTTGTAGCTTGGTTTTGGTTTGACCTTCAAACTGCGGTTGAGATATTTTTACCGATACAACCGCGGTCAGGCCTTCGCGGATGTCTTCGCCTGAGGGGCTAACTTTTTCGTTTTTTAGCAGATCGGCGTTCTTTATGTAGGCGTTTACGGTTTTGGTTAGGCCACTTTTGAATCCGCTGAGGTGCGTTCCGCCTTCAATGGTGTTAATGTTGTTGGCGAAGCTGAAGATATTTTCCTGATAACCTTCGTTGTATTGCACAGCCACTTCAAATTCCATCCCGTCGCGATCCCCATAGATGTGAATCGGCTTTGGGAAGAGCGGCTTCTTGTTCTGATTCAGGTATTCCACAAAGCTCTTTATCCCGCCTTCATATTTAAAATCGTGCAGTCTGTCGCTTCGCTCATCCTTCAGGATAATCCGAACTCCGCTGTTCAAAAAAGCGAGTTCGCGCAGACGGGTGGTGAGATAGTCGAAACTGAACTCAGTGGTTTCAAAGATTTGGGCGTCCGGACGGAAGGTTACTATCGTGCCGCGCCGTTTGCTATCACCCAAAACTTGAAGCTCGGTTACTGGGAATCCACGTTCGAACCGCATGAAATATTCCTTGCCGTCCTTGTGAATATTCACTTCCAGAAACTCCGACAGTGCGTTTACCACCGATACGCCTACTCCGTGCAAGCCTCCGGATACCTTGTAGCTCTTGTCGTCAAATTTTCCTCCGGCATGCAACACAGTAAGCACCACCTGCACGGCAGGTACTCCCATATCCTTTTGAATATCAACGGGTATGCCTCGCCCATTGTCATCCACACGCACGTTACCTTCTTTGGTGATGGTAACGATTATGTTGTCGCAAAAGCCGGCTAGGGCTTCGTCGATGGAATTGTCCACCACCTCATAAACCAGGTGATGTAAACCGCGCTCGCTGGTGCCCCCGATATACATCGCGGGACGCTTGCGAACTGCTTCCAATCCCTTCAGCACTTTAATATTGCTGGCTGTGTAAGTAGAACTTTGCATAATCTATTGTCTCCTATAGTTTTAAAGACCACTGGCCGGGATTCGATCCCGCCACTCTTTGGTTAGTTCTCATTTAATTCGATATCTTGTTGCCAGATAAAATGATATGCGTTTTGTGTCAAGACTTTTTTGATTTTATTCGAAAGATGTAACTATATGATGGATAGTGAGATATGAACAGCACATTTGTGCCTTGGATTTCTGTTCTCATGTTCAATGCGCAATAACCGCCCTAATCCTTGCTTGTATCGCAGTATTCACGCCCTATTCTCTCCAAATCCTCCCGAATGTGATGGGCGTGGAGTCCGGGTGGATCTCGGGTGGCATTCGGGTGCTAAGCTATATAGAGGCAACCTCGTCCCGAGGTTGTAAAGAAAAGCTTCGAGACGAAGCTTCTATAAAAGGTTATCTGTCGCTTGTCTCCTGGTCATAAAATCCCTATGAACTACCTAGTATTAGTTCCTTTTGCTTGCGAATCTCTCCAGGACTGGGTATGTGGATCGGTTTTCCGGTATAGAAATCCAAACCCGTGAAGAACATGCAGGTGGAAATACTCATTGGGGTTGGAGTGAACTCCTGAACCTGTTCTACCCTTATCTGGTTTTTACGTAGCCAATTACGCAGTTGCATCGCATCCTCAAGTGTGGTTCCCGGATGGCCGATAATGAGATAGGGAATCACCTGCCGCTTCAATCCCGCTTGTGCTGTGAAGTATTGGAATCTTTGGCAAAACTCGTCATAAAGATTGATCTCAGGTTTTCCCATCAAACGCAGCACTTTTGGCACGCTGTGCTCCGGAGCCAGTTTCAACCTTCCTCCTGTGTAACGGGTAGCCAATGCACGGATATAGTTATCGTCCTTTAAGGCCATATCGTGCCTGATGCCTGAAGCGATATAGACGTGCTTGATTCCAGGCAATCCGGATACAGCATCCAGCAGCTTTAGTTGTTTCTCTTGTGCTATTATGAGATTGGGACAGATTGCCGGATACAGGCAAGACTGTCTTTTGCAACTTTCGGGATAGCCAAGTTTACAGGATGACCCATACATATTGGCGGTAGGGCCTCCCACATCCGAAATGGTTCCCTTTAGCCTGCCGGCTTCCTTGAGGATTGACCTTTCCGAACGAGACTGCACCTTGCGACCCTGATGGCAGGCAATTGCACAAAAACTACAACCTCCATAACACCCGCGGTGTGAGGTGATCGAGGCCTTTATCTGCTCATAAGCCGGAATTGTTTTGCCACTATAAACCGGATGAGGTTTATATTCAAAGGGCAGCTCGTATAGAGCGTCCAACTCCTGGCCACTCATTTCTTTGCTGGGCGGGTTGTGCTTCAGCCAACGGCTGGCCGTTTTCTGATAAATGGTTCGATTGCTGCTATGATCGATAAAACGTCTGGTCATTTCATAGAAAACATGCTTATCTGAGCATAACTCCGCCTCAGGCAATACTATCGCTTCAGGTTCTGGGGGCTTTGCACTGAAAACCACGCTTGAAGGCAGGTTTTGAATGAACTTCAGGCTTTCTCCGGTAGTTAAGCGACTGGCAAGCTCCACAACGGGTTTTTCACCCATCCCATATATCAAAATATCTGCCTTGCTGTCGCTTAGGATGCTGTTGCGAACTTTATCCTGCCAAAAATCATAATGGGCAATTCGTCTAAGGGACGCCTCGATCCCTCCCAAGACAATGGGGACACCTTTGAACAGACGTTTTAGGATATTGGTGTAGATCAGGCTTGCACGGTCTGGCCTTAACCCCGCAACTCCGCCGGGACTGTAGGCATCGTCGTGACGCAGTTTTCGCTGGGCTGTATAATGATTCACCATGGAATCCATGTTTCCGGCCGAGATGCCAAAAAATAAATTTGGCCTGCCCAAGCGGAGAAAATCCTCATCTTTTTGCCAATCCGGTTGGGCAATAATCCCCACTTTGTAACCAACCGCTTCCAGGCTTCTGCCTATGAGAGCTGCAGCAAAACTTGGATGGTCCACATAGGCATCACCACTGATGATAATGATGTCCAGGCTGTCCCAGCCCCTTTGCTGCAAATCATCTTTACATATCGGAAGGAAGGCCACTTAACGTCCTTGGTATAACAAAAAAAGGGCAAAGCCTGCGTAAAAACAATCTTCGCCCTATAATGCTTTGTGAAACCCGGGCTATGGATTTACCCGGATAATGTTGATAGCTTGGATTCCTTTGTCGGTTTCCATGAGATCGAAGGTTACCAATTCGTCCTGTTCCAGCACTTTCAACTCACGCGGAGAATTTGTGACGATGGACTTCCAATGAACGAAGTATTCCTTGTTGTCATCTGTGATAATAAAGCCGTAACCTTTATTTTTGTTAAACCACTTAACTTTTCCTTTCATAACCACCTCTTGATATTATTTTCTTAATACCAATAAATCGCACCTCGCAAATCACGTCAACCAAAAAAACCATTTTTTGCAGGAAATGGAGAAAAAAGGTTGTTTGCGGTTTTTTTCATTGACGCTTTTGGCAGGGGAGATAATCATGGCGTATAGGGAGAAATAAGGAGAAATTGCGATGAAACCTCGAATACTTCTGGTCGATGATGATAGACTCTTGCGGGAGGTGATCGGGGATTTTTTGCTCTCCCATGGGTATGATGTGGATCTGGCTGAGGATGGCAAACACGCCCTGGCAAAGTTTAGCGCTGGAAAATACCAGTTGGCTCTGATTGATCTGGTAATGCCTGGGATGAACGGGATTGAGCTGATGAATCAGCTAATGGAAAAAGACCAGGAGATATTTTGCCTGATCATGACTGGCTATCCAACCGTGGATTCGGCTTACAAATCTATGATCGAAGGCGCATCGGATTACATTATTAAACCATTCCAATTGAACGAGCTTTTATTGACCCTGGGAAAATACACTTGAAGCATGGCCTATTCAGTATCGCTTTCTCCTCCCTCGGATAGGGGAAAACAACTCAATCTGTGGAGTAAGCCCGGATTTATGGAAGCCGTGGCAGAACTGCAGGGTTTGAATCCACAGCATCTATGCTGCTATAAAGGCCAGGAACTGGTGGCTTTGCTGCCTGTATATGAAAAGAAGATACTGGGCTCCAGCTCGTTGGTAAGTCCAGTGGGTTCTTATTATCAGGGAATCAATCTGTGGCTGGGGGAGAATTCCTTGCCGGCCAGAAAGCTTTTGGATACCTTGCAGATTTTCGATACTGTGGGGAAGTTCTGCAAAGCCAAGTATCGTAAAGTGAGAATCAACCTGACTCCTGAAACATATGATATTAGAGGTTTTGTATTCAGCGGTTTGAAGGCAAAACCACTCTATACCTTCACGGCTGTTCCTGGAGTGGAACTGCAGCCTTTACCTGATGAACGCCAGAAAATCAGATTGGCCAGAAGCAGAGGCTATATTGCAAGCTGCAATTACAGCCACCAGGACTTTATTGTTCTGTTCAGGGCTATGAACAGCAAGAAGAACCGGGAATTTAAATCCGGATATGCCGCCTTCAGCCGTTTTCTGGATGCGTTGTCAGTTTTGGGGGTAATGGAGCAATTCAATCTGCTGCATGATGGCAAGATTGTCAGCAGCAATATCCTGCTGCTAGACGCAAACAAAGCATATACAATTTTTAGGGCAACTGAGCCCGAAGCGTTAAAAAACGGAGCCAGCGGATTGCACTCTATTTTACTGCTAGAATATCTGCACGGCAAAGGAGTGTCAGAGCTTGATTTTTGCGGAGCGAATGTTTTGGAAGTGGCCAGATTCAAGGCAGCCTTGGGGCTTAACCTGAAGGCTTTCTTCCATATTTATGGCTAATCATTGCCATCGGCATTGAACAGGATTATTATGTTTCACATATACAGGTAAACGAGTTTGAGGTAAGATGAAGAAAATTGCAGTTTTAAAAGGTGGTCTATCCCCTGAACGGGAAGTATCATTGGTTAGCGGAAGCGAAATAGCCAAGTGTTTGAGAAATATGGATTATCAGGTTTCGGAGCTTGATCCTGCTGAGTTTGACAGTTGGTCGGACTTGCTCGCGGAATTACACTCCCTGGCTCCTGATCTGGTTTTTAATGGCTTGCATGGAGGAAGCGGAGAAAACGGCGAATTGCAAGCTGCCCTGCAATTGGCGGGAATTCCTTTTACCGGATCAGATTATAAAAGCTGCTGTATCAGCATGGACAAGTATATCTCAAAGCTGATTGCCATGGCAGAAGGCATTCCTGTTCCACGTTATATTCTGCTTCGTGCCAATCTCTTGGAAGATTATCAGGATCCTTCAGACCTGGAGAATTTTTCTGCTACCTTGGGGCTTCCGATAATAGTAAAACCAAATGATGCAGGCTCATCGGTGGGAATAAGCAAAGTGGACACCCTTGACGACCTGAAACCCGCTGTTGAGCATGCCTTGCAGTATTCCAAAGCTGCACTCCTGGAAGAATATATCCCAGGCAGGGAATTGACAGTAACTGTTCTGGACAACGAAGCGCTACCTGTGGTCGAAATAAAACCGCGCAACGGTTGGTATGACTATAGCAACAAGTATACAAAAGGCAATACCGTGTATGAAGCCCCAGCCAAACTTGATGAATCTGTGGCCCGATTGATCCAGCTTTACGCTCTCAGGTTATGGAAAGCTTGCGAGTTATCTGGATATGCCCGCATTGATTTTCGTTATGACGATGTGAAACCATATTTTCTCGAAGTAAACACATTGCCCGGGATGACACCGCTTAGCCTCACTCCCATGGCAGCAAAAGCCAGAGGAGAAAGCTTTGACCAGCTAATCAAACAAATAGTAGAAATCAGCCTGCAAAGCACAGGGAGGAGAACATGAAATATATTCCATTACTCGTTTTGATACTGCTGTTGCCTGGTTTGGCCTATACCCAAACCTTGCCAAGCTGTAGTTTTAATCCAAGCATGGTGGAAGTTAACAGCCTAAATGCATCCAGCTTTGATCCCTTTGTTCCAGATACCCAGCCTATTCTTACTTGGCTATCAGTTGTTAATAACGGGGTAGAAGCGGACAGCCTTGAGATGAAGGTGCAGATATACTGGAATGATAATTACTTGATCGGTTCGGTGTATCAAACCATCAGCCTTGTGCAGCCAGGTCTGCCCATTATGCTGTCCAATCGGGATCTGATTACCAATCAAAGCAGTGCTTACTTCGTTAAGAAACCCGGTTCCCCTGATATTTCCATTGATGCGGCAATCAATGCCAATAGTGTATTTGGCGATGCAGTGCTGGCGGGATACTTTCCTGATGGAGACTTGCAGATCAAGGTGAAAGTGCGCCCTTACAGCGAAGATATATGGCAAGCCGAAACTCCTGAAGCTGATGCTGAAGTTTTTACCATCAGAATAAGGAATGCAGGAGTTATCACTTTGCTAGCCCCAGGAGTTCCTTTGGGACAAACACCTCCATCTCTGCATGGCTTGCCTCTTAGTTTTTTATGGAATTCTCTAGAAACAGGGCTGCCCTCCAATGGAGGAATTATAAGCATCCGGGAATTTCCACCCTTCAATCAGCCACGGCTTGATAATGTGGAAACCACTGGCAGCCTGTTTTACCAAACTCCTACCGGAACGCAGGTTCAACCCGGATTTGCAGATTACCTACCTTTCAGCGAAGGCAATTATTATGCTTGGCGAATTACCAAGAACCTGGCAAATGAATATAATCAAAGCCTGAGAAATGCTCCTTCGGGAGCAGTCAACAGCAGCCTGAGCAGCGATTGGTTCGTGTTTAAATACACCAGCGAAAGCGAAGCACAAACCACCATATCTGAGTTTCAAGCCCATTTGAACCGGCTTAATAACAATACTTTGCTGAGTTTGTACAGTCAGGGTTACATGCCTTTGGGGGTGATCCATTACGAAGGCAGGATCATCAGCGGCCAGGAAGCTCTCGATCTGATCGATACCTTGTTCGGCCATGATATTGACGTGATAGTAAAGGACTAGGTGAAGAAGATGAAAAAGCTATTATTTGTATCACTTATCCTGATCCTTTGCTACTCATTGTCTGCAGCCAGTTCGATTGCCTTGTTATCCATAGCCAAAGGCAAAGTGGATGTTTCCAGAGCTGCCAAGGCAATCCGCTTCAAGGCCGGAGACCTTTTGCAACACAATGACGAGATCCGAACAGGGGGGGAAAGCTTTGCAGCGTATAAATACGTGGACGGATCTTCCACGGTTAAGGTATTCTCGAATTCTGTGGTAAAGGTTCTGGCCAATAGCAGCGGGAAAAGCCTGGTAAAGCAGGTTTCCATTACCAAGGGAAGCGTGTTTTCTCAGGTGAAGCCCAAATCTGGAACCTTCATGGTAAAAACTCCAACTACGGTTGCATCAGTTAAAGGAACAGGATTCTTAACCAAGATCACCGAGGCCAAGCAATCGATGTTCATCGTAACCGAGGGTGAAATTCAGCTCAAGATACTGGACGACACCGATCCCAAAGTTGTTAGTAAAGGCAATACGGCTATTGTGGAAGCTGATGGACGCTATATTATCCGTCTCAGCACCCCGGAAGACCTAAGTGAGCTGGAAAGAGCAGAACTGGAATCGACCAGCGAAAGAGGCAATAATACTTTGCGTATCCCGATGCTCGATCCCAGCGGCAGAACCCGATTCATCGAGATAACTTACTGAGGAGCTGAGCCATGAAGAAAATAATAACCCTAATCTCCATACTGCTCATTTCCACAATTGTCTTGGCAGTTACCATTCAACATGCAAGCCCGGAAACATTCAGCTTTGCCGAAGACACTCAACTGGTGGTGGAAGTATTGCAAGGTTTAAGCGATATCTCGGAAATGATGCTGAATTACCGCATCGGAAACGATGACCGCTGGCTAAGTGAAACCGTGAGACAGGAAAATCCCGGTTCAGTTTACTTCAGAGTTGATATCCCAGGCAAGTATCTGAACACCGATCCTGTGGAATACTACTTTTCGATACGTTTAAACCATGGAACGGTGGAAAACTTTCCTGAACAGGACGGAGTGACCCCAAATTTCAGTTTGAAGTCCAACCTCAGCGAAGGAGATGCCTCGCCGGGCTTTGTGCTGTTAACCGATGAACAAACCGTTTCAGCCGATAAAGGTTATTTATTGGTTGTTTCGTTCTTTGCCTTACAGGGAGAAATTGATCCCGCCAGCATCGAATTGTGGGTGAGTGGGAAAAATGTCAGCTCGGCAGCGCAGATCAGCGCTCCGACCATTGTCTACAAGGACGATCATCCTCCAGTCGGCGAAAGAAAGGCTATCGTGAGAGCCAAAATTGGCCCCAAAAGCATTCACTCTCAAACCTGGACAACAACCATTACTCCAGGAACCCGAAGCATGGCAAAGCCTTTTAACTTGAGGGGAAACCTAAACTTTGCTTCGAATTATTACAACTACTCCCAACCCAAAAGTATTCTGACTCCGGAGAGCGATGCAGCCACTTGGGCTGACCTTTATGCCAATTATGGCATTCTGGATATGCAAACCCATCTTTATTTCTCGTCTCTGGAACACAGCAACAAACAGCCTGTAAACCGTATGAACATAGGCCTTAAGACGAAGTTTGCAGAACTATTTCTAGGGGATTATGCCCCCAGTATCAGCCAGCTAAGTATGAACAATCAGAACCTGAGAGGCATATATTCAAAGCTCCATACCAGCAAGGTTGCTCTGCTTCTGGCTCATGGAGAGACGGTAAGAAAAACTACCAATGAGACTGATATAGCATCCATGGTGGATGGAACACAAAAAACCGGAACTTTCAAACAGGAAGCATTGGCTGCCAGGCTGCAGTTTGGCAATGAATCAGGCTTTATGATGGGCTTCAACCTTACTCGCCACCGCGATGTGATCAGTTCCTTGGATCCGGAATATTATCGATATACCACTACAGATTCGCTGGGAAATATCCAGACTATCTATACAACCCCGGCCAGAGATAATGCAGTTCTAAGTTATGATCTCAGAATAAACATCCCTGAGCAGAAAACGGTTATCGGAGCTGAGATTTCCGGATCCCTTCTGAATTACAATACAATCCCCGGACCAATCAGTCAGGCTGAACTGGAAGAATATACTGGAGAAGAGAGTCTCGTTGATCCGGCCGAGTTTGGAAATATCTTTGTTTTCAACAAGAATATGGAGCCCTTCATGCCGGGTCGGGCAAATATGGCCTGGTTGTTGTATCTAAGAAGCTATTTCTGGAACAATATGATCAGCGCACAATACGCTCAAACTGGGTCTGCCTTCAATGCCTTGGGTTCATCCTATCAAAAACCGGACAGCAAAGTGATTAGCATCTCCGATCAGCTAAATATCTCCCGCTATCTTGTTTTGAGCGGGTCATTCAACCTCAGTACGGACAACCTGATGGAACATAAGCAGGACACGACCACGCTACTTTCTTATAACCTCCAATCCCTGCTCAGGATTCCCAAATTGCCATATCTTAAAGCAGCCTATTTTGCCAGCCAGAGTGAAAATGAAGCAAATGACAAAATCGTAAGCACCCCCATCGATATCTTTACCAGCACTTCATCTGCTCTCAGCTTTGGGATTGGTTATAATCTGAGCCAGATTCCGGTCGTGCCGACTCAGCTAGATATCAGCTACAGGATTGGGAGCGACAACTATGAAAAAGAAGATACCCTGGCCGTAGTTCAAAAACTTGCCGAAAATGAAAGCAACGGCCTTAATATCACTATGCTGAACCGCTTTGCCAATTACCCGCTGACTTTGCAATTTGCTCTGGCTCTAAATAACCAGGAAAATCTGCTAAGCAGCTTGAAAAACAAAAACCAGAATCTGCTTATGGGAGCAGCCTACAGCTTTCTGCAAAACCGCCTGAAACCATACCTGAACTACCGTTCGATCGGTCTTGGGGGAGATCAGGGCAAACAGAACTATGGATATTTCAGCCTTGGTTTGGAAGCATATCCTACTTCTAGCCTGGTGCTAAACACCAGCCTGGGATTACAGAATCATAATAATAAGGCAGATTCTAATAAGGACTTCGATAATTTTATCTGGAGAGTGCTGCTAACGCAAAGATTCTAACCAGCAAACAGCTATATATCAACCCCGCCTGTTCAGCAATGGGCGGGGTTTTAGCAAGGATGGAACAATGAAGACGAAAAGACTGCTCTGGCTGATCCCGCTAATCGTGGTTTTTATCAGGCTCATCTACCTTATACCGCTTTTCTCCAATCTGGAATACCAGGCAAGGGACAGCTTGTTTAGGTTACGCGGCAAGCTTCCGCTTTCAGACAGGATCGTGATAATAGCCATTGACGATGCCAGTTTCAGCGCATTGGATATTCCCTGGCCTTTTCCCAGGAGTTATCATGCCAAGCTGATCGACAATCTATGTAAAGCCGGTGCCAGGCAGATCGTCTTTGATGTGGAATTCACCGAAAACTCATTTCCCGAAGCAGATAGTATCCTGGCTCAGAGTGCCTATAATAGCGGAAGAACCATCTTTGCGGGAAAAGTTCTCTATCCACAGTCTCCTCGCGATCCAGTTCAGAAACTAACTCCGATTTCAGCATTGACCGACTTGGGTTTGCCTTGGGGAACAGTGAACATGACTGCAGATAGCGATGGAGCTATTCGATGCTACTCACCTTTCGAGTGGTTTGACGAAGATCCGGTTTTCAGTATTGGAGTGGCAGCCCTGGCAAACTGGCGGGTGCACCAAAGCAGTTGGGATTCACATGTGAAATTGGAAGGGTCCACTTTGAAGGTGGGTGGGAAGCAGATTCCTCTGAACAAGAACCATAAGAGCTTGCTGAATTATCATGGACCGGCCGGGACCTTTCGTCAGCTTTCTTATGCCAGCGTCCTCGATGATAGCACGGTTAGTATGCCAGGCTACCAAGGAGCCGAGCTGGACGAGTTTTATGAAATCCTGGCTTCAGGCATCCTAAAGGATAAGATAGTTCTGATCGGGGCAACGATAGACGAACTGCACGATAAATTTCCTACACCTTTTGGTGGACAATGGATGCCGGGAGTCGAGATACATGGCAATTTCATCGAGATGGTATTCTCTGGCAACTATCTTTATAGCCTGAATCCCTGGCTATATACGGTATTTACCCTATTGTTGGCTGTTGGATTGTGGTTTTTATTCAGAATCATGAAGCCCCAGTATGCTGCTTATGCGGTTATCCTGATAATCATTATGAATTATGGACTGGCCTATTTTCTGTTCAGCAGGTTATCTTATCTGATACCGATTGCTCAAACAGCCAGTTTGATTCTGATAATCTACCTGACCAGTCTTATTAGCAGTTATCTTGGTGCGCTTAAAGAAAAGCGTTTTATCCGCCATGCTTTCCAGCAATATCTTGCTCCGGAGCTGGTTAGCCAGCTACTGCATAATCCCAAGAGCCTGAAATATGGAGGAGACCTTCAAGAAATCAGCGTGCTGTTTTCTGATATTCGCAGTTTCACTACCTATTCGGAGAACCATACCCCCCAAGAAACAGTGAATATCCTCCATGAATACCTTACTGAAATGGTAAAGGTGATCATCGCCAATCAGGGTATATTGGATAAGTTTGTGGGAGATGAGGTCATGGCGCTATTTGGAACTCCGGTTCCCTTGGCAAATCATGCTTTGTCGGCCTGCAGAACTGCTCTGCAGATGAGAGAACAGCTCCGGAAAATGCAACAAGCCTGGAAAGAAGCGGGACGTGAACCATTTGAGATCGGAATTGGGATCAATACAGGCTTGGCGGTTGTGGGAAACCTCGGGTCAGAGCAAATCTTCGATTATACCGCCATTGGCGACACCATAAATCTGGGAGCCCGTCTGGAAGGCTTGAACAAGGAATACCCCACCCAAAACCTCATCATCATCAGCGAGTTCACTTTGGAACAAGTAAAAGACTATGTTAATGCAAATTATCTTGATGAAGTGAAAGTAAAAGGGAAGAACAAGGCAGTTAAGATTTATGAATTAATCGGCCTTAAATAGTATTCCATACAGGCCAGATAGTAGCATACTACATACCCAAAGGCTATTGCAGATAGTTTGCTTTATCGCGTCTGGTCCCCAACCCCTAATCACTGTTCCCTCTTCTGACACCAAACCAATATCATACCGGAGTCATACCGGATGATCATGCGGTATGACTCCGGTATGATAAGGATAAGACTCCCTGCCAAGTGTAAAAGTGGAATAGTGAAAAAGTGACACAAGGTTTACAAATAGAGGTCAGGAAATCAGTTGATGTGGCAAAGCGGCTCAAGGTGAAGTAGAGATTTCTTTAAGTTATCTGTTTTCAATACTTCGATAATGGTTTATCTCTCTGCTTTTCTCTGTGGTTTAGTAACCTTTTAACGGTATTCGAAAACCGCCCAGCCTTCTTTACCAAGAGCTACGAAGATATAGTCATTAGCCAAAGTGAGGTCATAAACTGGAACCGTCAGGTAAATATTGTTGATATCCTCAGCTCGTAGAGGATTGCTGATATCCATTATCTTAATTCCCCCTCTGCCCATGGCAATGAAGAGGCGATTATCTTTAACCCGC
>CAZGWB010000040.1:0-23379 GCA_964529335.1 uncultured Candidatus Cloacimonas sp.
ATCCGTCTGGAATCAGGAGGAAAGGTTAATACCCGCAAAGCAATGCTGATGAAATAGGTGAACGGATTAACAGGTAAACTAGTTGATATGTGAATTGGATAAATCCCGGAGTAAATCCGGGATTTTTGTTTATGCCACGAGGATCCTTCTTTATTCATAGTTAATTCCCTGCTTAACTGGCGAGTCCATCCCGATAACCTGGCCAGGTCCTCTCCAAGTCCTCGCGTATTTCATCCGCGTGGCTTCCGGGTGGAGTCCGAGTGGCATCCGCGTGGCCAGCATGATAAGATTTAGCTTGACGATATACATATTATGTAAGATTCTGAAATAAACGGAATGATCTGGCATAAACGCCAGAAAGAAATAAGTTAACACATAACCAGACAAGGAGATAGAAAGATGAATAAGCTAAATGGCATGCTGGATGCAGACCTCCAGGGCAAGGTTTGTTTAGTCCGTTTCGATCACAATGTGGTAAAAAAAGGTTCCATAAAAGACACCATGCGCATCGATGCCACCATCCCAACTCTTTTACATATTTACAAAAAAGGCGGTCTGCCGGTTTTGATGACCCATGTTGGCCGTCCTTACGATAAGAAAACTGGAGAGATAAGCGTTTCCGATGCTGATTCCGTAGCTGCCATCGTGCGCTATCTGGAAAACAAGCTGCAGTTGAAGGGTTTGATTCCTGAATGCAAAGCTGAGGGAACCAGGGGAATTACCGATCTCAGCCCCTTACAGCCTGCCATTGAAGAGCTTAAGCAAGGCAGGGTGGATTTCGTTTATCTGCCCAATACACGCTGGTTCAAAGGCGAGGAAGCCAAGGATGACAGCGCTGCGGAACTGGCCAAGAAACTGGCCTCCTATGCGGATGTATATATCAATGATGCTTTTGGTTCCTGGCAGGCGCATGCTTCCACCTACGGCATCGTGAATTTTCTGCCTGCCTATGCCGGGCTGCTGATGCAAAAAGAAGTGGATAATCTGGACAGCATCTTTTCGCCCCAGCGTCCTTTGGTAGCTGTGGTGGCCGGAGCGAAATTCGACACCAAGATCGGGCCTCTCTCGTCGTTGATCAAGATTGCCGATCAACTGGTTTTGGGAGGAGTAATCTACAACGCCTATCTCTGCCACAAATATGGCCTGCAGATCGAAGGTGTGGCAGATGAGGACATAGAACAGGCTGCAAAATTTCTGGCAGATAGTGGAAAGGATGCCTCCAAAATAGTGGAATTGCCATACATTGTGGAGAACAAAGGCATCGAGCAACGCCACGAGCCAAGAGTCCACAGCCTGAAAGACCTGAAGCCTGGAACCAAACTGGGCTACGTTTTGGACGTGGCAGAGCAGAATTTTTCCGAAGAGTCTCTACAGAAGGTTTTTACCGAGGCCGGAACCATCTTCGTAAATGCCGTGATGGGCTACACCGCCCTTTTCCCTGAAGGCACCAAAGCCATGTATAGCCTGATTGACAAATGCTCGGGAGCCACAAAGCTCTTTGGCGGCGGAGATACGATTCAGGACTTCAAGGAATACCTTCCAGGCATTTTTTCCAAAGCCATCAACGACAAATCGTATTATTTCTTCACAGGCGGAGGAGCCATTCTGGACGCCATCCAGCAAGGTTCAGCCTTTGGCATGAAACCCGTAAGCGCTTTAATTAAAAAATAGATACAAGGAGACCAACTGTGGAAAGTGACAGCAAACTGAACCTGAAAGGCAGCTTTCCCAAGCCCAGCTATGAAGAATGGCTCGAGGCCGTGAAAGAAAGCCTGAAAGGGGCAGATTTTGACAAAGTGATGAAAACCAAAACCGGGGAAGGCATAGTTTTACAGCCAATTTACCGCCTGGAAGACATCGACGGATTATCCTTTACCGATAGCGTTCCCGGCTCTGCACCGTACATCAGGGGAAACAATCCGCAAAAGTTCCTGCAGGAAGGCTGGTTGATAGCTCAAAGCCATACCGAGCCCAACCTGAAGAAACTGAATGAGGAAATCCTGAAAGAACTGAATCTGGGCCTTACGGCGGTAAATATCTCGCTGGAGGAAGGACTTCATATCACATCCTTGGAAGATTTGGAACACGTCTTACAGGGAGTTATCCTGGATGCTGCTCCGCTGTTCATTCAGCTTGGCATTACCGATATCGGCTTGCTACAGCTTCTTGAGGCTTATGCCGTTAAGCACGGAATAGACCTGGCCAAGCTGGAATTGGGAGTCGGGATTGACATTACCGGTGAATTTGCCAAAAAAGGATCTTTACCCTTTGGCTTGGAAGAAACCTGGCAAAAGATGCTCGATACAGTTAAATGGAATCTGGAAAAAGCTCCGAATAACCGTGTGATCAGCATCGATGCCACGGTTTATGAAGCTGCCGGAGCAAACGCAGTGCAGGAACTTGCCTTTGCGCTGTCCACTGCGATTGGCTATATTCAGGGCTTGCAGTATTCGGGCTTTGAGATCGACCAACTGGCTCCGCTATTTCAGGTAAAGCTGTCGTTGGGCTCAAATTTCTTCATGGAGATTGCCAAGCTGAGAGCTTTCCGCTTGCTATGGGCCGAGATGATAAAGGCTTTTGGCGGAACTGAGGCCAGTCAGAAAGTGTGGATTCATGGCAAAACCGCCCACTTCAATAAAAGCATTTTCGATAGCTATGTAAACGTTTTGCGCACCAGCACCGAAGGTTTTGCCGGAGTAATCGGCGGAGTTGACAGCTTGGAAATCGACTGCTTTGATCAGCTTTTTGGCAAGCCGGACGAGTTTTCCCGTCGCATGGCTCGCAATCAGCAAGTGATCCTGAAGGAAGAAGCTCATTTTGCCAAGGTGATCGATCCTGCAGGCGGCTGTTATTACATTGAAAGCCTAACCAACGAACTGGCAGGTAGTGCCTGGGCTCTGATGCAGGAAATTGAGGGTGCCGGCGGAATGGTTCGCAGCTTACGCGCTGGACGCATCCATGATTATCTGCAAAGCTCGGCACATGATCGCATAGATGCAGTTAACAAACGCAAAAGCGTGTTTGTTGGTATCAATATGTATGCCAATCCTTTGGAAAAAGTAACAGGTATGAACAGGCCGAAGTTCGACGCAGAAACGCCTCAGGTAGTTAGCCTGGAAAAGGGTGCCCTGCCACAACGCCGGGCCATGGAAGAAGTGGAAAACCTCAGACTCCGGATTGAAGCCAGCCCTGCCAACAAGCAGATATTCCTGCTGACCATGGGCAGTGTAGCCGAATATAAGGCCCGGGCTGATTTTGCCTCCGGTTTCTTTCAGGTAGCCGGTTTTGAGCTTATCTATCCACAAGGTTTTGCATCGGTGAAAGAGGCGGTTGAGGCTGCCCAAAAATCTGGTGCAAAGGCTATGTGCATCTGCTCCACAGACGAAAACTACCAGCATCTGGTTCCGGAGCTTTGTTCGGAACTAACGGGTAATATCCTGATTTTGGCCGGTTATCCAACTGATAAAGTGGAGGAATACAAAGCCGCGGGAATCAGCAGTTTTATCCATGTCAGGGCGGATTTGGTTTCCACTTTAACTGAACTGGCTTTACAGATGGAGGTGTTGGCATGAAGAATCCCGATTTTATGAGCCTTAAGCCAGAATTTGGCACAGAACGGAAAGCTACCCCAAAACTGGAGCAAAGCTGGAAAACCAATGAACAGATAGCCGTAAAGCCCCTATATACAAAGGCTGATTTGGAAAGCCTGGAGCATCTGCACTACCTTTCCGGATTACCGCCCTTTTTACGAGGCCCCTATCCCTCCATGTTTGTGCAACGTCCCTGGACAATTCGCCAATATGCAGGTTTTTCCACGGCGGAAGAGAGTAATGCCTTTTACCGGCGCAATCTTGCCATGGGACAGAAGGGCCTATCCATAGCGTTCGATCTCGCTACTCACCGGGGCTACGATTCTGATCATCCCAGGGTGATTGGAGACGTAGGCAAAGCCGGAGTAGCCGTGGATTCCATTTTGGACATGAAGATTCTCTTTGATCAGATTCCTTTGGATCAGATGAGCGTTTCGATGACCATGAACGGCGCAGTGATCCCGATCATGGCTTTTTACATTGTGGCTGCGGAAGAACAGGGAGTGAAGCCCGAACTGCTGAATGGCACCATCCAGAACGATATTCTGAAAGAATACATGGTTCGCAATACCTATATCTATCCTCCGGCGGCTTCGATGAAGATAATCGCCGATATTTTCCGCTATACCTCGCAGTATATGCCAAAATTCAACAGCATCAGCATTTCCGGCTATCACATGCATGAAGCCGGAGCCACGGCTGATCTGGAAATGGCCTACACCCTGGCCGATGGTCTGGAGTATGTGCGGACTGCCATCAAAGCTGGTATCGACATCGATGTTATCGCTCCCAGATTGTCGTTCTTCTGGGCTGAAGGGATGAATTACTTCATGGAAATAGCCAAACTGCGCGGAGCCAGAGTCCTGTGGGCAAAGATTATCAAGGATTTCAATCCCAAAAATCCCAAATCCATGGCACTCAGAACCCATAGCCAAACCAGCGGTTGGAGCCTTACGGAGCAGGATCCTTACAACAATATCACCAGAACCTGCATCGAAGCCCTGGCTGCCACCATGGGGCATACCCAAAGCCTGCATACGAACTCACTGGATGAAGCCATTGCCTTGCCTACCGATTTCAGTGCCCGTATTGCCAGAAACACCCAGCTTTACCTGCAACACGAAACCAATGTGTGTAAAGTAATCGATCCCTGGGCCGGTTCTTATTATGTGGAATCCCTTACCGATGCATTGATGCAAAAGGCTTGGGGACACATCATGGAAGTGGAAAAACTGGGTGGAATGGCCAAAGCGATCGAAACCGGGCTTCCCAAAATGCGCATCGAAGAAGCTGCGGCCAGACGTCAGGCCAAGATCGATTCCGGGGCCGACATCATCGTGGGTGTGAATAAATACCGTCCTGAAACCGAAGTGGCCATGGATATCCTGGAAGTGGACAACAGCGCAGTGCGGGAAGCTCAAATTGCCCGTTTGCATAAACTGCGCAGTCAGCGCAAGGATGAAGAGGTGAAAGCCAGCTTGGCGGCAATAACCAAGTGCGCCGCAAGTGGTGAGGGAAACCTTCTGGAACTGGCCATCGATGCAGCCCGTAAACGTGCTTCCCTGGGAGAGATTTCCGATGCCATGGAGCAGGTTTTTGGTCGGCATCAGGCCACGATCAGACTAATCAGCAACGTTTACAGCAGTGAGTATGCCGCAATGGACGAAATAGAAAAAGTAAGGGCCTTAGCCGATAAATTCGCCGAACAGGAAGGTCGCAGACCGCGGATCCTGATCGCCAAAATGGGTCAGGATGGTCATGACCGTGGTGCGAAAGTAGTGGCCACAGCCTATGCCGACATGGGTTTTGACGTGGATATGGGGCCGCTTTTCCAAACTCCGGAAGAAACTGCCCGTCAAGCCGTGGAAAACGATGTGCACATAATCGGTATGAGCTCTCTGGCGGCCGGACACAAAACCCTATTACCCCAATTGATGGAAGAGCTCAGCAAGCAAGGCCGTGAAGATATCATGGTGGTGGTGGGCGGAGTTATTCCTGCCCAGGACTACGATTACCTCTATCAGCATGGAGCCGCTGCCATCTTTGGGCCGGGAACCAAGCTGCCGGAAGCCGCTACCTTGATTCTGGAAAAACTTCTAAGCCTTTGATGAACGACAAACGCAAGCCTGAATGGGCTCCGGAAAACAGTGGTAGTGAATTTGCCAGCCATATCGTATCTGGCGGATCAGGCGGATACGCTTCAGTTTCGCAAGCCGCAAAGGCTCATCAAGCGCGCCGCTACGATATAGATGCTTTGCACAAGGGGGTTCTGGCCAACAACCGAACCCTTTTGTCCAAAGCCATAACCCTGATTGAGAGTAATGCTCCCAAACATTTCGAAACCGGGCAAGAGCTGATCAAAAGGCTCTTGCCCCATTCGGGAAAATCAATCAGGATCGGCATTACGGGTGTTCCAGGAGCGGGGAAGAGCACCTTTATTGAAAGCTTTGGTCTCTGGTTGATCGAGCAAGGCCACCAGGTGGCCGTTTTGGCCATAGACCCCAGTTCCACAATCAGCAAGGGCAGCATATTGGGCGATAAAACCAGAATGGAAGAGCTTTCCCGCCATCCCAAAAGCTTTATCCGGCCTTCTCCCAGCGCTGGCATTTTGGGCGGGGTTGCCCGTAAAACTAGGGAAAGCATAGTCCTTTGCGAAGCGGCAGGATACGACGTTATCCTGATCGAAACCGTGGGCGTGGGACAAAGCGAAACCACGGTGCGCAGCATGGTGGATTTCTTTCTGTTGATGCAAATTGCCGGAGCAGGAGACGAACTGCAGGGAATAAAAAAGGGCATCATCGAACTGGCCGATCTGATCGTGGTAAACAAGGCCGATGGTGAAAATGTGCAAGCGGCTCAACTGGCTGCCAGAGAATACAACAACGCCCTGCATTATATTCGCAAGGCAACCAACGGCTGGCACACCAAAGCCCTAACCTGCTCTGCCATAAATAAAACCGGCATTCCCGAAATCTGGGAACAGATTGTTCAGTTCCGTCAGTTTACGGATCGGGAAGGGATACTGGCAGGACGCAGAAGAGAACAGAACAGCCGCTGGTTCGAAAGCCTGATTGCAGAATCGGTTTTGCATACCTTTTATGCCAGAGAAGGCATCAGAGAAAAACTGAAGGAACTTACCAGAGAGGTAGAGGAAGGCTTGGTGCCTGTGGCCATGGCTGTGAGCAGAATTATGGAGGAATCAGGACTATCAGGGCTTAGAAACAAGGGTTGAAAGTATCTTCTTCATTTAATTGGGTATTTTATCATACACAATACTTATCGGCTAGGAACTGGCTTGGGACAGGTGGCTCAGTCATCTAGATGTAAGAGCAACTTATTGCTTAGCAGTTAGATTCTGTTCAGAATAAAAAGATGTAGATTCAGCGGTTCCGTTTTGGGTGTTTGTAGTCCAGGGTCAGGATCGTAATATCATCTTTTTCACCGGAATTACGGCAGAAATCATGGACTTTGTCCAAAATCGTATTTGCGGTAATCTCGGGATTTGGGGTTCCCAGCTCACAGATAATGCTTTCCAGTCCGGCCACGGTAAGAAACTCCTCATTTTCGTTCATGGCTTCTGTTATGCCGTCGGTGAAGACGATCAGTTCATCTCCCATATCCAGCTTTATGGTCTCGCTACCGATCTTCAGGTTTTCGAACATACCTACAGGTGTGGAATGGGTTTCGGCATACTTATGGCAGCTTCTGTTTATCTTGCGGACAAATAGCGGCACATGGCCTGCATTGGAAAACTCCAGAATGTCTTCTTCGAGATCGATGATACCCAGCAGGATGGTTACAAAATTCGCTTCGATATTATTGCGAACCAGGAAGTTATTCAGCTGTTCCAGAATCTCGTTTGTGCTAAGGTGATACTTTGAGATAGTCCTCAGAAAGGTGGAAACCATGCTCATGGTCATGGCCGCCGCAATTCCTTTTCCAGCCACATCGGCAATCCCAAAACAGAAATAGCGTTCATCGATGGGGAAATAGTCGAAAAGGTCTCCGCCGATCTCGCTGGCTGGTTCCAGAATGCCATGAATTCTGATCTCGGCCGGAATATCCGGATGTTTCTCGTTTCTTGGGATAAGTTTGCGCTGAATCTCAGAGGCGATGCGCACTTCTGCTATGATGCGGTTCTTCTCGGCACTGGTTATTTGCAGGTTTCGGATATAATCTTTCAGGGAGTTCTGCATAACTGCAAATGATTGGGTTAATCGGTCTATTTCGTATGACTTGCCAATATCCGGTAACTCCGCATCGAAGTTTCCCTGACCAATCTTTTCGGCAACCTCGGTGAAAACTCTCAGCGGTTTGGATACGCTGAGAGTGCGGTAATAAACTATGATTGAGATGGTTAAAAACGCGATTACCGAGATCAGTAATTGGATGATCAGCAGCAAATTCAAATCGCGCATCACGTCGTTGTTGGCGATCACGATTCCCAAAGACCAGTTGTTGCTGTAAAGCGGTGAGTGATACACCCAACTATCGCCAAAGAAGCTTTTGGCCTGAGTTCGGACAAACCCCACTTCGCCATTAATCATTGCCTGCCCCAACTCGCGAAGCTGCTTGTCGCCGGTTTCCTCGGCGAGACTGAAGATGCTTTCGTCCATTACCAGAGAATCGGCCGGATGTGTGATTATGGTGCCCAGATTCGAGATAAGAAAAGCAAAACCGCTGCGCTTCAGCTTGAGGGGCGTTACGATGTTTTGTAGGTCAACCAGTTTGGTATCCAGTCTGATCACTCCAATGCATTTGCCGTCTTCAAAAATTGGCTGACAGAATGAAACCAGAACTTGTTGAGTGGCATTAGAATCAAACCAGGGTTCTGTCCAGAATTTCTTTTGTAGTAAAAAAGGTATCTGGAACCAATCCAGAAATTGGTAATCGGTATTGGGATAGGACTGCACCATTTCTTTGTTATTTTCGTAATAAACAGTTTTTGCGCCTGGCAAACCCTCAAGGGTGGGATCGAAAGCCAGTGTGATGCTTTCCAACTCGTGATGTTCGTAGATCAGAGAATGCATGAAACGGTTCAGGTCGTCCTGCGAAAGGGATTTCATCCGGCGCAAATCTAGTATAGCCTTGCTCAGAGCTTCTACTTTCGCAAAGCGGCCATCGATTAAGTTGATCGTTTCATGTGCCAGATGGCCAACCGATTCCTGGGCGTTGTCGGTCATGATTCGAGAAAAAAGCAAGCGCGTAGTGCCGACATATACGGAAAAGATGATGAACAAAAAAACAAAGATAAAGGTGATTATCTGAAAGGCAATTGTGCGGTCTTCGTGTTTAGCGGGCATTGGGATAGAAGCTCTCGTAGCTTTGAGGAGTTACGGGATTATCCTGCTGAATCAGGAGGTTTTTTACCAGCTCGAAGTCTGATTTGCGGAGTATCCCAATCTCGCTGGGACGCGCCATAAAAACATTGCGCATGTCCTGCAGCATCCAGGCTTGATGAGGTTTATTGGCCGGAATATGATGCCGGCGCATGATATTCAGAACGGTTTCGATAGTTTCTTCCTGGTGATTGATAGCATACACCCAACCGTCCAAGGTTGCCTCAGCGAAGCGCTTGCACTGCTCAGGATAACGATTGTAATAATCACGGGTGCAGTATAGCCCGTCCTCGATTATATTCAAGCCCGCATCGCTGAAACTGATGGTAAAAAGTTCGTCAGGGTCTATGCCAGCCTGAAGAATCCGGTGATATTCATTGTAGCGCATTACGTTTATCATGTCTATCGCATTGTTCAGGAACAGGTTGATGGTAAAATCCACATTCACGATATCCATATTTATCTTGTTCTTTTTCAGGTAAATAAGTGAGAGATCACGAAAATCTGAGCGCCACAGTCCCAAGCTGCGACCAATCATGTCCTTGGCTGATTTGATACCCCGGTTTTTTTTCGCAACGAGCATCAGGGCTGATTTTTGGGAGATTTGCGCCAAGTTTACCAAGTTTTGGTTTTCAGCGTCACGAGTAATAGCCGTTATCAAGAAAAGCTGGGTAATATCCGTCTTCCCACTTTGGAGGTTATCATACGAAGGGGCGTCGGCACCCCCTGGCAGGATTTGGACATCCAGTCCATAACTTCGGTAAAACCCCATTTTCTCGGCCATGTAAACGCCGGCAAACTGAGCCTGATGAGTCCACTGTGGTAAGTATCTGATTTTAAACAGAGAATCGGAAGGCTCTGCTGCCAAATTGGCTACGCCAGATCTGCCATGCCATGCATCAGGTTCATTCTGGCAACCAAAAAAAGCCAGAATAATCAACAACCCCAGCACCGCAAAACTGCCTGGCAGCCGTAATTCTTTAGCAAAAATCATCGTCTTCCCTTGTAACGAATGTGTCTATGTCGTTCGAACACTTTGTATTATAGGTTAGTTAGTAATGTTTCGTATTGCAATATGCAAGTTAATCTGCAGCTAAAATTCTGGCAATCATTTTTCTGCGCACTTCCATACCAGTTGTTGACATCAATCAACAGCTTGGCTTGGCTTGTGCTGCTAAGGTTAACTATATGCTATTTGAAGAATGGCTTACAAAATCAACGAATAAGGGGTGTGGCTTATTGGGACGGCTTTTAAACTCTGGATGGAACTGAACGCTCAAGAAAAACGGCAGTTCAGGATACTCCACAACTTCCACCAACAAGCCGTCAG
Organism: uncultured Candidatus Cloacimonas sp.; assembly: GCA_964529335.1. Classification (GTDB taxonomy): domain Bacteria; phylum Cloacimonadota; class Cloacimonadia; order Cloacimonadales; family Cloacimonadaceae; genus Cloacimonas. The sequence continues at coordinate 10,260 of CAZGWB010000040.1, forward strand.
GAGATAATCCGCTAATCTTTAGTCCAGCTTGCATAAGGGTTTCTCGGTAGCTGTTGTTGAACTCATAGCGGTGTCTGTGGCGCTCGCTGATCTGCGTGTTTTGATAAGCCTGATGAGCTTTACTGCCTTCGCTTAGGAGGCATTTGTAAGCTCCCAGGCGCATCGAACCGCCAATCATATCGATATACATCTGATCTTCCATCAGGTGGATCACGGGATGCGGAGATAATTCGTCAAACTCTGTGCTATGCGCTCCCCCAAGCTTGCAGAGATTGCGGGCACACTCTATTACCATTACATGGAGTCCCAGGCACAAACCAAGATAGGGCATTTTGTGCTCTCTGGCATATCTGGCTATGGAAATCTTGCCTTCTATGCCACGAACCCCAAAACCTCCTGGGATCAGCACTCCGCCTACTCCGGCCAGTTCTTTGTCCAGATCTGCATCCTTGAAGCTGCGCTCACTATCGATCCACTTTATCTTCAGCTTTTTCTTGATCGCAGCAGCAGCATGTCCCAGGGCTTCTTCCACGCTTTTATAGGCATCCTGGTGTTTAACGTATTTTCCGCAGATGGCTATGGTTACGGTTTCTGTCGCTGCTTCCCGGTTTTGTAGAAACTGGTGCCAAGCTTCCATCCGGATAGTTTTTTTCTTCAGCTTAAAATGATCGCAAACTATCTCCGGTAAACCTGATTTTTGGAAGTTGAGTGGGATTTCGTAAACACATTTCATATCTATGGCATTTATCACGTGATCCCGGGGGACATTTGTGAACAGGGCAATCTTGCTGAAGATCTCTTCATCGAAGGCTTTTTCGCTGCGGCACAGCAAGATGTCTGGCTGGATACCTATCTCACGTAGTTTATACGCACTATGCTGCGAGGGCTTGGTTTTCAGTTCACCCGCCGCTTTTATATATGGCACGTAAGTCAGCAGCACATAAAGGGTGTTCTCATAGCCAAGATCAAGCCGAAGCTGACGGACTGCTTCCAGAAAAGGCAAGCTTTCGATGTCGCCGATAGTTCCGCCGATTTCGGTAATTACTATGTCATAATCATTTGCCAAACGCTGGATGCGGCTTTTGATCTCGTTGGTCACATGCGGGATAACCTGTACGGTTTTACCCAGGTAAACTCCCTTGCGTTCGTTTTGGATAACGGTTTCATATATCTGCCCAGCGCTGCTGCTGCTGAATTTGCTAAGGGCTTCATCCACAAAGCGTTCGTAGTGTCCAAGATCGAGGTCGGTCTCAGCTCCGTCGTCGGTAACGAAAACCTCACCATGCTGATAGGGACTCATGGTTCCAGGATCCACATTCAAGTAAGGATCAAATTTCTGCAGCACAACCCTGTAGCCCATTTCCTTTAGCAACAAACCAATCGAGGCGGTGGCGATGCCCTTTCCCAAAGAGGAGAGCACGCCACCCATCACAAATATATATTTTGCCATGACTTCTATAGCATCGGCTTCAGGCAGGCCAGCGATTCTTCGATAGCTCCAACCGTGTAGGCCAGGTCTGCATCGGTATGGCGATAGCAGATGTAGCCATGATGATAGGGCTGCAGGAATACCTTACGGCGGATCAGCTGAGTGTAAAATTCGGTTCTCAGCTTCTTATAGAGCCCTGTTTCGTCTTTGGGGAAGGTGATGAAGGGCATCCAGGGCGCTCCACTGAAAGCTGCCGGTATGCCGGAATCTTCCACTGCTTTCTCCACGTCTTTGGCTAACTTATGTCCTTTTGCGGCGATTACATCCAGAACCTTGTCCCTTTCCAGGATTTCAATGGTCTTCAATGCTGCTACGATGCTGTCGCTATTCGGGAAGAAGGTGGAGGAAAGGAATACCTTGTCGGCCATAACCTTCATATATTCTTCCTTGCCGACCAGAGCTGCGATGGCATAGCCATTTGCCATGGCTTTGCCTACTGTGGTTAGGTCGGGGGTTACACCAAAGTGCTTTTGAGCACCGCCCAGGCTACATCTGAATCCGCTGCGTATTTCGTCGAATATCAATACTGCATTATATTTGTCAGCAAGGGCTCTCACCCCTTCCAGGTATCCCGGCTTGGGCATTTGCACGTCTGCAGCCAAAGGATGACCCACAGGGGTTACGATGATACCTGCCATATCGTCTTTATTGGCTTTCAGAATGGCTTCCAGTTCATCCAGGTCATTGTAGTGGAATTCCAGGATGTCTTCATAGAGTTTTTCCGGGATTCCGCCTTTCACTTCCACGCACCAGTCGTGCCAGCCATGATAGCCGCAACGGGCAATCTTGGTTTTGCCTGTGTAGGCACGGGCGACTCTGATCGCTATGGTCGTGGCGTCACTGCCGGTTTTTACCAAAGCCGCCATCTCGCAACTGGGAATCAGCTCACGCAGCTTCTTTACCAGAGTGCTCTGAATCTCCTGGGTAAGCGAAAAGCAAAAGCCTTTGCTACGAACCTGTTCAAAGACTGCATTGTCTATCTCGTCTTCACGGTAACCGATAATGATGGGTCCATACGCACAAAGGTAATCGATATATTCGTTGCCGTCCACGTCTGTTACCCTGCCGCCTTTGCCACTGTCAAAATAGATGGGGTATTCACCCACAACGAAGTTGTAGGGACGTCTGATTCCGGCTACGCCGCCGGGGATAAGGGTTTGCGCTTCTGCAAAAAGCGCCATGCTTCTGTCGAGTTTCAATTTATCTGCCATGGTATACTCCTTTAATGGTCACACGGATTTCACGGATTAAACGGATTAACGCGGATTCTTCTGATTAAACGGGTAATCAGATAACTACTCATTTTCTCGATAAAGGTTTGACGAACGGCTTGTATGTATCTGCAGTAAAACACAATATTGCTTTTCATCTTGATCCGTGTCAATCCGTTTAATCCGTGAAATCCGTGTAACTAATTAGATTTTATCTCTGCCAGAGGGAGGCGATTCCCATTCCGCCACCAATGCAAAGTGCCGCCAGGCCTTTGTGGACATCACGTTTTTGCATCTCATGCAGCAGGGTTACGATTATTCTGGCGCCGCTGGCTCCGATCGGGTGTCCCAAAGCTATGGCGCCGCCATTCACGTTTACGATCTCGGGATTCAGCTTGCCGATCCCTTCCTCTTCCAGGCCTTTCAGGACGGCCAAAGATTGGGCGGCAAAGGCTTCGTTCAGCTCTGCAAGCTCTATTTCCCCCAGGTTCCAGCCGCTTTTCTCCAGCACTTTTTTGATTGCGGGAACCGGTCCATAGCCCATGATGGCGGGATCAACTCCGGCAGAAGCGCTTTGGACAAAGGTTGCCAGCGGGGTGAGCCCCAGCTCTTTGGCTTTGGCCTCGCTCATCAAAATCAAGAAGGCAGCTCCGTCGTTTATTCCGCTGGAGTTTGCTGCGGTAACCGTGCCATCGCCTTTGAAGGCAGGACGTAGCTTGGCAAGGCTGTCTGCAGTAACGCCAGCCCGGGGCATTTCGTCCTTGTCGATAATCAAGGGATCGCCTTTCTTTTGGGGAATGGCGAAGGGAACGATCTCATCCTTAAAGCGGTTGTTTGCCTGGGCGGCTTCGGTTTTGTTCTGACTGGCTGCGGCAAAGCTGTCTTGTTCGGCTCTGGTCAAACCGTGTTTTTCCGCCAGATTTTCAGCGGTGATGCCCATGTGATAATCGTTGAAAATGTCGCTAAGGCCGTCTCTGATCATCAGATCGACCACGCTTTTGTTGCCCATGCGGGCTCCCCAGCGTTCATCCATCAGGGCATAAGGGATCTGGCTCATGTTTTCCACTCCACCGGCCACCACAATGTCAGCTTCCCCGGCTGCGATCATTAAAGCTGCCAGGCTAACTGCTTTCATACCTGAGCCACAGACTTTATTAACAGTGTAGGCGGGAACGCTGTCCGGAATCCCGCTGTGAATCGAGATCTGACGCGAGATATTCTGTCCGTAACCCGCACCGCAAACGTTACCGATGATCACTTCGTTAACATATTCCGGCTTCAATCCGGTTTCCGCAAACATGGCCTTCAGGGTGTTTACACCCAATTGCAAAGCCGAAACATCCTTGAAAGCCCCTCCGAAATTACCGATGGGACTGCGCTTTGCGCATACTACCACGGCGTTTTTCATTTTTTCCTCCAGGTTTTATTTTTCTTTTATTCCACATAGCAAAAAACCAAGCTTTTTAGTCAACCAGAATCTTGGCAGGGAACCCCGAAAAAACTTCCCACCTTGCAATACGAATTCAATACGGATGAAATGCGTATGCCATCCGTGTTTCATGCACATTGCTAACGCAATTAAAGCACCTATCTGGCTGAAAGCAAGTATCGTATTGTGTAGCAGAGAGAACGAAAGCATCAAACCGAAGGGATGTTTTTTTCATTTCGGCACATAACTCTCCTCATAGATTTGCAGAATTTGCTTGACAAGGTTTTGTAAGCAAAAATACATGATCTTAGCACTGGAACAACTGGGACGATGGTTATGGAATTACGACCTTCCAAGCTAGTATTATAGTTCAACACTTAGTCAATTTCTGCAAGGAGCTTGCGAAAGACGATGAAAAAAATTGTTTTATTCATTGCATTCTTATAGACGATCGTTAATGCGATCTTCGCCCTGGAACCTCACCTTGAAGTTACGGCAATTGATTCTGTGGCTATCCCTTATGAATACGACTATGTGGTGCAGCTTGATAATGGCGACCTGCAGTTTTACAAAGTGAACTATGGAGCAGCCTCAATCCAATTCTATGGGTTTCAATTTCTTGCCCAAACAAACGAAATTACAGCGCAGGTAGATCTCGGTACGGTATCCGGACTGGAAGGCTTAACCACATACGATATGTATTGGGAATGGATATTCAACAGGTTCTATCTTGTTCACAAGCTGTCTTCGGGAATATCAATTATTATGCTTAACCAGTACTTACTCACTAGTAGATTATTCTCGAGTGATTCTTTCGACCAATTCTTCAATTTAGCAATAATGACTGGCATAGTAGCTGAGGATGCGATTACAATTGCCTTAACCAATAGTCTGGTTTATTACAACTTTATTAATAACACCTGCCTAACTCTTCTTCAGGGAGAGGCTTACCAATGCTCTCCAGGGCAAGATCCAGTGGTCATTGCATTGCCTGACAGTCATTTTCTCTATTGTAAGGACAGTACAGTTGGGCTAGGAGGCCCACCAGAGACTTGGGCTTTATTCAACTCACAAGGCGGCTATATTTCTACACAAAGCAGCACAGATCCAGATTTACTTATGAGTTTTTTTAGGAAGGACACCGGAATGGCACCCTTTAAAGTTCATGGAGTGTGGTATATAGCTTGTCCCCAAATTGCCTTGGCTGACTCTTGGCTTGAGTGCTCCCTTGTTACACCTGATTCTCTTCACTATTACTATTTCACAAGTCCGAACCCAACCGATGATTGGATGTTGAACATATACCCTTACAGCGATGATAGAATCTTGCGCTTATATAGTCATGACCCATTTGGAGCGTCTTCAATGAACCTATTTTGCAATCAAAGCCCCCTTGAACTGCATCCAGATCATATCTATTCTTACGCTTTTGGGAACCACTATCCAAGTATTGTGTCAATATCTGATAACATAACAGCTATGACAATCCAAACTCCCGATACCATGTCGATCCTGGCCTTATGGACTCTTGATTTTCCCATAGTACATGAGTTTTACTTTTCTGTCAATAATCAATTCAATCTTCGGACATCATTTGCTAACCACAATACCCTATATCTTGTGGGTACAAATAAAATCTACTCGTATTCTGTATGTGAATCATCGCCAAATATTGATGAAGCACAAGAAACAGCAACTATAGAACTGCAGGTATTCCCCAATCCAGTGTGCTCAGGTCAGCTTATCACAATATCGTCCCAAGCGAAACAACCGATGGTATTGGATATCTTCAATATGAGAGGGCAAAAAGTACGCACATTGTTGACGGATAGGTCTGGTCAGATTACCTGGAACTTGCTTACACGCGATGGGCGTAAGGTTTCAACAGGTTTATACATAATCAAGCTGCAAGATAATGTAAATACAAAACCTAAGAAATTTTTACTTCTGAAATAAATGAAGGAGACATTACAATGAAAACAAATCACATTCTGGTATCTTTAATTGGCATGATTTTCTTTATGTATATCCATGCACAAAACGCGATGGACGATTCTGACTGCATAGCTATCAAGTTTTGTAGTAATGTAAGTCCACGATTAGAAAATGGATTAGTTGTTACTGGTATCTCTGCAATTGATTCATTAAATGTTGTTAACCATGCAAACAACTTTCAATTAATAGATTTCACTTCTTCACAGAGATTAAAAAACATCTTGTTGCTTTATTTTGATCCAGCTTATACCCCTGTTGTTGAGGAAGAACTACCCCAATACCAGAACGCGGCTAAAGATATTAGCCTATATACAGAGTACATCTGTAAACCTTCAGTTGAAATGACACCTGGTGAATACCTTTGTACTGAAGATGTTGATCATTTAGAAGATACAATATGGCAAATTTATGATGATAACGATGATAAGAGAAATTGGAGAATTAACGAAAGGTTGCAAGATATAAATATTCATGGGAATTGGGTCTGGTGTGATTTTATTACTGATCTATGGGAAACGTATTGGGGTCCATTCAATTATACAGTGGTTGATGACTTATATAGACCTTTCCCATATCATTGGGCTGTTCATGGGCATTCATCTCTTTGGCATCATACTCAAGGGTATGATAATACATTCAAGGCATGGGATTATTCAAAAGGAGAGGGCACCACATCAATGATATTTGATCCCCAGGGATTCTGGACTCAACACCCTGATTTGATGAGTAAATGGCATCCCGGTGTTACACATATCATACGGATGCAGACATAATTGGACACAATACTATCATGTATAATAGCAGCAATTCAGGGTATGGGGATGATCGCGGTGGTTATGGTATTGATGTCCGGCATTTCTCGAGCTGGAGTTTAATCGGAGAAACAAATCAACCAATACAGGTTGTTTGCGAGAACCAGCGAGAAGAGATTCTAATGCAATCAAATTCTATCCCCACCTCAATGTATTACAACCAGTTGTATAGCTCGAACCATGATAAGCCGTATTTGAGAATGTGGGACACTTATTGGGGTACTTCTGGTGGCATAAATATCTCAAATAATAATTGGTCGAACGATTTTGAACCTTCCAGAGATCTATCTCCTGAGTCTGTATTTACGTTTTTGCCGATTTGGGAGCCAGGAATACCGTTACAAGAATTTGAGGATGCAGCAGTTATTTTATTCGAGGAAGCTATGACTGCTGCTGAAAACTTGGACTACATAGTTGCAGAGCAAAAGTTGAAACTAATAATAGAGTTATATCCGGAAACAAAAACCTGTATTGATGCAACCAAAGAGCTGTTGATATTGGTCGAGAAATATAACCAAAACTATGAAGCGCTGGAACTTTATTATACTACATATCCTACCCTCCGCAATGATCCGATATTGACAAAAATATCAGATTACCTGGCAAATTTTTGTAAAATGAAAGCTGAAGAGTATCCAGAAGCGATTCAATTCTTTGAAGATATGATACTCAATCCTCCAAGTTTACCTGATTCAATATTTGCAGTTATTGACGCCGGTTATGCTTACCTGCTTATGGCGCAGAACTCTGATAAAAGCTCGTATACAGGGGAATTGAAGTGGTTGAAACCATCCTCTATTTCCGCTTACCTTAATAGTCGTAATTATCTTATTAATAACCCTCTCTCTGCCACAACTGAAATCAATCAGCAGTCACCTAATGTGTCAGAAGGTTTTACTACTAAAAACTACCCTAACCCATGTAATCCGTTTACAACGATTGAATTTAACCTGCCAGAACCTGGAGATATTCATTTAGTGATTTACAATATCAAGGGACAAAAGGTTAGGACATTGTTTAAAGGGTGTAAAATCTCAGGATCTCATAAGATCGTATGGGATGGTACTGACCAATCAGGTCGTGGCGTTTCCAGTGGTGTATATTTCTATAGGTTAGTTGCCTCAGGAAAAACTATGACCAGAAAAATGATGGTGCTCAAATAGTATCAAATGCAAAACCTTGGGAGCGCCACTCAAGACGCTCCCACTTGATAACTCTATTTAAAGGCTTCCTGTCCGGTAAACTGCCTATAGGGATCAAAGCTTTTCAGCACCCGCAGGTCATCGGCTGAAAGCCTGTCCTGACAGATCCGGGTGATCAGTTCTCCCATTCCCGGGCCAAGCATAAAGCCCTGGCCACACATGCCCACGGCTTGCACCATATTTGGCACTTCCTTCATAATCCCCACGATGGGAAATCCGTCCGGGGTCATGGGGTATTGTCCGCGCCAAGTTCTGCGAACTTTGAGGTTGCGCAGTCGTGGATAGATATGCAACATGCGCTTACTGCACATGGGCAGAAACTCTGAGGTGGAGCGATTATCGATCCCTAAAATTGCCGGATCGGGTGTAATGCAGAAAACCACCTGCCCTTCAATGTTCTGATAGAAATAGAAGTTAGCGCTGCCAGGAGCTTTGCGCATATCGATCACCATCGGTTCAAAGAATCTGGCCACTGGCTCAGTGATCCCGGCTTCGTGGTTATCTGGAAAGACGGGCAGTTCAAGACCGGCTAAAACACCTATGTCTCTTGCGTAGTTGCCTGCTGCATTAACCACTAAAGCGCTGCTATAGCTTCCTTTGTTCGTTTTTACGCTGGTAATCTTGCCGTCTTGCAGCTCAAAACCGTTTACTTTCTCACCAAAGCGATATTCCACTCCGGCTTTCAGGGCATGAGCATAGTAGGAAGATGTAACCAAGAGTGGAGAACAGGAACCGTCCTCAGGGCTGAAGGTGGATCCCAATAGTCCTTCCATCAGGATGCCAGGGACTACCTCATTATACTCATCGGGACTCAGCCATTTTATGTTCAGGCCAAAGCTGTGCTGCACCTGCATCAGGTTCTGCAGGATTTCGGCGTCTTTTTCGTTGTAAGCCGGATAGCTGTAACCATTGGAAAGCCAACCGATATCATCACCACGCTCAGCTTCCCAGTTTTTAAAGATCTCGATCGAGCGCAGACAAACGCTGATTTTGCCAAAGTCCGAATGAGTGGCACGCACCCCGCCAATCGCTTTTTTGTTGTTAGCCTGTCCGGGTCCGTGTTCAGGTTCGAGCACCAGAACTTTAAAGCCTGCTTCTGCCAGATAAAGTGCTGCAGGCTGGCCTATTGAACCGGCACCGATTACGATAACGTCATAGTTTGTATTCATTTCACACTCCCATCGGGGAATTTGTCCAGGGGGATTTCGATAAACAGAGGTCGCTTAGTATTAGGAACTACGTCTGTGGTTGGAATGCCTTCTTCGCGCAGCAGGCTTTTGATCATCACTTCGCAGGTTTTGGCTCCACAGGGTCCCATTCCGGCACGGGTAATGGCTTTAATCTGGTTCAGATCGCTGATGCCTTTGCGGATCAAAGAACGCACCTGGCCAACGCTAACCCTTTCGCAGAGGCAGATCATCGCATCATCCGCCAATCTTTCCGGAACAATAGGCTCGGTAAGGGGAGCAGAGACCCTTAAATCTTGTATCCTGAATCCGGCGATCTGCTTGGCTATGGCTTTGGGCACGGCAAACTTGACTATCTGGCAATGCTGCTTCGGATAATCTTGCAGGCCGATTACTTCGTAGCTACCCAATTCGTTGGCGTCAATGTCGGTAAGCATCATTTTGTCGCCCACTTTCACAGTCTGGTTCATCACTTCGTAAACCACGCTCACAGTGGGATTGGCTGCATCCATTCGGTAGTCAACCAAAGTGATTGCCAAACCGGGACAAATCAACAGGCACTTTCCGCAGCCGATGCAGGAACCATCGTAAACCGGAACCGCCATCAGACTGCCATCCATCGTGTGAATGCTATTGGTGGGGCAAACCGTGGTGCAGGGATTACAGGGAATCTCTTGCAGGCAATGGATGATGGGGAATACTCCTTCTTCCTTATCACAGTTCTGATATCCGATTATCTTGCCGGGATGGGCTTTCAGTTCATCCGCTTTGGCAAACCATTCACTGGGGATGGGGCTGTCTTTTTGTCCGCTCAGTTCAGAAGCTATTTTCAGTCCGGCGATTTTGCCGTTGAACATGGCGGAACTGGCTTCGGCGATTTCCAAGGCGTCTCCGGCAGAATCAACCGGGATTCCCGCAGCTTCGGCTTCGATGGTAAATTCGCTTAGGGGATCAAGCCCTACGGCTATCAATATGGTGTCGCATTCAAAGGTCTTTTCCGTGCCAGGTATGGCTTGAAAACTGGTATCTATTGCGGTTATTGTTATGGATTTTACCGTCTCTTTGCCGTTGGCGCAGAGGATCGAATGTGAGGTGTAGATGGGAACGCCCAAGCGCATCAGTTTGTCGGCATGAACTTTATAACCGCCGCATTGGGGCATGGCTTCAGCCAGACCAACCACTTCTATGCCCGCTTGCAGAGCGTGATAACCGGCGATCAGGCCAACGTTTCCGCCGCCGATGATAAACAGCCTTTCGGTGGGGCGCACCAGATCACGGTTCACCAGGGTTTGAAAGGCTCCGGCTCCATAGATGCGGGCCAGGTTGTTGCCTGGAAAACGCAGGAATTTCTCCCTGGCTCCAGCAGCGTTCAGAATCCGTTTGGGATGAACTATCTTATAAACTCCATCTTTCAGGATACCAACTTTTTTGTCGCTGAATACAAAAACTGCTGTGCTATTCAGCCAGATCGTAATGCTGTCATAAGTCATTACTTCGTTGGCCAGGATTTTCCCGATTTCGTGTCCCCTGGTTCCGGCCCGGCTGTCTTCCTGTGAACCGAAGAACTTATGGGTTTGCAATACAAGTTTGCCGCCCAAAGCGTTTTTATCGTCGATCATCAGGGTTTTTATGTTCTTTTTGCCCAGTTCGATGGCGGCTGAAAGTCCCGAAGGGCCACCTCCGATGATCAGAACTTCGGTTTCCACATGTTCGATCGGCTCAAATTCGCGGGGCTTGTCGTCTTCCGGCAGGGTGGGCAGCCCTTCCACGCTTTGCACGATCATATATTCGTTTACTTCAGTCATGCAGGATTTTACGGGAACGCCATTGGCAACCACGCTACACTTGGCGCATTGCCCATTGGCGCAAAAGATACCCTGTGCTCCGCCATCCTTGTGATGATGTCCAAATACGGATATCCCATTGGCGATCAGAGCGGAGGAGATCATTTCTCCCCGGTGGGCTTTCAGCTTGGTCCCGTTCCAGTAAAAGCAGATCTCATCCGTTTGCGGAACGGGTAATATCGGATGGCTTGTGATACGGCGGTCATCGCTCATGATAATCAAAAACTCCTTGCCACGGACAGATAAGCTCTTGTCCGGTTAATGCTATTTGTGGCGAACCAAAGCAAAAACAGCCTCACTTTGTCAAGCAAAAACGGGTTCTTGGGATAGTGAGATAAAAAAAGGATGCAACGCAACTAACAAAACCGTGGTATCTCACTGAAATCGGAATAATCCTGGTTCTGGGGTAGCTGCAAGACCTGTGCTTCGGTTAGCGCATAGTTAGCTGCCGGCAGAATTTGATTTTCCGGTTCACCATGCTGAACGCGCCAGCCGAAAACCAACATTGTAGCGAAGCAGGTCGGCATGACCTCCGTTATTGTGAAAATCCACCGGGCAATAAATCATTTGTGTATTAAAACCACCACCTTTGGTAACTCTGCAGGAACCGGATTCAGGTCCGTGGGGATCGGCTTGAGGCATTGCAGGTAAGTCGCTAAAGTAATCCCAACACCATTCCCAAACGTTGCCGCTCATATCGTATAAACCCAGTTCATTGGCTTGTTTCAAGCCCACCTGTTGAGCCTGGGCATCGGAATTCTTGGCATACCAGGCCACTGAATCCAGGCGGTTTGAGCCGCTGTATAGATAATCATGTGATTTGTTTCCACCCTTTGCGGCAAAGCTCCATTCAGCTTCGGTGGGAAGCCGGTATCCATCGGCCGACCAATCGCAGGTTATCCTTGTCTGGTTGTCATAATAATCCCATCCGGATGGCCAAGCTTCGGGATCACTTCCATAACCGCCAATGCTGTAGCAGGGATCCAGGTTTTCGGCAATACTGCGCCGGTTGCAATATTCCACAGCGTTATACCAGGTGACTCCATACACGGGAAACAGAGGCCCAAAGCCGTTATGAGTGGCAGGCAACTGACCCATGATTTTTGCATACGAAGCTTGGGTAACCTCAAATCTATCGATGAAGAAATCATCCACTCGATATAGATCGACCCCCATGGCAAAGAATCCACCCTGAACCAGGACGAATTTGGAGGACAATCCGCTTTCAGCATTCAATAATAAACAGAGGAACCATAAGGCGGCAATGGTCAGGGCATTTCTCATTCCTTACCCCTTAGAATAGAATTCGTCATTAAGACATTTATCATTACTTTTACATCTGAGACAGAGCACAAAAATATGTCAAATGAAATCTACTCGTGGCCTAGTTTTTCTGAAGAAATGTGGTTTCCTATTGCCAGTTTTATTGAATACCCAGGGACAATATTGCGAAATAACTTGACCGCTTCGTTCTTATACCTTCCTTCCTTTTCTATTGAGCCATGATCTGCTCCTTGTCTGATAGTATTTTGGTTTATACCACTAAACAAAGAGCAGAATCAGGCTCATCTTTTATTCATCAGGTGATAGTATTTTATGCTAGACTTTAAGACATCCTATAGTCATTTGATACTATTTCATCAGAATCATTTTGTTTCGGGACGTGACATCGCCCGCTTGCATCACACAATAATAGATCCCACTCGATAATGATCTGCCGTGATAATCTAAACCATCAAAAGCAAGATTGTAGTTTCCAGCCTCGGTATGGGTCTTCTGGTAGGAGCGAACCAATTGACCACGGACATTGTATATATATAAAGACCTTTGCACATAACAGCGAGAAAGCTTGATGTTGGAGGTAGTAGTTTGCTCTGCAAGTTCCCTATTACAATGATGTAAATATTTCTTGACAAATTAGATAGCACTACATATTGTCATCTTATCAAGA
>CAZGWB010000041.1:0-22900 GCA_964529335.1 uncultured Candidatus Cloacimonas sp.
CAGCCCAACCAGGGTCTTGCTGTCCTCGTGAGCCAGGGGTTGAGGTATCTTAAAACCTTCGCAGCCATACACATAGTTAAAGCTCTGGGCAATGTCCTGAGCCATCTCCACATGCTGAAACTGGTCGTTACCCACGGGCACGAAATCAGTGTCAAACAGCAGGATATCCGCTGCCATCAGAACCGGATAGGTATATAACCCCATGTTCACCCCGTCATCGGGATCTTTTCCGCTTTCTGCATTGCTCTGCAGCATGGCTTTATAGGCATGCGCGCGGTTCATCAGGCCTTTGGGAGTGAAGGCCAGCAGGATGGTGAGGAGCTCAAAGGTTTCGGGAACGTCGCTCTGTCGGTAGAACAAGGTTTGTTGCGGATCGAGCCCCGAAGCAAGCCAAGCCGCGGCAATCTCCAGGGTCATACTGCGTATCTCTTTGGGGTCTTTGCAGCTGTTCAGGGCATGATAATCGGCTATAAAATAACGCGCTTCGCAGTTTTCAGATAGCTTTAGGGCCGGTTTGATCGCACCCAGATAGTTTCCGATGTGCGGGATGCCGGTTGGTTTGATTCCGGTAAGGGAAATTCTTTTCATTTTCTATATCCAGTTATTGTTTTTTCCATACAGCCCAAACTTCAGAACCCAGAGCATCGGTAATCTCCACGGGAACCAAGGGTGTGCTGAGCTTAGGGTCGTATTCAATATACACAATGCCATCGATCTCCGGAGCTTGAAACCAAAGCCTTCCCAAAAAAGCTTCCATCTCAGCGTCGAAGCCTTCGATCAGGGCGGTTTGCACGGTTCCCACGTAGCTCTGCATCTTTTCTTCCCGTCTTTGTTGCAGATAATTGTCCAATTGATTGGCCAGTTTTTCTCGCTTTTGCCAGTCAAAGTCTTCTGGAGGATTATATGCAGGGCCTTCTTTCTCGGGAGAATAGCCAAACACGCCGCCCTGCAAAATTCCGGTTTCTTCCACAAAGGTTCTGATGAGGTCTCTGTCCTTTTGCTTTTCACCCGGATAGTCCACCATGAAGGTGGTTCGGAAAACTGCTTCCGGGATTTCTTTTTTTATCGTTAGAAACAGCTCTTTTAGCTCTGTGTAGCTCTTTTTGCGATTCATGGCTTTGATGATGGTTTCGCTTACCTGCTGCACGGGTATTTCGAAATAAGGCAAGAGCCGGGGATGTTTTTTCCAAAGCTCCAGCCAGGCCGTATCGAAATGATCGGGATGCATATACATCACCCTGATCCAGGGAAACGAGGTATTTTCCAGCAAAGCTCCCAGCAATTTTGGTAAAGCCTTTTCACCATAGAGGTCGGTGCCATACATACAGGTATCCTGAGCTATAACAACCAGTTCCAAAGCGGTTTTTTGCAGTTTCTTGGCTTCTTCTACCAGGGTTTCGATCGGCTGTGAAACCAGGGGACCGCGGATCGAAGGAATCATGCAGTAGCTGCAGAAGTTCTCACAGCCATCTGAGATGCGCAGGTAGGCAAATTGCTCCTGTTGCAAATGCACTCTTTCCTGATAATCCAGTGTTTTCTTAAGGGTTCCTTTGGGTAATACATAGCGCAAGAGATATTTCTCAAAAGCCGCAAAATCCTTCAACCCGATCCAAGCGTTTACTTCCGGGAATAGCTCTTTAAACTCCTCCAAACCGCGCTTCATAACGCAACCCGTAACGATCACTTTACGCTTGCGGCCTTTACTGATGGATAATATCTCACACAGGGTGTCGTCCAGCTCTCCCAGTGATTCGCACAGAAAAGCGCAGCTATTCACCAGATAGAGATCAGCCTGTGCTTCATCTTCTGCTGCTTTGAAGCCATAACTCCTCAAAATGTTGTGAAAACGCTCACTGTCCACCAGGTTTTTGGCACAGCCCAAACTGATCAGGTAATAAGTGATCATGACAAGAGGTGAATAAAGAGCCCGCTTCGCAGCTTGGGCTCAAACCAGGTGGATTTTGGAGGCATGATCTCGCCAGCATCGGCAATCCCGATCAGCTCATCCATGCTGGTGGGGAACATGGCAAATGCCACTGCTTCCCGTCCGCTGTCAACCCGCTTTACCAGTTCTCCCAAACCACGAATACCGCCGATGAAATCGATGCGCTTGTCGGTGCGGGGGTCCTGGATTCCCAGGATTGGGTGTAATAAGTTGTTTTGCAGAATCGAGACATCGAGGTTTTCCACTACGTTGGCTTCGTCCCAGGTTCCGGCCTTGGGACTGAGCTGATACCAGGCTCCATCCAGATACATGCTGACCTGATGCAGCTTCTTGGGTGCATAATCGGCTCCTGCTGGAACGGTGGTAATCTCCCATTTCTGGCCGACCTTCTCCATGAACTGCTCTTTGCTATTGCCATTCAGGTCTTTTACAGCCCGGTTGTAGTCAAAAATCTTCAGTTGATTGTCGGGAAAGATAACGGTCATAAAGAAGTTAAATTCCTCTTCGCCAGTATAGTTTGGAAACTGCTCTCTGCGCACCAGACCGACCTTGGCAGCGCTGGCAGTACGGTGATGCCCATCCGCCACATAGAGATATGGCAGCTTGGCAAAGGCAGCCTGAATTGCAGCCAAATCAGCAGGATCGTCCATCACCCAAAGGGCATGGCCGATTCCGTCATCGCTTACGAAGTCATAAACCGGAGCTTGGGCAGTCATAACCCGATTAACCACCTGGTCGATGCTTTCCTGGTGCCGATAGGTGAAGAATACAGGTGAAGGATGCGCATCGCAGGTATCAACGTGCCGGATGCGGTCTGCTTCCTTTTCCGCTCTGGTCAGTTCGTGCTTTTTGATGGTTCCGTTCATGTATTCATCCACGGAAGCCAAACCGACAAGACCTATTTGAGCCCGGCCATCCATCACCTGCTTGTAGATATAGAAAGCGGGATTGGCATCCTGCTTCATATGGCCTTCGCTGATGTAGTTGTAAAGGTTTTCCCTGGCCTTGGCATAAACAGAGGGATCGTAGAGATCGGTGCCCAAAGGCAGGTCAACTTCCGGCTTTTCCACATGGATAAAGCTTAAGGGATGCTTTTTCACTTCGATGCGGGCTTCATCGGAATCCATCACGTCGTAGGGCAGGGAAGCGATTGAAGCTGCTCTTTCCGGAACTGGACGAACCGCTCTAAAGGGTTTAAAAATAGCCATTTGTTAACTCCTTGATATATCTTATTTATAGAACTCTTGTAGTGCTGAAATCAGGTATAGATGGTCATTCGTTCCACCTGTTTCACGAATAGAATGCATCGCCCAGATGGGATTGCCGATATCAACTGTTTCCAGACCAAGGGCTGCGGCCACGATTGGCCCCACCGTGCTACCGCAAGGCATGTCGCTGCGTATCAGGAACCTCTGGCAAGGAACGGATGCCTTTTCGCATAGCTGCATGAAGCGCATAGTGCTTTCAGCCGTGCTGGCATAGCGATGATTGGCGTTGATCTTGATCACCGGACCTTGGTTCATGATCGGGGAATAATCCGGTTCATACTTGTCTGCATAAGAGGGATGATACGCATGCGCCATATCTGCACTGATCAAAAAGCTATTTCTGAGCGCCAGGTAGAAATCCTCTCTGGAAAGGCTTTGAGACAGGCAAAGGCGTTCCAGCACTTCGCCCAAAAGCGATGAATCCGCTCCCTGAGGAGTAGTGCTGCCGATTTCTTCATGGTCGAAGAAGATACCCACTGAGGTCTGTTTCGGTTTTTCGGCAACTGTCAGAGCACTAAGGATGGCATGAGTCATGGCCAGGTTGTCCAATCCCCGGGCTGTAATCATGTTTTTTTCCAAGCCGATCAGGCTGGCTGGAGCGGCATCATAGAGATAGAGATCGCTTTCGCAGATCTGATTTTCTTTTACCTTCAGTTTTCTGGCCAAAAAGCTAAACAGCGGATTATCTCCAGTAGCGGACACGCTGAGGATTGCCTGAAGCTGAGTTTGTTTGTTATACTCGAAACCTTCATTTATCTTGCGATTCAGGTGAATGGCAGCGTTGGGAATGATTGCAACCGGCTCTTTTAGGTTAATTAGTTCAGCTTTGTAGCCTTTCTCTGTTTTAAGGATCAGCTTGCCGGCCAGGCTTAGCTCACGGTCGACCCAGGTATTGATGATGGGGCCGCCATACACCTCCACTCCGCATTTCAGGATGCCTTTGTCGCTTTTAAACGTAGCGGGTTTTAGTTTAAAGGCAGGGCTGTCGATATGGCTGGCGACAAGATTGAAGCCGGCTTTGTGCATGGGCTGGGAACCGATAACAAAAGCCAGGATGGCTGTCCCTTGACGTTGGAGATAATACTTACCGCCTTTTTTCAGCTTGAAAGCGGCAGTTTCTGACAATTCCGTAAAACCTGCATTGTCAAGGCGTTGTTTGATCTGCGCACTTGCCTGGTAGCGGCTGCCGCTTTCATCCAGAAAGGCCATTAAGTCTTTTATGTGCTTATCCATTGCTTATCTCCAGTGTTGAATTCTATAGAATGCTAAGATTTCCAATGCATAATTTATGTCAAGACTGGCTGAATAGACCAAGCCACCCTCCACCAGCGAAGTTCGATAACAATACTAATGAAACACGGATGGGATTCGCAGTTCATGCGTATTGCATAGGCAGATCAAGCTGGAACGCAGAGTTTTTTTAAGAGTAGAAAAGATACGGCTATTGATACAAGAAACGTTTTATCTTTTGAGTGGGCGTTTTTTCGAAAGGCTCTTTCTGTTCCACCAGTTTATGGATTTTGGAAAAGCTGGAGACATTGGCATTCACGTGTTTGCGGATATCTTCCAAATGTTTGGCGATGAATTTTTCCGCATGGGTGGCACCCATTTTCCCGATTCCATGGTTTTTATCCAAAATCCCATAATTCAGAAAAACTCTGGCCATGATCGCTTTGCCAGATTCATACACCAAGGATTCCAGAACACTTTCCTGTTCGTTCAGCTTGGCTTCCAGTTCTTCAGCGTATATATTGTCGCCGTTGGGGCCAATGATCACGTTTTTACAGCGGCCATTGATATAGAGATAGTTTTTGCGTTTCAGGATGCCCAAGTCTCCGGTTTTGAAGTATCCGTCTTCGGTAAAAGCCTGATCGGTGCGCTCTTTATCGCGATAATAACCCTTCATAACCGTATCGCCTTTTATCAGGATTTCACCTATTCCGGTTTGGGGATCGGGATTATCAATCCGGACTTTCAGAGTGGGCAGCACGGTTCCGGTGGAGCGGAATTTTACCACAGCCGGTGTGCAACCTGCAATCAGAGGAGAAGTTTCGGTTAGCCCATAACCGATGGCATAAGGAAAACCGGCTTCATACAGGAAGCGTTCCACCTCGTAGGATAACAGGGCACCCCCAATGCCAAAGAAATGCAGTTTCCCGCCAAAAGTTTTCATCAGCTTGTTTCCTGCCACCTTGTGCAAGGCCTTGCGCATAAAGGGAATCTTGTATGCTTCGCGCATCAACAGATTCTTGGTGAGCTGGGGATGCACCTGCATTTTGAAAATCTTTTCGATGATCAGGGGGACGGTTAGGATCATGGTTGGTTTTATCTTTTGCATAGCCGGGATAAGAATGCGGGCGGTTGGTGGTTTGTCCAGATAGTAAACGCAGGCACCCTGCATCATGGGAATCAGGAATCCGATCGTGCATTCGTAGGTATGTGGCAAGGGCAGAACTGAAATCAGGCGGTCGTTTTCGTCCAGCTTCTGGATTTTTAAGGTAAGATAAGCATCCAACACCAGATTCTTGTGGCTGAGCATTACGCCTTTGGAACTGCCAGTGGTGCCGGAAGTATAGATAATGGCAGCCAGGTCTTCTTCGTGAACCTCAGCGCTAACCAAGCCCACCGCTTCCAAAGCGCGGCGTTTCAAGCGGTTTATATCGCGGCTGCGATCCTGGATAAAATCCAGCACTTTGCCTTGGGGAATATGCGGTTCCACAGGCTCAAAGCTTTCCAAATCCACCATCACTGGAAAAGGATCAAGCTCGCTGTAGCCGATCTTGTCGTATTGTTGTGCCGAAACAAATACCAGCTTTGTGCCCGAATGCCTGAGTATGTGCAGTATTTCATTTACATGAAAATCTACCAGGATGGGAACGACTATCGCTCCCAGAGTTGTGATCGCCAAATAGGCTATCCCCCAATTCGGCATATTCTGGCTGAGAATCGCAACCCGGTCACCCCGAACAATACCATAATCCGACAACAACTTACGAATATCCTCCAACCGTTCTTTTAGCTGGGCATAGGTAATAGGTTCCTCATCGACCATCGATAAGGCAGGTCGGGTTGGAAAGCTCTCGCAGGTACGCTCGATTAGTTCATTCAAAGTCCAGGCTTTCAGTTCTCTCACAATAATCTCCTTTGGGGACGTGCAATATTCAGGATAGGGAGGCAAAAATCCCAGTAGGCATTAAATAAGCATTGAACCTGTACCAAACCTGCCAGGTTCAGTTCAGATTCAATGCTCGTTCTACGTCTAACGGGAAAACCATGCATCCAACATTAGACAGTATAAGCTTAAACTGCTCCAAGCCAAACTCTGATAGATAAATAGAAGCCTCAGGATTGCACCCCAGACAAGCTATGAACACTATTCAATGCTCGTAGCTGGCAATACGTCGCAAACTGCGATCCCCTTTCACCCTTGGCAAGCTGACTGAAAAATTAGCAATTCATGCTTCTCTATTTGGTGATCTCTATCTCGATCTCCTTTAGCAGAGGGGCATAGCTGGTAGCATCGCTAAGGTGCTGAGGATGGTGTATTCCAAACGGCAAGGCACGATCCATGGTCTCCAGATTTGCCTGATGGCTGTTTGGAAAGTAGTCTTCAAACGCCGTTTTCAGGGCTGATTCTATGATTGCGCCAAGGATGTTTCCGCTGTCCGAATCCAGATTTACATCTATGCGCGATCTTACGTTCCAGAGGGTTTCACCTGAAGTCGTACTCAAAAGTGCATAGTCTGCTTCTATGGTCAGGTTTCCTCCCAGGCCAAGCCAAACCTTGTCCCAGCGGTTGATGGTGGTTTTCAGCACCGCATCAGCTCCAAAATACTTTTTTAAGTTCTGCAGATGCACCGCATCGAGGGTTTCGGTGTCGTATAGTCCTTCATCACGCATCACGGCAAACACCGCTTCCACAGGAAGAGTGTAGTATCCTTTCCTACCGATGGCTTCGGCCAGGGAACAGGCAAAATACTCCTTGGCTTCCACAGCAGTGCTATTATTGATGGGTGGTAATATCAGAATCGAGGCCGGCGGGTTTTGATACATTTTGGGATACACCCGCTCCATGCTGGAAGGCTGAAAGGCGCAGGCCCCCAAGACCGCCAACAGGGAAAGAGTGAGAAAAATCCTTGCTTTATCCATCCTATGCTCCCTTATGGCTTCAGCCCATAACGCTTCATCAGAAAATCCATGAAGGGCTGCGCTTCGTTCCAGGTGGACTTTTCTTTGTTAAAATATTCCAAAGCAAGGTCATTCCGCTGCTGAGCAAGCATCAGTAGAGCGTAATCGCAGTATAAACCAGGAGGAACCGGGATGCCAAATTGCTCCGACCTGGCAAAAACGTTCTCCAGACTGCGCTGATAACTCTCGCGGGAAACGGCATCCTGCTTCTTAAGCATTTTAAAGTAGCTATGCGAGCTATTGCCATAATACAGGTAGGGTGGCGCAAAGCAGCCCCCCAGAAAAATCAGTATGGCCAGCAGTGAGATGAACCGCATGGCTAGATCCTATTTCTCGCTGATATAAAGCTCGTTGAGATCACCGTTCAGTTCGCCTTCCACCAGTTCGGCCAGCGAGATCTCGTTCAATTCATCACCAGGAATAAGCTGGATAACCTTAACTGTGGCTATCTTGGTTCCAGGCAGTTCAACAGGCAGCTTGGTTTGAGGGTTGATTACTTCCTTGCCGCGTTGATAAACAAAAAACAAGTCGCCTTCTTTGATGCCCTGTTTTTCTCCGCCAGAGATGAACATCTGCTTGCCTTTCAGTTCCAGGATATAGGAACGCCAGGGGTCTGAAGCCAATTTGTAAATCAGGTTTTGAATCACGCTGCTGATGGCCATATCGATGGCTTTGGCGGTTAGGGTTTCGTCGAAATTAGCTTGCGATCCCATGCCCAGGGTGGTGGCGGTTTCGCTGGAAGCTTCTCCAGCGCCTTCCTGACCAAAGATCACCATACCGGAACGGGTATCTACGATTCTCAGGCTAACCTTGGCATAGGCAGTTTGTTTCTTGGTGCGGTCGAAAAGCCCCACATTGCCTGTATTCTTCCGGCCAAAATCGGTGATCGAACCCAGGATCAGGTAGTCTGCCGGAATCTTGTAGCTGCTGATATTGGAGATTCTTTGCTCCTTGTCCAGAGCCAGATCGTCTTGTCTCTCTATCAGGATAAAGCGTTGACTGGCCGCAAGTTTTGCCGAAAGAAGGTCATTTGCTGCCTTGCTTAGCCTTTGAGGTGCATCGCTGCCTTCGTTAAGAAAACTATTGGCAAGCCTGGTCTCATTGGTAAATCTGCCAACTGCGATCTTCTTCTTCAGATGGAATTCATCATCCAAAACCGGCGTCGAAGGAGCGGGAGTAAGGTTGGTAATAGTTTCCTGAGCCGGCGTCATATTACGCGCACAGGCCACAAGAAAGAGCATCGGTAGCACTATCAGAACAACTAAGTATTTCATTTTATACCTCTTTCGTGATATTTTCATTGCCGATATGCTATTTTCAAATATGCAGGGTTTTGTCAAGAGGCATCTGAGTTTGGAGTGCCTGCGTCTCGCGGGCAAGGCCTTCCGGCGTCTCGCCGGAAGATCAATGAAACCAGTGAAAAGTGAAACACAGGTTGTAGTCCGAAGCCCCGAGTTCGGACTCAAATGAAAAAAGTTGCTGCTTACTCAGCTTCGGCGGCGGTTAAATCATTCGGTATTCGGTGTTCTCGGTGCTTAATGAACCAAATCTATCCGTGTAAGTTAGTTTAATCCGTGAAAATCCGTGTTACCATTAAAGATTCAAGGCTCATTGGCAACTGCCACCACCTGGTAGAAATACCTGTTGGGAGAGCTGGGGCAAAGACCCGACCAAGTAGTTCCATTGGTGCTGGTAAGCAGCGTAAACCCCGTATAAGGATTTTCTGAGCGGTAAATTTTGTAGGAACCTGCACCAGGAACGGCCTCCCAGCTCAGGTTTATCATATCGGTAGCCGCCGTATGGCTGATCTGCAAAGTGTTTGGCGTGCTAAGCTTAACCAGCGCATTACTTAGCTTGGGGTTGGACTCTATTCCCTGAGAATGAACGGCTTGCACAGCCCAATACCAAGTTCCGGAGTCCATACTTGCCCAGTCCGGATCATCATAAGCAAGCCCACTTATCAGAGCTGGACCGACCTGAGTCCAATTCTCCGGGTGCTCAAGCTGGGCTTCGGGAAAACGCCAGAGTTTGTATCCCAAGAGGGAGCGGTTTGGCTGTCTGTCGGAAACCGGATCGAAACCCGCAATGATAGTCCAGTTTTTGTCGAACGAGTTATTCAAGGCATAAAGCGTTGTCCAGGCATTGCTGCCTACCTTTATCTTGTTTCCGCAATCCTGCACCCGGGGCCCATAGTCCAGCCCAACCGGATAGCCATCCGCAATCTGGGTAACTACTATCGAAACCCAGATTTCTTCAGTTCCGCTGACCGGATAAGGAGAGCTGAGTTCCACCGTATTCCAAGTGTCCGGTATGAAACTGGGGATCGTTTGGGTTCTTACCACTGTGCCGGGAGCGGAGGATGAGCCCCCAGCATATACTTTCAGTGTATAACTGCTGCTAGCATCGCCTGGAGTGAAGCGCACTCTTTCCAATTGTCTTCCCTGAAATTCAGTCAAGCTGCTTAGGGGAAAGCGGATGGCCGTTTCGTAGGTAGTGGCACCGGCAAAGCCGAATTCTGCCGAAACTCTGCTTCCACCCCAAGCTTTCCAATCGGTATGGAAATCTGTAACCGGAGAGGCCGTCCAAGATATCCCGGCAGATTCTGAGGCTGCCACAGCGCTGCAGGAAGCCGGTTTATTTACAGCCGGAACGATCCCCAGAATGGCAGCCTGATTGGCCGTGAAGTCGTATCCTGAGTAGGGAGACAGATTATTGAGGTAGAAGTAGCCATTTCCGGCCCCACCCCATCCCCAATTGATATGATAGTAGTCTGTGGCATGAAAACCGTCCATCACAAAGGCATGAGCCGAATATCCTGTTCCACCGCTGTAACCGATGGGATGTCCTTGATTCAGTTCGGTTTGCAGCATGGCATTCCAGGTGGCAAGAGGGTAATTTGCCTTGTAGTATGAATTTGCCTGCGGGCTATAACCGAAATTAGCAATTGCTCCGTGCAAGGCATTCACGCCGGTGGCAAATGAACCAGCCGCAGAATAGATCATGTGGCTGGAAACTCCGCATTTATAGATCAGATCAGCCACTGCCGCGTTTGGAGAGGAAAGACTGTTTGGCATGGCAGCCCAATCGAAGCTGCTATTGGCAAAATCCACGCTCAGCGTTCCATAACTGGATGCATAGCTGTAGCTTCCTGAGCCCATAGCGGGATAGCTCCAATATTTGCAAATCTGTGCCATGGCCGTGGCTACGCAGCCGGCATAAACATGTCCTCCGGGGCCGCTTGCATCGGCAGGACAGGATGCGTTGTAGGGATAATTCTGATTCCAGGTGGTTTGCAAGAGTGGAGAAACGCTGCGAGGGCTATCATAACGGCTGAAGTCTCCATTCAGAACTCTGTCCCATTCCGGATGCAGATAGTTCGTTCTCTGGGCGGCAAGATGTTTTAATTCATCCCTGAGGCCGTCCATAAACCATTTCAGGTTGTCGGGAAGTTCGCCGGCGGGGAAATCAGCATCGATGGACCAAGCTGCTATCGGCATTGCAGCAAATTCGTTGCTGATGAGAATAAAACCCTGGGGGTGAAGCTGCGCAATATAATAGAGCGGTTCATTTGCCTCTGAAAATGCTTCACTGCCATAGATGCGGTCAAGATTATAGCCTTGGGCCAGAGAAGCGATGAATCCCGTTGCCAGGGTCTCTACTTCCACTAGCTTGGGGGGCAGGGCGATCAGATAAAAGAAAAACGATAAAAAAACAACAAGACACAGAGCTATTTTCATTGTTTTCTCCTCGGCAGCATAAGCAATAATCTGCCTTATGCTTACATCCTAACTCACAGCAGGTTTTTGTCAACCCTGATTTATTGCCTTACCCCCTCGTTCTTGTTGAGATAATCCCACCAACCCTCATCAGCCTTCCTTCCTTTCACCGCCTATGCCACTCGAAATCCACCTGGAAACCTCCCTGATCTCATTCGGGTGGAGTTCGGGTGGCATCCGGGTGGAGTCCGCGTGGCTTCTGAGTAGCGAAAGAGGACAGATTATTGTCCTGCTATCCGTGATATTAACAAGGCAATTTGCTTTAGCTTGAGATCCCTCGATCCGCTTGTTTCACAAAGTTGATAAAGATTTGTTGTTCAGGGCTGAGGTTTTCCATAGTCTCGGTTTTGGCCAGAGCCTGGCTGGTGTTCAAGCCACTGCGGTAAAAGAGATTGTATATTTCTTTGATGCCGGCGATGGTTTCGGTTGAAAAGCCTTTGCGCATCAGGCCAACGCTATTCAGCCCCACGGTTTTGTAGGGATTACCCTGACCGCGGGAGTAGGGAACGATGTCCTTCTTTACTGCTGAAGCGCCTCCCACAAAGGCTTGGGTGCCGATATGGACAAACTGGTGCACAGCCGTTGCTCCGCCGATGGTAGCGAAGTCCTGCACATGCACATGTCCGGCAAATTGCACCACATTGGCGATAATGCAGTTTGAGCCGATTTGGCAGTTATGAGCCACATGCACGTATTCCATGATCAGGTTTTTATCGCCAACCACGGTATCTTCGGCCATCTGGTTGCTGCGGTTGATGGTTGCGAATTCGCGGATGGTGTTGAAGCTGCCAATGCGCAGGCGGGTTGGCTCATCTTTGAATTTCAGATCCTGGGGATCGGTGCCCAGAACTGCATAGGGAGAAATCTTGTTTCCTTCGCCCAAAGTGGTATGTCCTTCGATGATCACGTTTGAGATCAGATGGTTGTTTTGTCCCAGAACCACGTCTTTTCCGAGGCGGCAATAGGGTCCGATTATGCAGCCTTCTCCAATAACAGCTCCTTGCTCAATAATCGCTGTGGGATGAATCTGTATCATTTTTCCTTCTCCATAATCATGGCCATAAAGTCGCCTTCAGCCACTTTTTCGCCATTCACATAAGTCTCGCCGTGCATTTTGGCCAGGGAGCGCTTCAAAGATATGACTTTCAATTCGTAGCGCAGGGTATCTCCCGGTAAAACAGGTTTGCGGAATTTCACATTGTCGATGCTGGCAAAATAGGCCACATGATCCTGAGGGTTCTCCAATTGGTTCAGCAGCATTATGCCACCCGCTTGTGCCATACCTTCGATGATCAGCACACCCGGCATGATGGGATGCCCGGGAAAATGCCCCTGAAAAAACGGCTCGTTGATGGTGACGTTTTTGATGCCGACCAGGGATTCGCCAGGGGTAAATTCGATGATTTTATCTACCAGCAGGAAAGGATAGCGATGGGGTATGATGCGCATAATGGCATTGATGTCAAACACCACCTCGCTGCCTTTGCCTTTCTGATACATTTTTTTCAGTTCGTTCTTTTTTTGAATCTGACGAAGCTTTTTAACCAGTTCCACGTTTGTTTTATGCCCGCTGCGGGCTGCCAGAATGTGTCCCTTGATCGGCAGTCCCAAAAGGGCAATGTCACCCAAAAGATCCACCACTTTATGGCGAACGAACTCGTTGTAATAGCGCAAGGGATGGCTGTTCAATATGCCTTCCGGCGATACAGTTACCGGTTTGTGATAACCAAAAATATCCTGCAGGTGTTTCAGTTCGCCCTCACTCATGTTCGGTTCGGCGATCACCAGGGCATTCTCCAGCGAACCTCCCTTGATCAGGCCTTTCTCCTTCAGGTATAGAATCTCATTGATAAAGCAGAAGGTGCGGGCTCCGGAAAATTCCTTTTCAAAGTAGTCCAGGCTTGGCAGCCAGGTGTATTGCGTCCCCAGATAGGGATGCTTGTAATCGATCATGAAAGTCACCTTCAGCTCGTTGGAAGGCACAATCACGATGTCCACATTATCCTCAGGCGCAGAAAAACTGATCGGCGCATCCAGCTCGAAGAAGATACGCTCGCTATCCTGCTGAACCAAACCACACTGACGCAGCAGATTGAGGAAAACCACCGGAGAACCGTCGGCCACAGGAGCTTCCGGCCCGTCGATCTCGATCCGGATATTATCTATCCGCAAGCCTTTGATAGCGGAAAGCACATGCTCGATGGTGCCAACCGTGGCAGCACCGATTCCGATGGTGGTCCCACGCGAAATATCCACTACATGATCGATGTCGGCGGGAATTTCAGGCCGGTTTGGCAGATCGGTACGGATAAAAACAATTCCTTCTTCGGGTCCAGCAGCTTTAAAACGGATGGTGGATATTTCTCCGCTATGTAATCCGATCCCCGTATAAGAAGCTTCACCGCCAATCGTATGTTTATATTCCATTCTCTCTCCTCAGCTTTCTTTCTTTTCCTGCTTCAGGAAGCCCCGGTAGATTTCAGGCAGGTGTTTTTGGGCAGCCATGATGCGTTTGGTTAGGTTTGCATCCATGGCGGGATAACCAAAATAGCGTCCGTCGGCAGGAATGTCGCCCGAAACTCCGGATTGCGCTCCCACCATTGCCCGGTCGCCTATATTGCAATGTCCGGCCACACCCACCTGTCCGGCTAAATACACATAATCGCCCAGAGTGGTACTTCCTGCCAGGCCTACCTGTGAACAAAGGATGCAGTGTTTGCCGATCTGGCAATTATGCCCGACCTGAACCAGATTGTCCAGTTTGGTGCCGTCTCCGATGCGAGTGCTGCCCAGAGTGGCACGATCGATGCAACTATTGGCTCCGATTTCCACGTAATCGCCAATTATCACATTGCCCACCTGAGGGATTTTTTGTTGAATTTCCTGCATCAGCATGAAGCCAAAGCCATCAGATCCTATCACCACTCCACTGTGCAGGATGCAGTTCCGGCCGATTACACAATCCTCATAAACGCTAACATTTGGATATAGCTGAGTTCCGGCACCGATGGTCACATTATCGCCAATCGAACAGCCAGCACCGATGATCACTCCCTTGCCCAGGATGCAAGCCCGGCCAATGCTAACGCCAGGGCCAATTTGAACTTCGCCTTCGTAGCGGACGTCTTCGGCCACTTGAGCATTGGGATGAATGTGAAACGCCAAATCATGCTTTTCGGCTTTTTGCCAGTATGTAATGATCAGCATCAATGTAAAATACGGCTTGTCCGCAATCAGCAGTTGCCTGTTAGGTAAGGCTGCAGCGAATTCTGCTTTTGTAATAATCAGGCCAGCTTTGCTCTGCTGAACGGCTTCCAATAGTCTGTCATGTTCCAGGAAAACTATGGTTTCGGCATCGGCCTCGGTGGGTTCGCTTACCTTGGAAAACCTGTCTGGGCCAGAGCCCTGAATGCTTCCCAAGCCCATTGAGCGGAGCAGATCCAAGCTAAGTTCGGTTTTAAAGCGCTTCATGATGATCAGGGCTTAATATCTTCAGGTTTATAGTCTTCAGGCGGTTTATAGCCTTCCGGCGGTTGGGGTTCATCAGGCTTCGGTTGATCCATTCCGGACTGATCTGGCGGCAGCTCGGTTGTGGGCTTCACAGTGTCTTTGTTAAGTTCCAACAAAATCTGCTCGGTGAGGTCAATGGCCGGTGCTGCATATAGCACACTGCCCATGCTGATATCGAAGATCATGGTGTATTTTTCGTCCTCAGCGGTTTTTTTGATGAGGTCGTGAATCTTTTTGGTAAGCGGATCTATCAGTTCGCGATAGCGTTGCTCGGCCTTGCCGTTATCGCCGAAGAATTCTTCCAGGAGGCGACCAGCTTCGGTTTTCTTGGCATCGATCTTGCTCTGAGTTTCCCGCTTGGTGGCTTCGTTCATGGTTAGTCTGCGGATCTCGAAATCGCGTTCCATCTGCTTTATCTCGTCATCCAGGCCTTTTACCTGGTTAGTCCAGTTCTGCTTGTCCAGGGCAAAAAGCCGTGCCACTTCAGCGGCTTCGTTGCTGTCCAGAAGCAAACGGTCGGTATTCACGTAGCCTAGTTTAACCGCCTGGGCAAAGCCGCAGCTGATCAGTCCCAGCAATACGGCCAGTATCAATATGTGTTTCATCTGTTAATCTCCTTTTGGGAAAACCTGGGTATGAGTAGCTACTCCTGTATTACAAAGATTGGATCCAAAACCTTCACGGCACGAACGTCGTCCACTCTGCGCACCGGAGTGGTAAGCGGAGCTTCATGCAGTAACTCCGGATTTTCCTGGCACTCTTTGGCAATCTCGATCATGGCCTCGGCAAAGGCATTCAGACTGTCCAGACTTTCCGTTTCAGTGGGTTCCACCATCATCGCTTCCGGAATGATCAGAGGGAAATATACCGTAGGGGCATGGAAACCTTTGTCCAGAAGCCTTTTGGCTATATCGAGAGTAGATACTCCATTCTCTTTCTTTTGTTTGGTTCCATCCATCACAAATTCATGCATGCAGAATTCCTGATGCTGGATATGATAATAGGGTGCCAAACGCTTCATCAGGTAATTGGCGTTCAAAATTGCATTTTCAGATACACGGCGCAGACCATTGGCTCCCAGCATCTTGATGTAGATGTAAGCTCGCACCAGAACCGCAAAGTTCCCATAGAAACTATGCACTTTCCCCAAAGATGTGGCTTCATGGCTGTAATCCAGATAATATCCGGCTTCATTTCTGCCCACCATCGGGATAGGCAGGAAGGGCTTCAGCTTTTCCACCACGCCAACCGGTCCGCTGCCTGGTCCGCCACCTCCATGAGGTGTGGAAAAGGTTTTATGCAGATTGAAGTGCATAACGTCGAAACCGATCTTACCAGGCTGCACGATTCCCAAAAGAGCGTTCAGATTAGCTCCGTCCATATACATCAGAGCGTCCACACTATGGATGATTTCAGCTATTTCCTCGATTTGGTTTTCAAACAAGCCCAAAGTGCTGGGATTGGTGATCATGATTCCCGCGGTATTCTCGTCCACGATCTCTTTCAAGCGTTGGATGTCGCAGCGTCCGTTCTCGTTGGACTTCAGTTCCACCACGTCGAAGCCTACCAAAGAACAGGTGGCTGGATTGGTTCCATGAGCGCTGTCCGGTATGATGATCTTCGTTTTGTGGGTATTGCCCTTGGCCTTGTGATATGCCTCAATGATCTTGATCCCGGTAAATTCACCCTGAGCGCCGGCTACAGGCTGTAAAGTAACTGCAGCCATTCCTGATATTTCGGCCAGGTCTTTCTGGAGCTCATAGAGCAGTTCCAAGGCTCCCTGCAGAGTTTCCACCGGCTGGTAGGGATGCAGATTGGCAAAGCAGGTATGACGCACCAGGCTTTCATGCACTTTGGGGTTGTATTTCATGGTACAGCTACCCAGGGGGTACAGACCTTTTTCGATAAAGTGGTTCTTGTGTGAAAGCGCTATGTAATGCCGCATCACGTCCAGTTCGCTCACTTCCGGCAAACGGGCATCCTTTTCACGTTGAAGTTCTTTGGGAATCAATTGTTCCAAGGGAGTATCCATCTCGCGTTTGGGCAGGCTTACTCCTTTGCGTCCGGCTGTGCTATATTCAAATATGGTTTTACTCATTTTACCACCTCCTGCATTGCATCTACCAGGGCATCGATATCTGCCTTGCTCTTTTTCTCGGTTACAGCTATCAGCAGAGCGTTTGGCATTCCATAGGAAGCCAGATCCAGACCAGGATAGATATTGCGGGGCAGCATGCGGTTAATAATCTGTGCAGCAGGAATGGGAGTAAAGAGCACGAATTCTTTAAAGAACACAGCCTGTGGGAAACCCAACTTAAAACCAGGGAGGGCCGACAGTTGCTGTGCTGCATAATGTGCCTTTTGGGTGCTTTGAATGGCTACTTCTTTCAAGCCTTCGCGTCCCATCAAGCTCATATAAACCACGGCGGCCAGAGTGCATAGAGACTGGTTTGAACAGATATTGGAAGTGGCTTTGTCTCTCCGGATATGCTGTTCCCTGGCTTGCAGAGTAAGCGCATAAGCTCGCTTGCCATCTTTGTCCAAAGTACCGCCCACTATGCGTCCGGGCATTTGACGGGCCATGTCGAGCCGGGTGGCAAAGAACCCAAAAAGCGGGCCACCAAAAAACATGTTGTTGCCCAAAGCCTGGCCTTCGCCAACCACTATGTCGGCATGATAATCGGCAGGCGGAGTAAGGATGGCCAGCGAAATGGGATCCACGCAGGCGATCAACAGACATTTGGGCTGGGCATGAACAAGGGAATCGATGGCCTTGGCAGCTTCGATATTGCCGTAAAAATTCGGGGTTTGGAGCACCACGCTGCCGATTGTGTCATCCAGCATCGCTTCCAGAGCTGTTAAATCAAGCAAACCTTCCTTGGCCGGGGCTGTAAGCAGTTCTATCCCGACCCCTTCGGTGTAGGACTTTATCACTTTCACATACTCGGGATGCAAGGTAGCAGGTAAGATTGCTTTGTTCAGACGGTTTTTTCGAACCGCCATCAGAATTGCCTCGGCAATCGCACTGGCAGCATCATACATGCTGGCATTGGCGATTTCCAGGCCGGTTAGCTCGCAGATCATGGTTTGGTATTCATAGATAAATTGCAGGGTTCCCTGGCTGATTTCGGCCTGATAGGGAGTATAAGCTGTAAAAAACTCAGGCCGGGATACAATGGTGTCCACGGCCGCAGCGATAAAGTGATCGTAAACCCCTGCTCCCAAAAAGCTGTTGGCACTTCCGGCACAGATATTCTGACAGGTCTTGGCCTTTATTTTATTCGTTATCTCCAGTTCAGACAGCGGTTCATCAAGCTTAAGAGGCTCTTTCAAACGGAGTTTTTCCGGAACGGCAGCAATCAAATCATCAAATGATTTTGCTCCCATCTCAGCCAGGATTAATTGCCTATCTCTTTCTGTATTAGAAATATAGGGCATAACTTCTCCTTCTGCGCAAGGCATGAAAATACTATTTTTTTACAAGTCTCAGGAAGGCATGGTTTGTGTCAATTCTTTTTCGGACAAGAGGGTCGGGGGGTCTTGGGGTCAAGGAGTCGAGGAGTCTTGGGGTCGAGGAGTCTTGGGGTCGAGGAGTCTTGGGGTCGAGGGGTCGGTGAAAAAGTGGAAAAGTGAAACAAGGTTTGATTCTTGAAGGCGATGTGAGACTAAGTTCAAGGGTTCAAAGGTTCAAAGGTTCAAGGGTAGGGAAAAAGTGGAAGAGTGAAAAAGTGAAACCAGGTTTGATTCTTGAAGGCGATGCGAGACTAAGTTCAAGGGTTCAAAGGTTCAAAGGTTCAAGGGTAGGTGAAAAAGTGGAAAAGTGAAACCAGGTTTGATTCTTGAAGGCGATTAGTAATTGGGTTCATAAGTAGGAGAAATCCGTGTTAATCCGTTCAATCCGTGAGAATCCGTGTTCCGATTAATGGTTCAAAGGTTTTAAGGTTCTTGGGTTCAAAGTAGGAGAAATCCGTGTTAATCCGTCCAATCCGTAAAAATCCGTGTGACCATTACGATGTTCAGCGTTAACAAGTGGCCATCACCAGCTCAGCCAGCTAAACCGCGAGCTTTTGCTGCTCTTTTCTCTGATCAAAAATGCGTTAAACTCTGGCAGCAGCCTTTCCTGCGGATCGTGTTCCACCATGATGATCCCCTCTGGATTCAGCAAGTGCCGTTCTCTGATCAATTCCAGGGTGGGATTAACCAGGTTTTTACGGTAAGGGGGATCGAGAAAAATAACATCATAGGTCTCTTCGCAGCTTTTCAGAAAGGCATCGGCTTTTCTTCGCCAAAGATGGCAGTGCTCCCCACAGCCCAAAAGCTCGATGTTTTTGAGAATCGTAGCCAGAGCGGCGGGAGCGAACTCGACAAAATCCACCCATTTTGCCCCTCTGGAAAGGGTTTCCAAACCCAGGGAACCGGTTCCAGCAAAGAGATCCAGCACTCTGCAATCCTGATAATCCTGATGCACGCTGAAGATCACTTCGCGATTGAAAGCTGTGGTTGGACGAGTGCTGATACCGGGAACGAGCTGCAGATTGCGCCCTTTGTATTTCCCTGTGATGATGCGCATTATCCGGCCTTGGTTTTTTTACGTGGCTTTTTGGGAAGAATCAGCTTCAATTCCAATTGCACAGGATGGGGATCGTGATTCGGACAGAAAATCAGCGTTACCTTATCGCTTTGCTTGCATTTGCCATAGCAGGTGGCGCAGATGGGATGGATGTTTTCGGGCTGTTTTTGGCTCATTACTGGCTGGATTTGAGGCTTTGCATCTCCAGGAAGAGGGCTACGAGATCGCTGAGCTTCACTTCGCTTAATTTCTGGCTTTTATCAAAGCGCGCCAGGATTGCGATCAGCAGGTCTTGAATGCTATAATCGCCAAAGCTGCCCGCTTCCGAGATCAGGTTTAGCTGAGCTTGTTGTTCTATTTCGCGCAGCATTTCGGTAAGGGCTCCGATTTCATCCTCATCGGCCAGCACGTCTTCGGGCATCACACTGTCGAAGCTTAGCTCAGGGCTGGGCATTCCATCGCTCAGTTTTTGCAGAGTGGTGGCCATGTTATTGAAACCCTGATGATTCAGGATTTTGAAGTAGGCAAGTTCTTCAGGGGTAAAGAGCTTCTCGATCCTTGGGTCGTAGCTGCCCTGGGGATCGGACAAGATACGCAGATGCAAGGCCTCTATCCTTTCCCTAACCTGGGGGGAAGGATCATTCTGGCTGATAAGTTCGTAAGCCGCCAGCGCATCGAAAAACTGGTTCTGTTCTTCGAAGAGCTTGGCAAGGGTGAGGGTGGGTTGCCAGCCGCGTCCGTTCGTTTTCATCTTTACTCCCGATCTGTCATCTTAATGGGTCAAAATCGCAAAGCAGCCATTTATGTCAATAGCTTTCTTCCCCCTTGCCAGAGGCAAGACAAGAAATAAGTTGACTGCATTGGGAGGAGTAGGGAAAATGCATTTTGTGAGGATAACATGAGAAAAACTATCTTAGTATGTTTGTTTGGTTTACTATGCTGCCTGGCTTTACAGGCGGCCATACCAAAGTGGTTTTACCGCAGCTCCGATGCCCAATACATCGTAGGCAACGGCAGCGCTGCGGTAAAACACAAGTCCGATCTGCCAAAGGCGATCAGCCTGGCCAAAGAAGATGCCTTGCAACAGATAAGCACACAGATATATAGCGAGGTGCAGAGCTATATCCAGAGCAGCGAACAGGTGGACAACCTGGAAAACAGCCAGTTTTATGCCAAAGAAGTGCAGATAAGTTCCTGCCTCAAGCTTTGCGGCTACGAGGAAGTGATCAGCGGCAGTGATCCTGCTTATTATTATGTTCAGCTCCAGATTTCGCGGGTCAAGATGCAAGATCATTACAAGCGCCTTGTTCAGAGTGAAATCGACGACATTATCAGCCTGAACCTGGCTGCCAAGGCCGAATCAAATGCCCGTAAAGCGCACAAGCTTTATCAGCAGATCAGGGCAAAGCGGGAAGACCTGAACCGCGACATCATGATTCTTGGCTTTTTACAGGTTTCGCAGGATTATCGTGATCAACTGAAAAACCTGCCATCTCTGGGAGAAATCGAAGCCGAGATCCAGCGTTTGTCCACCCACAAACTACAGAGTTTTGAAGACCTGGCAAGCGAAGTTATCGAGCAGATTAACCCGCGCTATAAGGGCCCAATCAGCTTTGGCATGGGCTACTACGAATGGGGCAACAGCGGCTTCGCCTCCAAATTCAGCAGTGATTTCAGCGCATTTTTAAAAGCCAGCCTGGAAAAACAGCTTGGCTGGATTCAGCCTGCTGCTGGAACCATTCCGGAACTGAGCGTCTTTGGTGAAATGATTTCCGAAGGAAAGCAAATCTGTCTCTTTACACGTCTGCTAAGCAACAACCATCCGCCCCAAACCCTGATCACCTATATAAACAGCGCCACCGTCCAGGATTGGGGCATGGCATATCTGGCTCCGCCAAACTTGGACAAAAACCTGGCACAGGATAAGCTGATAAAAGAAAATGCCCAGCGCAGCAATGAACTGAAGATAGACGTGCGAACCGGCGAGTTTGGCAAAAACCTGGCAGTTTACAAATATGGCGATCCGGTAAGTATCCAGGTGAGAGCCAATAAACCATGTTGGATTCACCTTCTTTACCTCGAAGCCAACGGAACGAAAACCGTTCTCTACGAGAATTATCGCATCGAAAGCGACATGCTGAACCAGTGGGTAACCGTCACCGACGAGCAGGTGGCCTGCGAACCTGCTGGGATAGAACAGGTATGGGTGCAAGCCGATACCGAAAAACTGCCGGAGCTATCAACAAAAATCGAATACCTGGACGACCGAACCCACAAAAAAATCCTTAGAAGCCTGGAAGGAACGGTAGCTCAAACCCGTGGCCTGAGAACCAAAGCCCAGGCCAGAGAATTCAGCGAAGCTTTTCTAACGCTAAATATCATCGATCCAGGGACAGAATAACCTGCTTCGATAATCAATGTATATCGCTTATCAGGACTGATGCTTTGTATCAGCCATTCAGAAAGTTGTAATAAACAAAGACAATTTACCGAGCCTGGATACAGGAACAAAGCAAGCATGTCCGCTTGGCTCAGCGGCCATTAGTCCTCATAGTAGATAATGCTTCGTTTTATGGTTTCTTTGACACCATCCTCTACAGAGCTGGTTTTCTCTGTCCAGTTGCCTTTGTCATCATAAACGTAGCCGGTAATCGTCACCGTAGTCTTCTTGGTCACTTCGTCGGAATATTCGCGCTTGATTTCATTGCCTTTATCATCATAGCTCAAGACAAGGGTATAGGTTTTGGCAGCAGGATTCCAGCCGGTTTCCTTGATTACTTTGTTGCTGGCGTTGTAATTGAATTCATACTTTTGTTTCAGAGTTTTATCGGGATTAAACAGTGCGTCTTCAATCTTGTTGTTATTCTTGTCATACTTGTATTCATAATATCTCTCAAGGGTATCCGAACTATCGAATTGCATTTCTTTCAACCTATTGCCATTTTTGTCGTTTAGGAATTCTTTCCTTCTTAGCAAAGCCCCATCCTGATCTACGTATCTCTCTCCAATCAAGTATCCTTTGGCGTCATAACTATAGGTGATGGTAACATCATCTGCATATTCCCGATAGCTCTTGGTTTTCATCCTGCCCATATCGTCGTAAGTGTATTCTTCCGAATATATCACACCCTCATAGAGGTCTTCGTCTTCCATGGAGCTTAGCCTGCCTTTGGCGTCGTAGTAATAATAAACATCGCCGCACAGGTATTCGTCATAATCGTAGGATTCATTGTTCAGATAACCGTTTTCTAAGAAGTAATAGTCCGTTGTTTCAGTGCTAAGCTTCCTTACTTTTCCCTTCAGCCCCTTCTTTTCCAGATCTGTTTTTTCCAGGGCGGCCAACAGGGTGGCGATCATGGTAAATGTCATTAACAGGACTTGTACCTTTTTCATGTTTTACCTCGTATTTTTTGCTTGTAATTACAAACTACTCTGGGCAGAGCGCATGACAAACGGATTGTAAGAAGGATCATGAAAAGAATCTGCAAATCCCGCAAACAAGCGAATCTCGATTCCCAAAACCTGTAAGCCCCGGAACTATCGATCAATCGGGTGTGTTTATCAGGTGCGAGTTCAGACCTTGAACAAATCCACTTCGCTGTCCCCTAACTGCTGATCACTATATCATACCGGAGTCATACCG
>CAZGWB010000042.1:0-22301 GCA_964529335.1 uncultured Candidatus Cloacimonas sp.
CTGACAAGGCTTAGGACGGGTCGACGATTCAATTTTTTGTTATGGCACGTTGAAGCGCAGCTCAACGTCCAAACCACGGGCTACTCCGGTAATCCCTCCTTGGGTTGTTTCCCTAGGGCTGCCCACAGTCCCAGGATTGGTTTCTACACTTATCAGGTTCCCTGGAAAGCAGCCTGGAGTAATGCCGGCCTGAAAGTAGCCTTGCCTGGAGAAGTAGGCACGTTCCAGGGCCAGAAAAACCCTTACACTTCCAGCCGGCGTCCTTGTGATACCGGCTTATTGCTATCTGAGGATTATCTGTTTCAAGATCTTGGTCTGGGTTCCAGCGCTGAGGCGGATAAAATACAATCCGCTACAAAGTTTTAAGCCCATTTCCTGAGAGTTGAAATCGTGCAGTTTTTCAGTCTCGTAAAGCTTTTGGCCTTTCAGATTGAAGATCTCCAGGCGATAAGGCTTCCCGTCTTTAGAGCTCACGCAAAAGCCATCACTGGCTGGATTGGGATAGCTGGAGAATTCCAGGACAGGCAGATGGCTATCCTGATTGGCCACCCAGCCTCCTTCTGAGAATACACTCAGGTTATCCAGACACAGAGCCATAGCATCCACGGAAATACAGCGCCAGGCAAGGTAAATCCTCTCTCCCGCCCAAGCCGAGAGATCGTAGCTATACTCAGTCCAGGCTCCGGGAACCGGCAGATAGGCCTCGCTGTGTAGGGTCTTGAAGGATGTCCAGCTATTGTCCGTATTGGATAGCAGCACCTGCATCCGCTCCAGGCCAAAGGAAGCATCGGCGCTGCGAGCCCAAAACTTCAGCATTCCTTCCTCACCCAAATGCAGTGCAGGAGAAATTAGCCAGTCGTTGTTTGGCGGGGTAGTAGCGCTTAGCGAAACAGCCATCCTGCTGCCTGCGTAAGGTGCCAATTGGGCTGTGAGTGGTGGTGAAACCAAAGCTGGCTCAAAAACGAGCCAGCCCCAGGCTGCCGTTTCTCCCGGAAAGCTGTGCTGAGGCCAGTCCCAAGTAGCGGAGCCATCCAGATCAAGGTTCTGCCAGGCTGGAACTATCCCCGTAAAGGCCTGGCAATTCTCGAAGCCCTGCAGTAAAAGGGGAATTTCTCCGGTGAAGGGAACGGTAACGCTGATCAGATTGGAAGGACCGCTTTCCGATCCGGAAGCCGTAACAGCCGCTACATAATAGAAATACATTAATCCCTGCTGCACTTCCGCATCCCAGAAAGCGGTTGTCAGGCTATTGGCCAAAAAGGTGGAATTACGGTAGACCTTGTAATAGCTTGCCAAACCGCTGACCGGAGCTTGCCACTGCAGGTTTACTCCCGCTCCATCCGAAGAACCGCTAAGGTTTACAGGTGGAGAACAAGGCTCGGAAACCGTAGTAAAGCTCCAGATTTCAGAGGGATAAAGCTGTGCATCCTGTTGAGCTATCACCTGCCAGAAGTATTGACGGTTATAGCTTAGCGGGCTTTCCAACTGCCAATGGTTGGTTGTGATCCCGCTGGCAAGGCTTTGCAGGCTGTCCGGATGTGTACCCAGGTTCAGGCTGAAGCTGCTGCAAAGGCTTACCCAACTAAGGTTTCCTCCAATCGGCACACCAGTTGCCCCATTTTGGGGATACGGCTGCACCGGAGTGTAGTGCAGGGCTGCGATTTCGAGCTGTAGGTTGCTGCGGTGTGTTTTTAGGCTAAAGCCCGTGAGAGGCGGATTTTGGGGATCGGGATTGAGGGTCGCGCTCTGAAACTGGATGGCGTAGGTTTGGCCGGAAAATGAACTATAGAAATCGTCCTGAGTGCCAGCCCAGTCGTTGCTGTTTTCGTCCACGGCCACCACAAGCTTGTCCATCCCATTGTAGTAAAATGGCGTTTCCAGGGTTATCTGCAGCCATCCGCTGCCCGGCAGTCCACCTGTAAAGTCGTTTGGCTGCAAGGTGTTATCATAAACCATGGCCAGGCTGTCCAGCGGAATCCAGCTTTGCAGGTTGCTGCGGTTGCTGTGCCCCAACCACAGCTTGATTTGCTTGGTCGCCTCATAGAAATAACTGCTGCTGACGATGTATTGAAACCCGATTGCGCTGATCTGGCCTGAGCTGCCAATCTCTGAAGGCGTAAAAAGCTGCTGTGAATAGCTATAGCGTGCCACCGGCTCGAAGGGTAAGCCTTGGTTGATTACCTGTTCACTGCCGATAAACACTGTCTCGGCAGAGGCCAGAACCAAGCCTAAGCAGAGCAGTAAGCACAGACCTAATGCTTTAATCTCCATACAGATACCTGCATCTGCCGCAGAGACCAGAGCCTGCCGCCGGTTTTAAGTGGTTGAAGCAACTCAAAAGGTTCTTCCATCAGCGAGAAATGTTCAGTCAAAATATCTTGCAGGGCATTGAAGTTCGTGAATGGTTCGCCATCCTTACGCAGGCCACCCAGGCGTTTGTCCAGAGGTGTGAAACTTTCGTCCCATTGATAGGCATCGGCTATTACCAGTATTGCTCCGGGATTCAAGCGCTTGGCAATGGTGCGTAAAAAGGCTTCGGGATTGGCGCTGCGTTCCAGCACGTTTTCGGCCAGAACAAAGTCGTAGCCGGTATGTTTGGCCAGCAAATTGGCGCTGTCGGCTTGCATAAACTCACATTTTGCCGCAGATTGGCTTAGACCGTAGTCTTCCAAATTGGCTTCCCGGGTAAGGGTCAGTTCCCCTTCCCAAGGGCTTAACCAGCGGATAAAACCTTCTTCCTTCATCTGGGTAGCCAGCCTGATAAACCTGGCTGTGGCATCGAGGCCTGTTACCTGCTCAAAACAGGCTGCCAGTTCGAAAGCGCTGCGTCCCGTTTTACAACCCATACACAGGGCTTTGCCGGGTTTTGCCGATTTGAAGTGTGGCTTCAGACGGTTTATTAATATGCTATGGAAGTTCTCGCCAAGGGGGCTTTCACCCCAATTCAGTTCGCACCAGGGAGTGATTTCAGGATCATCCTCATAAAGGTTGTCTTCTATCAGCACAGGTTCTTCGCTTTCCACGTAGCGGAATCCGGCATGCTGGTAGAAATGGCGGCGAAAGGCATAACGCGAATCCCGGATAGCTTCGTTGCCAGTGGAGATAAAAGAGCCGCCTTTGATCAGATTATGCCGCGTATCGAAAGTCGGGACCGAGAAGTCGTCGTAAAAGGGATGAACCTTGAATCCCGGGAAGGCAGCGATCGGGGTTTCGGTCCACTGCCAAACGTTGCCGATCACGTCGTAGAAATCTCCCTGAGAAAACTCATCAACCGGGCAGGCTGAGGCATAATATTCCAGGTTTATATTGCCGGGAGCCTTTTCCCAATAGGGCTGATCGGTGTTTATCACGCTGTCGCGCAGCAGATACCATTCCGCTTCGCTGGGTAAGCGAATCGGCTTTCCGGTTTGGCGGGCTTTCCAATTGCAAAATGCTTTGGCCTCCAGGTAGTTTACCTCTACCGGATGATTCCAGGGCATGGCAACAAGGCTGCACATTGTGCGCAACATCCAGTTGCCAGCCTTATCCTTTTGCCAGAAGCGGGGATAGCTTGCCTGCTGAAAGCTTTTCCAGGCCCAGCCTTCCTCTGTCCACCAAGCTTCATTTTCATAGCCGCCATCCAGGACAAACTCCAGAAATTCCTCGTTGGAAACCAGATGTTTGGAAGCCTGGAAGCCCTTTACCACATAGCTTTTATTGCCATATTCGTTATCCCAGCCATACAGCGGATCGGCATGGTTTTTGCCCAGGGTAATCTGTCCACCTTTCACGGGCAGCAGAGCGTTTACCGGAGCTTTGGCACTATGGGGGCAGATTGCCCAGAAATCGAGCTGCTTCAATTCGCGGAGGGGAAGCTGGCGAATAAGCACAGAAGATGTTTCCAGATGGATGCGCTGATGCTCGATGCCCATCATGATCGCCCACCAGGGACTGTCCCAATGAATCCCCTTTTCATCCAGGGGCAGATCGCTGATCAGGCTGTCCACAAAAGCGCGCACCTCGGTTCTATATGCCTTTACCTCCGGAATCGAAGGCCAGTCGTAATGAGCCATATTCAGGTCGTCCCAGCTCATTTCATCCACACCCACGGCAAACATCGATTCAAAAGCCGGATTGATCCGCTTGCTGATGATCTGGGCGATATTCAGTTTGTTTATGTAAAATACAGCAGTATGGCCAAGGTAGAAAACCAAGGGATGACGCAGCGGATCAGCCCGCAGATAAAATCCTTCGTCCCGCGCAATGGAATCATACAGCTTTTCATCGATGCTGAATGTGGCGTGAAAATAGTCGCGCACCTCTTCACGTAAGGCATCGGGATTGGACTGGTTCAAAACCAGAGTTTTCCTTACTTTTATGTCCTGCATCGTGTCTCCTGAAGAATGAAAATGTCGCCGTAGAGAAAAACGGTCTGAAAGTATGCCTATAGTTTGCTGTCTTATCTGTCAAGCGGATTCTCAATTGCCCGCTTACTCCTTTCCCTTCGTTTCGGCCTTTCACATAATAGGTCACTCCTAGTCTGCAGCTAAAACCTGACGTATTTGGTTTTCCAGCTCGCTTTTAGTGAAAGGTTTCTGAATCAGGGGGATTTTGGGATCGCGTTTGCCGTGTTGGGAGATCACACGTTCCGAATAACCGGACATCAGGATTATCTTTACTCCAGGCAGCAAACGGGGAAGCAGTGCAGCCAGGTCGATCCCGTTCAAGCCGGGCATAACGACGTCGGAAAGCACCAGGTCAGGTTTCAGTCCACCGCTTTTGATCATGATGAGCGCTTCGTTTCCGTCGTTTGCCGTGGATACCTTGAAGTTCAGTTTGCTAAGGATTTTACAGATCATATCGCAGATCGCTTCGTCATCTTCCACCACCAGGATATGCTTGGGAGGCTCATTTTGAGGATTTAACGCGGTATCCTCAGCATAAGGTTCAGGATTTTCAGTGGAGCGGGGCAGCAGCAAAGTGAAGGCAGTTCCCTTGCCAGGCTGACTACTAACCTTGATGTAGCCTCCGTTTTGCTGAACCATTCCGTAAACGGTGGCCAGCCCAAGTCCGGTGCCCTCAGTTTGCTTTTTTGTAGTGAAGAAAGGTTCAAAGATATGTTTTATTACCTCTTCCGTCATCCCAATTCCTGTGTCGGCTATTTCCAAGGCTATATAGGGGGCGCGGATTATCTCCGGATTATCCACAAAAAAGGGAGCGGGAGCTTTTAGATTATAAGTTCTGAGGAGCAGTTTTCCACCTTCGGGCATGGCTTCACGGGCATTTATAACAATATTGGTGATTATTTGCTCCAGGTGTGAGGGATCAGCTTTCACATAACCCAGCTTTGTATCCAGTTGCAACTCGATGTCCGTTTTGCTGCCACAAATGCGTTTTAGCAAAGATAGCATTCCGTTAATTGAATTATTCAGATCTATTACTTTTTTTACTCCGGCTTGCTTGTGACTGAAGCTAAGTAGCTGTTTGATAAGGTTATTGGCGCGTTGGCAGGCATGCTCGATTTCTTTCAGGTCGTGCCGAAGAGGATCCTCGGCATCGGTGGCGTCCACAAGTTCTTCCGTATAGCCCATGATCACGGTAAGGATGTTGTTCAGGTCGTGCGCCATACTTCCAGCCAAACGGCTTACGGCTTCCAGCTTATGAACCTGATGAAGCTGTTCCTGCATTTTAAGTTTATCTGCCAAAGCTTGTTTGCTGGCGCTGTTATCACGTATGCAGCCGATGATTTTGGGATTGGCGGAGTCCTGCTTGTGCACTGTGGCACAGATCAATAGGTGTTTTTGCCTGCCATTTTCCAGAGTGAAAGGGAGTTCCATCTCAAATGGAGTTCCTCTTTGCAAACATACCCTGAAGAGGCTGTCCAATCTTGATTTGTCAGTTCTGTTCAGTTTTGCTGTCACAAACTCGGCTGTTTTGGCAGGGTTTTCACTGGCTTGCAGTGGATCAAGCTCGAAAATGCGGAAGATCTCATCAGACCAATGCATACTTTGCGTTGCCGGATCGTATTCCCAAGCTCCGGTTTGAGATATATTCTGGGCTTTTAGTAATGCTGCATCATCAAAAATCAAACTTTTAAAACTAAACATACTATCTCCTTATACAGCTAAGATAAGTTCATTACCAGGAGTAGGCAATCTGTTTTTGTGTGAGATCAAGGGTTAAAAAGCTTGGTGGAAAAGTGGAAAAGTGAAACAAGGTCTGACACTTTAAGCCAGTAATGAAGAGTGTTAAAGGGTTCAAAGGTATTGGGAAATCGGTGTTTTCTACGTTCTCGGTTGTATCTTCCTTCTGTGGTTTCGGTGGTTTTAGAAAAAATAATCCGTGTGAATCCGTTCAATCCGTGAAAATCCGTGTGCCTATTCACTGGTAATAGGTTGCAAGGGTATAGGTAATGCGGTGTTTTCTGCGTTCTCGTTGGCTAACACGTTCAAGTGCCAGCCGCCAAACCCTCATCTGAATACCCAGATCAACAGAGGGATATAGAACAGCGCAATGAAGATCGAGATAGATACCATAGTTGCGGCGAATTCACGATCCATATTCTCCAGATTGGCGAAGATAAGCGTATTAAACCCGATTGGAAGTGCCGAATTCACGATCACCACGGTTCTCGTGATTCCCGACAGACCGAAGATTGCCGCCAGAGCAATGCCAATCCCCAAGCCCAAGCCCATCCTTATAAAGATACCGATCAGCGCTTTACCAAGGTTGTTCAGGCTGGGATCGAAATAGAGTCCCAAAGCTATCATTACCAAAGGCACTGTCGGCTGTCCGATCAGCGTGAAGAAATTGA
This sequence comes from uncultured Candidatus Cloacimonas sp., assembly GCA_964529335.1. Classification (GTDB taxonomy): domain Bacteria; phylum Cloacimonadota; class Cloacimonadia; order Cloacimonadales; family Cloacimonadaceae; genus Cloacimonas. The sequence goes on from CAZGWB010000042.1 coordinate 6,794, forward strand.
AGGCCAGTTTAGGCAGAGGAATAGCTGCGGCTTTCCAGGCAAAGGCGATCAGCATAGCCCAAAGGGGTGGCAAACGCAGGAATTTGTTCCATTGTATCTTGTCGGTATGGCTATTTTCGCCGTATTTAATAGCGTTGTAATAGGTAAAGGTAAAGATCATGAAAGTATTTCCGATGTCGAACAGCGAAGCTCGAGCCAGTCCCTCATCTCCAAATGCAGCAGCGAAAAAAGGCAGAGAATAGGCCGTATTCATGATCATCGTCCCCACCAAAAAACTGCCAAAAGTAGGTCCGCTTAGCTTCAGTTGACGGCCCACCAGACTGGAGATGCCGAACATCAGAAACACAACAACCACTGCCAGAAAAGGGATCAGAGCCATATCGGCCACCAGAACCACATTGGATATGGCAATAATGGTTAGAGCCGGAAGTGTAACGGTTAGCACCAAACGCAGCAGCACCGGCGCATCCTCTTTGGAAAGCAGCTTCAGCTTTTTGAAGGCTATCCCGGTAAAGAAAGCCAGAATCAGAGGAATAATCTTTTCTACAAAAGGGTTCATTATCTATTTCTCAGGTTTGTAAAGGCTGTTGTATAGCCTTTCCAGCTTTCCTTCCAAGCTTTTGTTATACTGCTTGTCGGCTTCCGGATTTAGACCGCTGCGGCGTTGCCAGGCCGGGTATTTCGCCAGAGCAGTGGCTAGTTGCCAACGGTGTCTGTATGTGGAACCTTCCAAACGTTCCAGAACCTCCCACTGCTCTTCATTGAGGTGTTTACGGATACCCTGGGACCTCAGTTTTTGCATGTCCACCTGCAAGGGATAAAGTTCGGTTAGGTGGATTATCATCAGCAGTTCGCCCCGGTTGTAGCGCCCGGTTTTTTGCAGTTCCGAATACAGAGCTCTTTCCTGATCGAAACTGCGTCCATTCACGGTGGAAAGATACAGGGTGTTTATGCCATTCTTGGATAGCTCGGTGACAGTGCTGCGGTTAAATACGTAACGATTGCTGTGGTGCACCTTTTGTTCAAAAACGTTTTGCACGATAAAGAGGGCTACAAAGGAAAATAGAAAAGCGATCAGGGGAGCGGTAATCCATCCCAGAGAAATGCGTCCCAAAAGGTTATAACGTATGTTCTTGCCGCCTTTGGCCAAGCCAATGCCCAAAACCGAGCCCACGATGATCTGCGAAGCCGAAACCGGCACCAAGGGTATGCTGGGTAACCCCAGACCAATAAGCAAGGATTGAAGTGCTTTTGACGAGAACAAGAAAAGCACCAGGGATTCGGCCAGAACCGTTATCAAACCAGTGATGGAGGACAGGTTGTAGAGCTGTTTGCCCACGGTTTTCATAATCTTGTGCGAATAGGTGTAGATGCCCACAATGATCGATACCGAACCTAAAAGATATAGCTGGCTTTCTCCGCTGAAGATGCCAAAACCCGGAATAAGCAGATCTTTGAAAGGATTCACAGGAACAAATACGCCCACGATATTGGCGATGTTGTTTGCGCCCAAAGAATAAGCTCCAAAAGCACCGATCACCAATAATCCATATCGGGTCCACATATCCAGTTCCAGCAAATGCAGCTTGGCTTTGGTGAGGTAAGCCCGGAAAAGGTAGAAGAGCAAAGCGGCGAAAAGCGCTCCCAAAACAGGAGCTAAAAGCCAACTTAGCGCAATGGTAGCCAGGCTGCCAAAGTCTGTGAGGCGCCCTGCAAAATAGTTCCAGCCGATTATCGCTCCGGCCAGGGTTTGCGAAGTGGCTACCGGAATCCCGATTCGCACCATCAGGGTAATCGTGGCGGCGGCAGCCAAAGCAACCGTAAAAGCTCCACCCATTTCGTTTACCGCACCCAGCCGAGACAGGGTTTGCGAAGGCCCGCTACCCTCAAAGATCGCTCCCAGGCTAACGAAGATCGCAGCGATTAACGCAGCTTTTTTAAAGCTGATCATCTTGGTTTCCACGGCAGAACCAAAGATATTGGCCGTGTCCTTCGCACCGAAAGACCAGCCCAAAAACAGGCCGCTGAGCAGATAGATAAAGACCATTTACAATTGACGCTTGATGGTGTAAATGCTTAGACGGTCGCAAACCGCCTGAGCATAATCTGAAATTTTTTCGATGTGAATGGCAAAAAAGCGCAACTGGCTTTTTTGGGAAAGCTCGATATCAAGGCTGAAGATCTGTCTGCGTAGGCGTTCACCAATGTGATCCGCTTCCCGCTCAAAGAAATAGACCTTGTGAATATAGTTGTTCACGGCTGCCAGATCGCGAAAAAAGGAACGCACTGCAAAAACCAGTTGTTCCACAGCGGCAACCGAAGCTTTCGTGGTTTGCAGCCAGAGGTCATCCAGCACTTCCGGGATTTGGGGCATCTCGATGGAAAACTGCAGAAGGGAGTCCTTTATGTTATCGATCACTTCGTCGGTATTTTCCAATATGGCCAAAACATCGCCGCGGTTCTCGGGGATCAAAGTTCGCTCGTAAAGAAAGCGTTCGATACCAACCCGCAGATCATCGGCCCGATGCTCGTTATCCCTGATCTGAGCCAATCGCTGTTCAAATTGCTCGTTGCGGTCATTCAGGTAGTCCTCCACGGCCAACTGAAACATCATGGCCGAATCGCTTACGATATCCAAAAAGGCATCGATCTGACTTTCGATGAAACGGGTGGTTTTCAGCAGCAGCGCCATATTTATCACTCCAAACCGGATTTTCTCTCTTGCAGAGTATCTTTTACAATAAATGTATAGAGGTTTTTCTGTCAAGCGAGAAAAGCAAGGAAGGACTTGCAAAGCTCATTCTTATATATACCGGGAGAATACCTGACACTACATAGGGAGGGAAAATCGTAGATTGGGGAGGCAAAATCTGTTTGCCACAGCGGCCGACGGTCGCTTTTTTTAACAGGCAGCTGCGCTGCTTCTGCAGAACAGGTTTCGGCAGCCCAATAAATAGGCAGTTCCTTTTTGCGTCGCTTTGGTAACCTTTAACCATTTCACTTCTCCGTCGAGACGACGGAGCTACCACTGATCACCCTATCATACCGGAGTCATACCGGATGAGCATGCGGTATGACTCCGGTATGATAGCCTTCAGTCAGAGAGGGGAGTCTGCAGTTTCCTGAGAGAAACGGCATCGTCATCTGGGCTAATAAAAATGAATCAGTGAGTGGATATCCTGCTATTGTATAAGGTTTAAGCTAGTTATGAGGCTTTGCGGAATCCGCTGCTCCAAGCGGGAAAGAATGCCTCCATCCTGTTTTTCTTTGATGCAGTCCCCTGCACGGTATTCCAGGCTATTTGCTGCAGTAGCAATGCGGTATCTTCGTCAATTCCGGCCGGACGATAGCTGTTTCCCACGGGATTAAGGTTCCAAATTTCGGCCAGCATGGTGCAGGCCACCAGGTAGGTTCCAAACATACTGGGGTGGTAATTGTCCGTATCATAGAGGTTTGGGGCATCGTGAATCAGGCTGGCGTTATAAAAAGCCACTCCCGCAGGAGCAACCAGGGCATCAAGGTATGCGCCAATATAGTAATAGGCATCGCGGATGGGAACGTACATTTCAGGATTGTTGCGCCAGGCCCAGGTCATATAGAAGCCCGTTAAGGCACCGGATTGATTGATCAGGTCATTTAGCTGCCCGGCATATTGATAGAACAGATCCGGATCTTGCATGGGCCGGCTGCTTTGCTCCTGCAGGATCACCAGGTCCCAGTCGCCGGTGCTTATGGCATTCAGGGTATTGGGATCATTAAAGTGGTCTTCCAAGGTGTAGCCTCCAGCCGTGGCGGCAGCTACGCTTACGTTCCACTGAGGATGAACATTGTCGATCAGGGCTTCCAGATGCGTATTCACCCCGCCGTTGTAATAGGTGTGGCTATTGCCAACCAGCAGGATTCTGCGGCAATCCTCATAGGGCAAACCCCAGTTGATCACCACTTCCAAGCTTCCAGGCACAAACTGCAGCGTTATATGCACTGTGGTGGTTTGAGCAGGAACCACGTTTCCCGTGCCCTGACCTGTGGCGATAAGGGTAAGATTATCATACACTTCCACGTTTATGGCATAGGTGCCTGCTTCCAGATTTACAAAGCTGCCTTCTGCAAGGCTGCCGGTTATTTGTAAATCCTGCTCCTGGCTGAAGCTGCCTTTGGTGATCCTTACCCGCACCAGGGTGACGTTGAACCCATGCTGGATAGCCGGTTGCAGGTTCATTGTGATGGGCAACTCGCCTGTTTCTTCCGGTTTGGAAGTTGGATTGGTGCCACATCCGATCATCAGCAATGCTGCCAGTAGGATGATCATGCTTGTATGGCGCATATATTTCTCCCGTTTGGGTTTAGGTTATTGGGATAGAAAGTGTTTCAATGATGAAAACAAGGCTTCATTGTCGTCCGGACAGCTAAGTGTGGCGCGCAGGCAGTTTTTCAGGCGACGCTGTGCTCCCACGTCCCTTACGGCAATGTCGTTATCCTTCAGGTAGGTAAAGAGTTTGGGAGTATTGTCGCCGATGGTAAAGGTTACAAAATTGGTGTCCGAAGGATACACCTTCAGGCCGTCCAACTGGTTCATCCGCTGGAACATATCGTCTCTCAACCGCATAACTTCCAAGACCTGAGCACAGAATAGGGGCACATTCTCCAGAATCGTTAGGGCGAAGGTCTGGTTCAGAATACTGGTATGGAAGGTAGTGAATACCTTTTTCAGCGAATAGATGTTTTCCGGAGAGGAGATGGCATAGCCGAAACGCAAGCCAGCCCCGGAAAAAGCTTTGGAAAATGAACGGGTGAGGATCAGATTTGGATATTTGGACAGCTCCCCAGCAAAGGTGGCATCGGAAAACTCATAATAAGTTTCGTCGATCAGCACCAGCTTGTCTGGCAAGGCTTCCACGATCTGGCGCAATTGCTCCTTAGGAAAAAGATTACCGGTGGGGTTGTTGGGATTGCACAAAATGGCCAAACGACAATCGGGATGACTGGCAAGCTGGATGTATTCTTCCGCTGAAAAACTGAAGTCCTCATTCAGCTCCAGGAACCGTATCTTCAGGCCAACTGCTTCACAGAAGGTCTTGTAGTCAAAATACGATGGTGTAAGGCTGAGGGCAAAGGCCTGGTCGTTTTCCCGAACGGATAAGAAGATGTGATACAGCATGTCGTCCGCACCATTGCCCCACAGCAGGTTTTCAGTTCCGATTCCGCAGCCCACGTAAGCAGCCAGTTTGCTGTGAAGCTCTTTGGTAACCAGCGACAGGTAGCGATTCAGGCTAACCTTCTCCATACGGGGTAAAAACTGCTCCCTGATAGCCTGATAGGGATCGAGACAGCTTTCATTAAGGCACATCATCCGCTTGCGGATGGGAACGTTGACCACAGAAGGTTCTTTATCTATAAGATCTGTTCTGAACAGGGTTTTCATATCCATACTCCTATGTTTGGGGGTTACAAGGATAAACTATAGCAAAAGCCATGGCAAACCAAACGGCAACAAAAAAGCCACGGGAGGAGTGTACCCGTGGCTTTGTCTGTGTGTTGCTGAGGAGGGATTTTATTTATTTGGGTTTATGCATGCCGTCTTTATTATCGCGGCAGTCGTCGCACTCATTGCAATTGTCTTTGTGTTTCATCTGCATCATGCCATGTCCCTGGCAGTTATTCATCATGCCTTTGCGGTGCATCATCATCTGGGGCAGGTTTTTCTTCATGATTTCTTTTTGCTCTGCGCTCAGTTCTTTCATGCGGGCTGCCATAAAATCGAGTCTGGCATCCTGCAAGGCTGTTTGTTTGGCAGAAATCTGCTTGTTTAGTTCCTTGGCTTGCTTGAAGTTCTCGGCTTTGATCGCGGTGTGCATGTCGATTCTCAGGTTTTCGATCTCTGCATCCAAGCTGTTTTCTGTTTTTTGGAAAGCGGTTCTCAGTTCATCGAATTTCTTCTTTTGGGCGTCGGTCAGCTTCATTTCATCCCAGCATTCCATTTTGGCATCCATTTTCATGGCTTTTACCTGGTTTAGCATGGGTTTTTGCATCATGTGCTGGCCGCAGTGTTCTCCATCTGCTTTTTGGGCGATCAGGATCCCACTTGCCAGGATCAGGGCTATGCTGAGAATAAGTAGTTTTTTCATGGTTTTCTCCTATTGGGGTATTTATTGTGAAATTGGGAGCGATGTTTCAGGCGTTCCACCCGGCGCAGGAAATGCTCTCTGGCCTCTTCAGGTGAAAGCGTTTTACGGTAGGCCAGAATCTTTTCGCCGATCCGGCGTTCCAAGGCATTCTGAGCGACCAGGGAGGAATCGATTATTTCTTTTACCCGGGCATCGTTTACCGGGTCCTTGGCCAGTTCCTGCATCAGGACTCTCTTGGAATCACTAAAGTTCTGCCGCAGTTGCCGGATTTCACTGTCTTTCTCCATAAATGGTTGGATATGCGCCGGAGTTGGCATTCTTCTGCCCGGGAAAGGCCGGTCTGGAGGACAGGCATGCGAGCATCGCAGATAAATGGCGCTTCCGATCACAGCCAGATTGAAGCTGAAAGAAATCAGGAGCAGAGCAACTAACCAGGATTTACTCATTTGTGTCTCCGTCCTCGTTCCAGATTCCCAAAAGGCTGTTTTCGCCAAAATCGGAGAGGCTTGCTGTGGTGAGATTGCTTACTTCGCTGATTTCAGTGGATTGGGTTGTGCCAAAACTGCTGATGCCAACATTTGTTCCCAGCCAGAAACTGAGAATCGTGGCCAGCAATGCCGTTGCGGGAGCGAGTTTGAATCTGCGGATAAAACCTGGACGCCGGTTTTCGAGACGGTGCACCTTGTCCATGATCTGAGCGTGTATCCAGGTTGGAAACTCGGGCTGAGGAGCACCAGAAAGCAGTTTATGCAGCTTTTCCGCATCTGCCTGCCAGTTTGAACAAGCTTGGCAGGAGCTGAGGTGAGCGCTCAGAGCTTTATTATTGGATTCGGCCAGGTGACCGTCCAGGTTAAGCTCGATGAAGCGTTTGGCCTTACTGCATCTCATTTTCTTGCTCCTTTGTTTTCTTTCCCAGAGCTTTACAGCTTTGGGTTCCACTACTATATACCGTGGTTCAGCTTTTTCCCTGCAACATTTTTTTACGGAGAATGCGTTTGGCTCTAACCAGCAAGGATTCCACCGCTTTCATGCTTATTCCCAGGGATGTGGATATCTCTTTATAAGACAGCTTTTCGTAATATTGAAGTTGAATCACCGCTGCCAAACGAGGTGGAAGCTCTGCCACCGCTTTTGTTAACAGGCTGTAATCAGCTTCTTGTTCAGCATGGCGTTCCGGTATACCACTGAAAGCAGAGGGATCCACACTAATATAACGGGATTTCTGTTTCAGAAAGCTCATACATTTATTATGTGCTATTTTATAGGTGTAGGCAAGGGCAGATTTTTCCTCGATGCGGTCAAGATGCTGATACACAGCGATAAACACATTCTGCACCAGGTCTTGGGCATCCTGCTCATTGGCACATAAGGATAGCAGATACCGGAAAATCCGCCGTTCATTTGTGCTCAGGAAAGCCTCAAAGCTCTCTTTCTTCATCTGATTACCCAAGTGTTTCTCTTCATAGCGGATATAGGTTTATGCAGATTTCATACCAAAAACGAAAACAAAACTTGACTTCCAAAGCCATTCAAGAGATTTAGCTTCTCGAAATGCATATGAAAAGCAACGCAGTTTTATATCTGGCCCGGAAATATCTGCAGGGACGCAAAGCCCGTGGGATTAGTCCGTCTCATTACCTCAGTCTGGCAGGCATCAGCCTGGGAGTATTGGCTTTGCTCTGTGTGAGCTCTGTGATGAATGGCTTCCGCAGCGACATCCAGTCCCGTATCGTTGGCACCTTCTCAGAATTGCGGCTTAGTTCCCAAAAGGGTGAACCCCTGCAGCACTATCACGATTTGCTAAACAAACTGGATAAACTAGGCTATCCGGCCGCACCGGTGATCCGCACTGAACTGCTGTTGAAACATGGACAAGTGATCGTGCCTGCTCTCTGTATGGGCATAGACCTCGACAAACAGCAAACGGTTTCCGCTACCTTGCTGCCTTCCGATCGTAACACTGAAAACCAGCAGGGGATCATCGCAGGCAAGGTAGATCCTGATAGCTTCAGCGCAGATGGAATAATTCTGGGGGCAGGGCTGGCATCTCAACTTGGATTGTATCTAAACGACGAAATACAGGTTCTTTCCCCTTTGTTCAATGTCCCCACCGCTTTTGGTTTGATTCCCAGGGTTCGCTATCTGAAAGTGCAGGCCATCTTTGCAGCCGGAATGCCGGAGTATGACCAGAACTATTGCTATATTCCCCTATCGCAGGCGGAATTCTTCTCGGGGCAAAGCTCTACGGTGGATCATCTGGAGATCAAGCTGCCAGCAGGGATAAAGCTGGGAACGGCTAGCGCCAGGCTAAAGCACGAATTTCCCAAGCACCAGATTGATGACTGGAGCAGCTTTGATTCCAGCCTTTATGCGGCTATGCGCTTCGAAAAGACCATAATGTTTATCATCATGCTCTTCATGTTCATCATCGCCAGTTTCAACCTTACGGGAAACCTGCTGAAAACCATATCTCAGAAAAAACGAGAGCTGGGACTGATGAAAGCCTTGGGGCTAAAAGAAAAGGATCTCCAAAGGGTGTTTCTGTATCAAGCTCTCTTGCTGTGCAGCCTGGGCATAACGCTGGGGCTGGGCATGGGAAGTCTGCTGCTGATCATACAAAAGAACAGCGGGCTTATCAAACTTGGCATGGGTGATGGCAGTGCCATTACGTTGCCCGTGCAGCTTCAGCTTGCCGATTACCTGCTAATTACCGGCGTATCGTATCTATTAACGGTGCTCAGCGTCCTCCTGCCACTGCGCAGGATAGGAAACATCAATGCGGTGGAGCTTTTACGAAGGGCAGTGGGGTAAGAATTGAAGTAGCTCCGTCACCTTGACGGAGTTGAATCTGCGAAGAGAAGCAGGGCAATAATGAATAACGCCAGCACATCTCGATTTCTTTCCAGTCCATTATGTCCATATCGTCCACTACGTCCATCCCAAATAGATTATAATAACAAACCCCGGATCAACTCCGGGGTTTGCTTTATTATAATCTATCTACCTGTTAGCCTATTTCATCAGCACCATTTTCTTGGTGGAGCTGAATTTGCCTGATTTCAAACGGTAGAAATATAGTCCGCTGGATACCGCTGAACCGTTTTCAGCATCTCCGTTCCAAACGAATTTGTGAGAACCAGCGCTGAGGTTGCCATTCACCAGGGTTTTCACCAATTGGCCTTTCTGGTTATAGATTTCCAGGCTTGTATTGCCGGATTTTTCCAGGCTGAAGATGATTGTGGTGCTGGGATTGAAAGGATTGGGATAAGCACCACTAAGTTCCGTTACCAGGCTGGGAACCTGAGGATCGGCAACCGGCGTAGGCTGATATGAGTTTCCGGTTCTGCCCCATCCACCCAGGTAGCAAGGCCAGGGGATATTGGTGGCGGAACGTTTTACATCCACCACAAACATGCTTGTTTCGTTGGGAATCACGATCTCAATGTCGCCATCTCCATCCACATCGGCCATAGCTGCGGATACCTTCACGTTTCCACCCAGTGTAATGGGGAAATTGGGGGATTCAGTGCCGTCGGCGCGGACGCTGTGCAGTTTGCCTGAGGCATCGCCAAAGATTATTCCGGCCTGGCTTCCGCCATCCATGTAAGCCACCACGGGGGTGCATTCCACTGCGGTGTCAATAGTGAAAGGAGTTCCGGCCAGGTTTGTGCCGTCGCTGCTCATGATGTAGATCGTGCCATTATTGGTAATCTGGATTATCTCCTTGGAGCCGTTGTTGTTCACATCGGCCACCACGGGACTGGTTTTCATCTGCGTGCCGATATTCTTTTGGAATAGCACGCTGCCATCGTGATTTACGGCATAAAGGTAGCCACCATTGCTGGAGGCAACCAGGATTTCGGGCTGAGGGTCGCTGTCCAGATTGGCAATGGTAACACCGTTTTGTGAGCCGCCACTATTCAGGGTAACCGGGAAGCCGCTAAGGTTCTGTCCGGTGGTCAAGGTAACAGCATTCAGGGCACCATTCAGGCTTACCACTACAATCTCGTTGTTTCCGTCGCCATTCAGGTCTCCGATTGCCGGAGGAGCCAGAAATGCGCCTGAGAGAGTCACAGGGAAATTGGTGAAAGCAGTGCCGTCGCCGTTCAGAACGTTCAGAATACCGTTTTGGGTGATGGTGATTACCTTATTGGCCGTGCCAGAGTTGGGATGAGCGATAATGGGTCCGTTGCGAAGAGTTCCGCCAGCCGGAACGCTCCATTTCTGCACACCCTGATCATTAACGCAGAGTATGTTATTGCTTTGCAGACAGGCCACAAACTCACGGTTTGCGTCGGCATTGATATTGCCCATTGCCATGGAACCGATCACAGTGGAATTGGTAGCCACGGGGAAACCGGGGAACATGGTAGTGCCGTCTTTCTTCAGAACGCTGATATTTCCGCCCTGACCGCTGAAGACGATTTCTTTTTGTCCGTCGTTATCCAGGTCTGTGAGGATGGGAGAAGTGTTTGTAGCGCCTCCCACATTGTATGGCCAGCCTGCTTGAATCAGGGAAAGCGGGATGTCGAGCGGGATGGTTTTATTATATGGATAAGCTCCATCCTGATTGGCACGGGCGATTAATTCGAATGGGATCGGCTCGGAAGGTAGGCTGGCAACGGTTTGGAACTTGAAAGGCTGATTATTATTCAGCAAAGTGGTTCCGGCATACATCGTGCCAAAGCTGGCCAGGGAATCGATGATGGTTACTCCGGGATAGTTGCAGCGAAGGGTTACCACCACGTCATTGGCGGTTAGCCATCCAAGGCCGGACACAGGATCGAGATAGTTGGTCAGCATTATCTTCAGTGAGGATACTTCTCCGGGGTTGGCAACGCCGTCTCCGTCACCGGATACTTCCTGCAGAGTGTAGTCTTCGATTTTCAAATTGGGAATTTTGTCATACATCGTGGCCGAATAGGCGTTGATTCTTCCTGCACCCAGCTTACCTTCAAATCCGGGATTGATGGCGTCGATATTATCGGCGGTAAGCATCAAACGCTGCATAAGCTGAGCCGGTGTCATGGTGGGATGCATGGATTTTACCAAAGCTGCCACACCTGCTGCCACTGGAGAGGCCATAGAAGTGCCGTCGTAGGCTGCATAGCTATCGTTAGCAACGATGGTGGAGAGTATCCCTTGGCCGGGAGCGCAGATATCGATCGGAACTCCATAATCGGAGAAGCTGGCTTTGGTGTCGCCCAAAGCAGTAGCTGCCACGCTCAGGGCGTTGGTGCAGTCCGAAGGATAATTCTGATAGCTATTGTTATGTTCAGTATTGTCGTTTCCGGCAGCGGCAACCACCAATGCGCCAAGCGCGGTGGCATAATTTACTATGGAGTTTGGATAGGTGGCCGTTCCGGTGCTGCCCCAACTGGCGTTGATGATGTCTGCACCAATTTCTGCGGCATATTTTACCTGATCGTAGGCATAGCTTATCCCAGTGGAGGGAGAGGTATTGGAAGCGCCTTTACAGCTTAGGATGGACACATTTGGAGCGGTGCCCGAAACTCCGATGGCGTTATTGCCAACTGCGGCTGCGCAGCCGGCCACGTGAGTGCCATGGTCGTTGGCGGCATAGTTTTGAAAAGGATTGTTGTCGTTGTTATAAAAGTCCCAGCCAACCAAGTCGTCTATCTTGTTTCCGCCTTCTCCGGCGTCAGTTCCATTTCCGCCACTGATGGTTCCGGAATTCCAGTCGATGGTCATACCTGGTGATTCGGCGGGATTGATCCAGATATTTGCCCTAAGGTCGGGGTGATTCCATTTCACACCGCTGTCCGTAATGGCCACCAGTACATCATGGGTTCCCAGGGTGTAGTCCCAGGCTTCGTAGCTACGGACTGCCGCATGGGCATATTGCTGATTGATCATGGGATCGTTGGGGACGAATTTTGACCTGACGATACCCTCAAATTCTGCATAAACCAGATTGGGGTCTTTGCTTAGCAGCTCTACTGCCAGGTCCATATTGGCGTCGCTTTCCAGATAGAGGCGATAATGATTTTGCAAATAGATACCCTTATCGTTCCAATCAGGAACTTTCACATAGGTATGCATCTGCTTCATATCCACGATGCGCAGTTCTCTGGCCAGACGGTCGAAGGAAGATAAACCGGTTTTCACGATCCCGTCTTCGTGGCTGAAGGCAATCTTGCCGTCTATATTGGGAACGGCTGCTTTGGTGAAACAACCGATTATGGTCTTGGAATGGAACAAATCCGGGTCAAACTTGATAGCCGAAAGCAGGCCAACCAGTATGAGCAGCGGAATCAGGATACACAGCTTTTTCATATTTACCTCTAAAGGGACTTTTTTTTCATTAAATGTGGAAGGGGGGATTTAGTCAAACCTTTTTTCTTTGGTCTTGGACATTAATAGAGGATAAGTTCCTCTTTCTTAGTGTATTGCCTGCTATACACCTTTTTGAGCACTGTGTTTTCAGGGCTGGCCAGATCGGGATCTGCGGCGATGATGGCAAAGGCATCTTCCCTGGCCAGTTTCAGGATATCCTGATCACGAAGCAGGTTGGCAAAGCGAAAATCCGGCATTCCGGATTGTTCCAAACCAAAAAACTCTCCCGGTCCACGCAGTTCCAAATCCTTCTCTGCTATTATAAAGCCGTCTGTAGTGCGGCTCATTACCCCCAGCCGTTCCCGGGCTATATTGCTTAGCGGTTGGTGTTCGATCAGGTAGCAATAGGACTGAGCTCCGCCACGGCCAACTCTACCCCGTAACTGATGTAGCTGAGCCAGGCCAAAGCGTTCTGCGTGTTCCACGATCATTACGCTGGCATTGGGCACATCCACGCCCACTTCGATAACCGTGGTGGAAACCAGGATTTTTATCTCCGAAGCCTTGAATTTCTGCATGATCTCATCTTTTTCGCGCGTTAGCATGCGGCCATGCAAAAGGGCTGAACTGAATTCCGGAAATACTTTCCCTGAGATGTATTCGTATAGTTTGGTGGCATCCAGCAAGGCTATTTTCTCGCTTTCTTCCACCAGGGGACAAACGATGTAAACCTGCCTTCCAGCCAAAAGTTCTTTACGAACTTCGCCGTAAACCAGATCGATCTTTCCGGAAGAGCGAACCAGGGTGCGAACCGGCTTGCGAGTGGGAGGCAATTCATTCAGGATGCTCACTTCCAGATCGCCGAAAACCGTCATCGCCAGGCTACGGGGGATGGGAGTGGCCGAAAGATATAGCAGATCGGGATGCCTTGCCATACGGGCAAGTTTGGCGCGTTGCTCCACTCCGAAGCGATGCTGTTCGTCCACACACACGAAACCAAGCTTGGCAAAGCTGATGTCCTTTTGCAGCAAGGCATGAGTACCGATTATGATCTGCGCTTGGCCGGAAGCGATATCTTCCTTGCTTTGGTTCTTGCCCTTGTAGTTGCCGCCTTTCAGGAGGATCAGATTCAGCTCAAAGCCCTCCAATAGCTGGCTGATGGTGCGATAGTGCTGCTCTGCCAGAATTTCTGTGGGAGCCATTAAAGCGGCTTGAAAACCATTCTCCACCGCCAGTAACATGGCAAACAGGGTCACCACGGTTTTCCCGCTCCCCACGTCACCTTGCAGAAGGCGGCTCATCTGTTTTTCGCTGCACATATCGGCAAAAATCTCTCTCAACACCCGTTTCTGGGCTGAGGTCAGTTGAAAGGGAAGCCTCTGGTAAAGAGCGGTGGTAAGCTGTTTTTTGTTTTCAAAGCAGATGCCGTTGTTTTGTGCGCAGTGGTGAACCTTGTGCCTGGCCCAGAGGAGCTGGGAAAAGAAAAATTCCTCATATGCGAAACGCCGGAGTGCCAGGCGGTTTTCCTTTTCATCCAGGCCAAAATGCAGCTTCTGCAAAGCTACTTTGCGAGGCAGAAAACCGTGCTTTTCCAGTAGGTCGGGATTCAGGTTTTCCTCTATATTGGAGGCGTAGAGAGCAAAGGCGTTGTAAACCAAACGCCGCATCAGCTTTTGGGTTATCCCTTCCGTAAGCGCATACACCGGAAGCAATTGACGACTTTTCCAAAAGTCGCCGTCGCTTTCATCCTCGTCCTCCAGCACCTCAAAATCCGGATGCACGAGCTGGAGCTGGCCATTATACTCGGAAAGAGTTCCGCTTAGCCAAAGCATCCGGCCTGGTTTAAACAGGATTTCGTAGGACTTCGGGTAGCTGAACCAGGAACAGATCAACCCCAGTTTGCCGTCGCTAACTCCCACATTCAGAATGTTTTTACCCTTTAGCGAACTGCGCACATCAACCCAGGAGATCATGGCCGTGAAGGCAAGCAGATCGCCTGGCCGGATTTCTGAAAGCGCGGGCGACAGCTTGCGGCTGAGGTAAGCCTTTGGAAAGTATTCCATCAATTGTAAAACTGTGCTGATCCCCAGCTTGGCAAGTTTGCGGGCGCGAAGCTCTCCCACTCCTTTCAGGAATTTTATCTCGCTATTTATTCCGGATAGATGCTTGTCCTTTTCCATAGAAAACCATAATGATAAGGCTGTAAAAACTGTCAATCTACAGATATGCAGGCTGAAAATTTTCTCTTTCAACACAGAGAAAAGCAGAGTTGAACGGAGAAAAGCAGAGACCTTTTATAAACAAAGAGTAAAAGAGGGTAAGAGGGAAAGAGAGAGAATAGGAAAAGAGAGTAAAACCACCTCGTCCTTCCAGCGAAGGCTGTTGACAAAGCCCGCAGGGCGTCAGATCATAGCGATGGGTTCGTAGCGTAGCGAAGACCCTCGAAGAATGTCCCGGATATTGAATCAGCCCGGAGGGCGACAGAAGCCTGAACCCCGAGAGTGGTTACTCACCATAGGCGGTGGTTTTAACCACCGTTTAGCGATACATATAACCTCCTGATACCCCTTCAGGGGTATTCACCATCTCCGGCTGCTTTAGCGGCCGGATAAACCAATCCGGTGGATAAATCCACCGGAGATGTTGAAAATCCTACGCGGATATTCTTTGCCACCTACCTCTGAAACGGTGGTTGAAACCACCGCCTATGGTGATAAATCCTCTGAAGAGGATTTGATTCTACCATGCAATACTGATTTGTCAACGCCCTGCGCCCTGCGGGCTTAGTTTGTCTGAACCGTGGTAAATCTGATGCCATTTGTGACGATTAAGCCATTGTCAACAGCCTGCACATTTTATAATGCGGTCTTCATTAACTCGATATTTTACCCTAATCTTAACTATCTTACTCTAAGATACTCTAAGATAGCCAATTAGCCTCCAAAACACTCTTACTTCTTCCTTAAGAGCATTCATCATATCATAATCTACCCTTAATCAAGCCTTAATTATTAACGCTTGATTAAGAGTAGATAAAGATATAATTGACACTCTCAAGAGAGGAAGAACAAGTCGGAAAATTTGGC
>CAZGWB010000043.1:0-21985 GCA_964529335.1 uncultured Candidatus Cloacimonas sp.
TCCGGTATGATAGGGTGATCAGGGGTAGCTCCGTCGTCTCGACGGAGAAGTGAAATAGTGTAATGGTTACAGGTACCAGGTGACAGTGTGAGGTGTGGCAGAACGACATCAGGTTTAGACTCGATGAGGCAAGCTATGTGAAACAGTCTTTGCAGGCTAGATACTACTTCAAGACCATGGACATCAGCTCCTCCGAGACGAAGGAGCTACACGAAAGAGCTACACAAAGGAGATATATTAAGGAACTTCCCACAGAAGCTCCTACTTTCCGATGCAGAAATTACTGAAAATCTCTTCCAGCAGATCATCGCTGCTGATCACACCAAGTATCTCTTCCAGTGCTGCGCTGCCGCTGCCAAGCTCAAATGCGGTAAATTCGAAGCCAAGGTTATCTTCCAAGCTTTGCCATGCCATCCGTAAGGAGGTAATGCATTTCTCCAGGGCAGCCAAATGCCTGCTATTGGTGATCAGCGGCTTGCTAATGAGCTCTTCGGACAGGTTCAAACGCCGAAGGATTTCACTGGTAAGCTTGTCCAACCCATTACCGGTAAAGGCACTGCAATAGATAATCCTCTCAGAATGACTACTACTATCGTGTAGCAAGTCTGCCTTGCTTATACAGAAGATCGTTTTATCCCAAAGCTCAGATGGCAGGCCGGATTGGCAGATTAGCTGGTCAGTATCCAAATCCGAGGGTAGGTTTATAGCCTCTCTCAGATAGATGATCAGGTCGGCTGTTTGCATCAGTTCATAGCTTTTGGCTATGCCCTGGCTTTCGACTTCATCTTCGGAAGTGCGAAGTCCGGCTGTATCATAAATCACCAGCGGGTAACCGGAGAGGGAAATGCTTTCTTCCAGATAGTCGCGGGTTGTGCCGGGATGGGGAGTAACGATGGCCCGGTTCTGCTGCAATAAGGCATTGAAGAGAGAGGATTTACCAGCATTGGGAGCTCCCGCCAGACAAACCTTTATTCCTTCTCTGATAATTCTGCCTTGTTCAGCTTTGGAGGCCAATTCCTCTGCGTCTGCGATTATGCTTTCCACGCTTTCAGATAAAGCCTTCAGGTCGATTTGTGGTAAATCCTGATCGGCAAAATCGATGGCCAGTTCGCAGCGCAGCCTGGCATCGGTGATCCTATGCAAAAGGGTTTGCAGATACTCGCTCAGTTTGCCCTTAAGTTGCAATAAGGCTGCGCTTTCCGCCTTGGATGCCTGAGCCTGGATCAGATCGTTCACCGCTTCGGCCTGGCTGAGGTCGAGCCTGCCATTCAGATAAGCGCGCAGGGAAAATTCACCGGGTTTGGCCATCCGGCAGCCTTGCAGCAGCTCTTTCAGAATCCGGTTCACCAGATTGGGATTGCCATGACACGATATCTCAAGGCTGTCTTCTCCGGTATAGCTGTGGGGAGCCCGGAAAACTGAGAGAAGCACCTCATCCAGATCGTGGCCGCTTTTGTCTTGCAGATATCCATGCAGCAAGCGATGAGAGGGCGACTTCAGCAGTTTGGCGGCAGGCTTGAAATGCCTGGCCAGAAAGTCTATGCAGCCTTTGCCGCTAATACGAAGAACTGCAATCGCGGCATGGCCGACGGGGGTGATCGGGGCAATTATGATGTCGTTGTTCATGGTCTGTGGGATATCAAAACAAGTTCTTTTGATTAGCCTTGCAGGTCGCCAATAATCCTTTGGGTGATTGCTTCGGGTGTAAGATTCAGCAATTCAATTAGTTCGCTGGTCTTTCCGTGCGTAATAAACTCATCCGGATAGCCAAAACATTCCACTTTCACCGCCTGGCTGGATAGTTCCTGGGCTATGGAAGCTCCCAAACCTCCAATCCTGCTTCCCGTTTCAAAAGTATAAAGCCGGGGACAGTTTGTGGCAACCTGCCTTAGCGTGTCCAGATCAAGCGGTTTGATGGCGCGCAGTTGAACCAGAGTAGCAGCAACCCCTTTTTCAGCCAGGAGCTCATGCACTTTCTCTGCAGTGTGAAAAGCGTCTCCGGCAGCTACCAGAGCCAGGCCACTTCCCTCTTTGTGGATCAGCGCTGGTAGAGGGTTGTAATCTTCTCCAAATGAAAAATCAGGCAGGCATTTGGCGGTTCCCCTGGGATAGCGAAGGGCAATAGGGCCAAGCTGGTAGTTTGCTGCCCAGTCCAGCATGGCGCTTAGTTCCGCTGCGTTTTCAGGAGCAAGGATGATCAGATTTGGGATGAAATTCAGAAAAGCGATATCAAATGCACCATGATGCGTAGCTCCATCTTTGCCAACCAGGCCTGCCCGGTCGAGGCAGAAAACCACTGGCAGTCTGGGCAGAGCAACATCGTGGATCACCTGGTCCAAAGCTCTTTGCATGAAGGTGGAATAGATTGCCACAAATGGTTTGATGCCCTTGGTGGCCATTCCAGCGGCCAGGGTGATGGCATGCTGTTCGGCGATCCCAACGTCGAAGAACCGATCCGGGAACTTTTGTTCAAAATCAGTCAGTCCTGTTCCAGCCGTCATGGCAGCGGTGATGGCGGTTATCCTGGGATTTTTGGCAGCCAGTTTTACCAAGGTATTGCCCATCACTTCGCTCCAGCTTTCTTTGCCGCTGCAAACTTGTTTGCCGCTTTTCGGCTCGAAGGGTCCGATTCCGTGAAAGAGAGCGGCGTCCTTTTCCGCAGGAGCATAGCCTTTGCCTTTTTTGGTAACCACGTGCAACAGGACAGGGCCTACCATGAAGCCTTTTACGCGTTTCAGAATAGTAAGCAACTGGTCGATGTCGTGTCCGTCGATTGGGCCTACGTATTTGAAGCCAAGGTCTTCGAAGATGATGTTTGGCACCAGGATATTCAGCATCGATTCTTCCAGTTTCTGAGCTCCGTAGATGAATCGTCGGCGCACGCTGGAAGGCAGGCTGCCGCTGAGATCCCAGATCTGCTTTTTCAGAGTATTATACGAGCGGCTGGCCATCATCCGTGCCATGTATTTCTGTAATCCGCCCACGTTTTTGCTGATGGACATGGCATTGTCGTTCAGCACCACTATGAACTTGTCCTTTTGCAAATGTCCGGCATGATTCAAAGCTTCGAAACTCATTCCACCGGTTAGGGCTCCATCGCCGATCACAGCTATGCAGTGGCCTTTTTCCTGATTCAAGTCGCGAGCGCAGGCCATGCCCAGAGCTGCAGAGATGGAAGTGCTGCTGTGGCCGGTGGTAAAGGCATCGTAAGGGCTTTCATTGCGGTTTGTAAAACCGCTTATGCCATTAAGCTGACGCAGGCTGACAAACTCGGCATTGCGACCGGTAAGAATTTTCCAGCCATAGCTTTGATGGCCTACATCCCAAACGATCCGGTCTTTCAGAGGGTCGAAAAGCTTCAGCAGGGCAATGGTAAAATCCACTGTTCCCAAGCTGGGAGCAATGTGACCGCCGGTATTGGAAACCACTTCCACGATGCGGATACGCACTTCTTTGGCCAGGGTTTTCAGTTCGTCAACGCTAAGGCTTTGTATTTGTTTGGGATCTTTTATATTTTCCAGGATCATCATAACCTCTTTTTTCGTTATCCTATGGTTTGGCTCTGGATTCCTCGCTTTTCACGATTATCAATTCCAGGATAACCAAAGCGAAAGCGATTGCCAGCAGAGTTTTCCAGAGATCATGCCCCAAGCGGGAGAAGAAAAGCTGTTTGATCCAATCTGCGCCGAGTTTTTTAAGACCCACAGGTGGGTTTTGCTTTGCTTTGGAATCTGCATAATCGATGTTTACAGCTATAGCGCTGCTACGGGGTGTGCCTGGCTCCAGGATATACACGCCGGGCTCATCGCTAAGGTATCTGCGGCCACTTATCAGATCGCCTCGGGGTAGCTTCAGTTGGTTAAAGCTTAGCATTTCTCCCAATTTGACCATATTCTCGGGGGCTTCAGAACCACTTACATAGTCCAGAGTCCTGAATGCCAGCACTGGAAAGGCAGGATCGATGAAGAAGGGATTATTCAGGCTGTTCACGTTCCAGAGCCATAGCACCTGTTTATTATTGACCACCATCAGCGGATCTCCGGATGCGGAAACGAGAGCGGTGGAGCCCTTGGTACTGGCTTGCCAGTAATCGCCGATTGTTTTGTTTTTGAATGTCTTATCGGCGATCAGAGAACTTATGTAGTGGTGCTTGTTCAGGTTGTCGATACTTACGGCTTTCTGCATCCTGTTTTTGATATCCAGAGAGAAGCTGGAATTCAGATAGGACTTCAGATCGGCGTTCAAGTTATTGCCTGCGCAGATCAGAAGACCTTGTTTACGGTTGCTGAGCGTGGCTAGAATCTCTCTCAGGCGAGGGCTAAGCGAACCGGCCTCGTAGAGGATGAAAAGCTGATAAGCGTCCAAACTGCTAACAGACATTGCTTCCGGGCTAATCAAGGAAGGGCTGCCACCGCTGTAAACGCCAAGGATGGAAGCCAGGATAGGGGGCAGGCTACGGCTTTGAGTGATCACAGCAATACGGGGTTTGCTATAAAACGGAAAAGCGAAATAGCAGCGATTGTCCCTAACTTGTCGTTCATCATTCACTTCTATATAGCCGTTTTGCCAGCCATCGCTACGCAGTTCCACGGGGATACTTTCAGTTACGCTTTGTCCGGCCGGTACCGAAACGAAGCGTTCGGCGAGTTTCATGTCATTTACCACGGCTTTTACCAGCAGGTCTTTGCGATCTGCAGAACCATGGTTTTCGAGGGTAAACTGGATCAATTGCAGATTGCGGCGTTCCACCAACTGGGGTAGCACTTTGGCGGAGGTGCAGGCAATGTTTTGATAATCGCGGCTGGCGGGCAGGGGAATGCTGGCGATGGGAAGCCTGGATTTCAGCTTCTCGGGTTGCATCCGGTGATCGGAAAGCAGGTATATCTCCCGATTTGGCATCTGGCTTTCGCTCAGCTTGCTTTCGGCCAGCTCCAGCATCTCGTTCAAGCTAAGCGGAGTGTAGCAGATGGTAAGCTGTTCCAAAAGGCTTTCCGGGATTTTTCCGGCATATATCTGGCTGTGCAGTAGATTCCAGCTTGGGTCTGAACTTACGACAATCAATCTGTCTTCGGGATTGGTTCTGGAGTTTATCTGCCGGATGGCCTCTTTGGCGTGTTGTAGCTGGCTTTTTCCACCTTCGGTATAGTCCATGCTATAGGATGTGTCGATCAGGATGGCCAAAGCGGTGGGAGGGTGTTTGGCCGATTGTTTTAGACGGGAAGAGGAAAACATCGGTCGGGCAACGGCAAGGGCCACCAGCAGGATGATCAGCATACGGATGATAAGCAGCAGGATGTTTTTTAGCTTACTGCGGCTTTTTTCCTGCTCTTTACTCATTTTTATGAAGCGCAGGGTGGGAAATACAACCTTCTGTGGTTTCTTCTTGGCCAGCAGCCAGATCAAAAGGGGCAGAATGGTGGCTGCCGCAAAGAAGAGCAGCGAGGCATTCAGAAAAGAGAGCTGAAACATCTATATCCCGAGGCTGAGCGCAAAAAGATATTCGCTGTCGGCCAGACGCAAACCTTTGTTATTCAGTGAAAAATCGAAACGGATGGTCTTGTAATAATAACCTCCGCCGAAAGTATAGTTTATGTTATCTGCACCATAGAAATCCTTACTGTAAAGCCCTAACCGGAGGTCCATGCTTTGCCGGTCCGAGCTTTGGTTACCTTTAGCTAAGCTCCATTGATAGCCATAACCCAGATGATAGGTGGTGTCGGGATTTTTGGATATCTTGCTTTGCACTCCCGCGGAAAAATGGCTGTCGCCGCTAGTCCAGCCCATGCCCAGAGCGCTGCGTCGTTGCAGCGACACAGGATCATAGTTTTCCCACCACATCCGGGATAAAAGATCATAAAATGATCCGGCATAAACCATGTTGCCAACCGTGTAAGTAAAACCCAGATCGGTGGAGACACCTTTTACCTTGTCGTCTATGAATCCGTCGCGCACCATCATGCTCCCCAGTTTGTGCTCGGTTAGATAAACCAAACGGCCGGAAAGGTATTTCACGCTTAGTCCGGCACCCAGTTTCTGATACTTTTTGTCCTTGGCTCCGATACTGAACTGAACTTTATCCAACTGGTAGTCATAATACCTGCTGCTGTCTCCACCGGCGGTGAATTCGCTGATATGAACCCCAGCCACGGGTTGATAAGCGAAGGACACTTGCTTGGTATTGAGCACGAAATATTTGAATTGTTTGCTTTTGAGGGCGTTGCTAATATTCACCGCTTCCCAAAAGGCCATGTCTTGTTCGTTTTTCAGCCGGAAGGACAGCGAAAAGGAGCTAAGCTGATTATCGGCCATCAGCGCTGGATTGGCATAGGCTGCGTAGGGATCGTCCGCATTGATCAAATTGAATGCGCCAGTTCCCATCGTGATGGGGGATACGTTGTTTTCGGGCAAAGCATAGTCGTAGCTCTGAATCGGCAGTGGCGTTTGCTGGGCGGTTAAAGCCAGCGCAATCAGCCCAAACAGAAGGATAAGCAGCCAGGTTTTGGTTGCCGTGCCTAGGGTGATAGCTAAGCTGCCTTTGCATTGCCTATCCATATCTGAGCTTAGGTTTATATGGTATGTATAGGATATGAATAGGGTGAGACCCCTGTTATAGCGCTGAAAAAGATGAAGATACATTCATACTCCGGAAAATTTAGTTATGGCCGGCGTTTAATAGCCGGGCGCGCACAAAATTGGCCAGATAATAGCCGGCAATGCCGGTGGCAATACCTGCGACAGCGTCGATAAACCAATGGTAATGGCAATAAACCGTGGCCAAAGAAAGGAAAAAGGCAATTATGCAGAACACGTAACCCAAGGGACGCACAAAACGCAAAGCTGCAACTGTTAATACCAGCGTAACTGCGATATGGCTGCTGGGAAATGCTCCTCCCAGGTGATTGGAAGTTCTGTAGATAAACACCATGATATGGGTGAACAGCCCTGCCCGGTAGCTTTTAGTAAGCTCCATGGCCTCTGGTATGAACCTGCCTCCGATCACCGGTAAAACAGAATAGATGGTGTAGCAAAGATAAAAGACGAAGGTCAGGTTGAAGATGAGTTCTTTGAAGGCCTTGGGCTGTTTGAAATACAGGTATACTGGCAAACCCAAAATCATTGGATAATAGCAGAAATAGGCGGCGTGAAACACTTCCTGGATGAGCCAATGAGAATATACCTGACCCCAAAGAAGAGAAGGATAATAGCCGAAGATGCTTTTATCTATGCCCATGAACCAGGGATCAAGCCAGTCGCGGAAGATAATCCGGTTGAAAACATGGCCGGATGTGTAGAAATAGCCGAACAGCAGGACGGGATAGATGCCGCGCAGGAAGGCCAAAGCTCTGGCTAATGAAGAAGCGTCCTCTGTACGCTTGCCGGACAAGCTGTAAGATGCAGCTTCTACCCCTGCCAAATCGGAGTTAGGCAGCCTTCCATTTGGCAGCAACTTACGCTGCAACCAAGCCAAAATCAATACTCCCACTGCCACTCCCAGATAAACTGGAATATGTTTGATGGCTTCCGGGGCTCGTGAAAGCCCCAAACTCATATAGGCGATGATCCAACTGCAAAAGATCAGGGTTATCACATCTATGGCTGAAAGGAAATTCTCAGCTTTTTTCATACCAGACACCTGACACCGGCTACCTGACAATGGCCTTGTCATACAGCCTGTAGGTTTTGTAGATTTTGGCATCCAGTTTCTCTGCCACATGCATCATGGGCAAATTGCTTTCCAGCACCCAGGAGAACTCACCTTTGAAGTAGCCTTTGGGCAGGCCGTTTTTGTAGGAATGGTAGTGGAAGATGCTGTCGATGCCCCGTCCCTGAAATTCTTTGATTATGCCCATGGTGATCACTCTTGCTGAACTAATCCGCTTTTTGGCACGCATGGCTTTGAGGAGGGTGATTGGATTCACTCGGCCATTCATAACTTTCAATACTTCGTTGTAGTTTGGCAAGGCCAAACTGAAGCCGGCGTGCTTGCCTTCAATTTCAGCGAAGAAAACCAGATCCGGATCAGCGATGGGCAGCAGTTCCTTTACGATATGATCAAACTCGGCTTTGGTCATCGGAACGTTTCCCCAGTTGTATTCCCAAGCTTTGGTGTAGATTTCGAATACGGTTTCGATGTCCTTTTTCATCTTTTTCTTATTGCGGGATAAACTGCGGATTTGCACTTTATAACGCTTGGTGAGGATATCAACCATCTTTTCGATGCGTTCAGGCATTTTGCGCCTTTCGCTGAGGTAGGCAAAAAGGTCCATGGTCTTGGTTAAGCCCCAGTTTTCATACAGCTTTTGATAGTAGCGATGGTTGTGCAGCATCATTACCATTGGAGGAGTGTCGAAACCGTCCACCAGCAAACCGCATTCCTGATTTACACTGAAATTGAGCGGCCCGCGCATACTGGTAAAACCCCGGTAGCGATTCCACTCATAGGCTGCATCGAACAGGGCATTGGCAGTTTCCTGATCGTCGATGCATTCGAAAAAACCGAAGAACCCGATGTTTTCATTGTGCTCTTTATTGTGCTGGGTGTTGGTTTGTGCGGAAATTCTGCCCACCACTTTACCATCTCTCAATGCTAAAAAAAGTTTTACTTCAGAATGCTCGTAATAAGGATTCTTTTTCGGATTAAAGAAGTTCTTTTGATCCATGATCAACGGTGGCACCCAGTTTGGCTCGTTTTTATAGAGCTCGAAAGGCAGCATGATAAAGCTATTAAGCTGCTTCTTGGTGTCGACGGGGATTATCTTTGGCGTCATATCTACTCCCGAGTGGCTCAAATCTCACCCAGTTTTTTTGATACTATGATGTTCAGTATTCCCATCAGAAGGGCTATCCCAAGCATGATGGGGACAAAATAGGCGGGTAATTCCAGCCGGTAGGAAGGAATAAATGAATAAAACACCTGAAACAGCACTACCGGCAGGATTACGATAAGGTATTGGGCAAAACGGATCTGCCTGAAACGAATCACCAGAATCCAAGCTATGATGGCCGAAATCAAGGTTGGCGTAAAGGCAAAATAGGCCACGAATCCCATGTAGGTGAAAATTCCACGACCACCCCGGAAATGATTGGTAAAAGGTAAGCAATGCCCCACCAACATTCCCATGCCGTAAAGCAGCATGGTGTTGTGCCGGTAAAGTGTGGATATTCCGCTAAAGGCACCGGTATGGTCGATCAGCCGCAACCCCATTTCTACTACGAGCAAAAACAGGTAGGCCTTGGCTACATCCACAGCTCCTACCAGGACTCCCAAAGGTTTACTGATATTGGTATAGATATTCTCGGTATCGGCCAGGCCGGTTCCGATCTTGTATACATTCAGACTGCGAACGCTTTTGGTAATAATTCTGGCAGTGGAGAATCCACCGTAGAAATAGGACAGCAGGATGATCAGGATGGCAAAAAGATAGATCAATTTATACTCCGTAGTTACGTTGGCCAAAGATGGCGCTGCCGATGCGAATCATGTTTGCGCCTTCTTCCAGGGCGATTTTATAGTCATGGCTCATGCCCATGGATAAATAATCCATTTGTACTCCCGGGATATCGCTATTCTTCAGATGGTCGAACAGAGCTTTCATCTGCCGGAACAGAGGTCGGCTTACTTCCGGTTCGTCCAGCTTGCCAATGGTCATCAGGCCCCTAATGCGCAGGCTGTTAAAACAGGCAATTTCCTGGATAGCCACTTCCGCTTCGGAAAAGCTGAGGCCATTCTTGCTGTCTTCTTCGCTGGAGTTAATCTGGATCAGGATGTCCTGAGTGCGGTTGCTGCGTCCCAAAGCCAGGTGCAGTTTTTGAGCCAAATAAACAGAATCTATCGAATGGATCAAAGCTGGCTTCAGGCTTAAAAGCTGGTTTATTTTGTTGCTCTGCAAATGGCCGATGAAGTGAAATACATAGTCCTTGCTGCCCAACATCGGCAGTTTGCGCATCGCTTCCTGCACCTTGTTTTCTCCGATGTGCTTCAAACCGGCCTGCAAAGCAGCATCTATCAGTTCTGCAGGATGCGTTTTGGTTACGGCGATCAGAGTAATGGTGTCGCTGCTTCGACCTTGGCTTTGGCAGATGGCAGCGATCTCTTCCTGTAGTATGTTTATCCTTTTTTGTAAGCTCATTTCAGCAGTAACATCCTGCTTTCATAGGTCTTTCCGGCTACGCTGAGGCGGCTGAAATAGATTCCGCTGGCCACGCTGCGGCCGTTTTCGTCGCGGCCATTCCATATCAGGCTGTGAGTTCCGGCTTTCTGCTGGCCGCTGAACAGGCTGATCACCTTCTGCCCCTTCAGGTTATATACGTCCAGCTTCGCCATGGCATCCTTGCCAAGGCTGTAGCGGATCGTGGTGCTGGGATTGAAAGGATTGGGGTAGTTTTGTTGCAAGGCGTTCTGAATTGGGCCTTGTATCTGGTCATCGCCGCTCACCACGTTTGTGGAGGCAAATGAGCCCTGACGCAATGAACTTCCCCGATAAGTTGTCCATGGCTCCAAACCGCCGGCAGGACGACGTAGATTAAGCATCAACACGCCATTGGAGTGCCCCATTATCAGTTTTATCTGGTTATTACCGTCAAAATCTACCAGGGTTGCCGGAGTGCTTCCATTGTAAGTGGTTATAAAGGGAAACCCGCTTAAGGGGCTGCCATCGTGGTTATAGCCATACACGCTGTTTACATAGCTGTGCAGCAGGATTTCCGGCTCAGAGTCGCCATCCAGATTGGCGATTAGAGGTGGACAGGTAAAATTGACTCCCGTTTCCAGAGGAAAACCAGGCAGATCGTTTCCGTTGTCGGTTATCGCATATAACTTTCCGCTAAGGGAAATGCCAACGATGTCCATACCCCAGTTGTCATTCATAAGATCGGCCATGGCAAAACCCCCGGCGATATGGGTATCTATGTTTCTGGTGGCCAGGATGTTTCCGTTTTGGTCGATGATATAGATATTACTGCCAGTAGCACAGACGATCTTCTTATTATTGGTAATCGTGGGCGCTCCGCTAACTGGGCCATCCAGTTGCAAGGGAAAGCCGGGCTTTATGTTTCCCAGCCCGTCTATCAGATAGAGCTTTCCTTCGGAGGTGCCGGCTACTATCTCAAAGATGCCGTCGTCGTTAAAATCGGCTGCGGCGAGTTCGCTGTGGAAAGCCGAACCGAGGTCGATCGGAAAGCCATAAGGCAGATAACCATTTGGCTGCACGGCATAAAGCTTGCCATCCAATCCTCCGGCGATGGTTTCGTTGTATCCATCCCCATCCAGATCGGCCAGGACGGGAGTGAAAAGAAAGGAAGTATTGGCATGATAGCTGAAGATATCTGTTCCATTGAGGTGTTTGGCATAGATATTGCCATTGCGGCTGGTGAAGGCCAAGTCCGCACCTGCATTTGTATCAATCGCTCCAAAGGCGAAGCTACGGCTGATATTGGTGTTTTCCGGACCGCTGAAGGTGGTGTTTGTTTCGCCATCATTTCCGATTATGTAGCCATTGCCAAACACGTCCAGGTAGAGAATTTCCAAGCCAGGAGCGGAGGAGAATTCACCGATCAGCGGAGCCGACTTTCCACCATTGGGGGTTTCCCAGGGAAAGCGATTGTCGATAAGAGTGATCTCAAAACTAACGTCGTAACTGCGTAGCCCGGTGCTTTGCCCTGTCTGCGGATGAAGCGACTCCAAAACAACGCGCAGGTTATAGGTTCCAAAAGACATATCTACTGGTAATTGCAGCTTGATGTGGGTTCCCAATGGGCTTTGACCCCCTGGTAGAATCTGGGGTATGGAGATGCAGGAGCCAACCAGTTCCACTCCCGCTGGAAGAGATTCCACCCGTACCGACACGTTCTCAGCCGCGCCCCAGCTCATGGCATTGCTTACTATGGGATAGAAGCGTATCATTTCGCCCGGGTTTATGGTGCCGTCGTTGTCGCCATCCTCATCGGTGAAGCTGTAGCTGTCCAAAGCCAGAAGCGGCATATTCGGATCGGCAGGCTTAACGGCCAGGCTGGGATCACCGAAGAGCACCACCTCGTAGTAGCACCAGCGCATCACATCGTTGCTAAGGGCTTGATTCAGGTTTTGCAGTCTCGAATAGGTAAGTGCCTTGCCCAGCTGGGGCATGTTTTGTTCAAAGAGGCCGCGGAAAAACTGGCGGTCATAATACTGAGAAGCGCCGTTAACGCTGCCAGGCATATACCATCCATAGCGGGTGTTGCCAATGAAGGTATGTAGCCCGCCGGAAGTTGTTACCATGTGCTCTGCAATGGATTCTGAATCTCCAGAAGTCCCTTGATCAAAGGCTGCAGGATAGCAACCCTGAGTGTAGAGAAAGCCATATTCGGTGTTTTGCAGGCTTTCGATAGTGCTATTGGACTGACCCATCAGGAAAAACTCGTTGGCATGTCCCATGTGATTCATCAGTCCTGCCCCGTTGTTTATGGACTGCCAAACGCCGGTTTCGCTGTAAGTTCCATCCCGCTGGTAAAGGGTTTGCAGGGGATAGCTATCTGGCAGGTATTGAGCCACATCGTCTTTGTAATCTCCACCCCAGGTGACGGGATTCATGTTCAGGTTTTCACCGTAGAAAATGGCCAGGTTGTTGCTGAAGGTGTTTTGTTCAGAATAATACTTTATCTTGCGGAACATGTTTTCGAATTCACCAAAACTTTGTGCTGGGAAACGTCCGATATGCACTTCCGGAATCAAATCAGGATTATCAGCAGATTCACCATACAAACCGTTTCCGTTGGCGTTCCAGTTACCGTCCAGATTGCTGTAATATATATCCACAGGCATGTTTGGATCGATTGTGTCGCCTACCTGGCCATAGCAACCGCGGATGGGGATTATCTCATCGTCCCCGCCTAAAATTACATATTGCAGCGGTTCAGAGCTGGCAGACCAGGTTTGATAGGCATGTATGATGAAATTGCGGAGTTTTTCGGCATTATCGCTACCGGGATACGAGCTGAAAATGTCTTCGGTGCTGAAGATGCTGTTGGATATGCCTTCGCTACCACGCCACAGAGCATAGTCGGCAAACCAGCCTAAGCGGGAATTATCGGTGATAATGATCATTTTCTTGGGAATGCTGAGGTCAATAACCCGGTTTGACGGCTGAATATTGCGATATTGATCATAGTCTGTATAGCTTGAGCTTGCTTCGGGATTTTGGATCAAGCCGTTCAGGGTGGTCAAGGTTTCGGAGCTCGTGCTGAGAAAATTGGCCTGATATTGGGCTTGTGCGCCGTTGAATTCGCTATCTATCTGCAAGGTCGCTTCTTCAAAAACCCAAAGCTGGCGGCTGACAGGATTGTAGCGATAGGGGTAAAGGTTGAACAGAGCGATTTGATAACCGCGATAATACTGGGTGCCCAAAAACTCCCAAGTCTTATCTGGATACATCCTGTTTTCCAATGGTTTTAAGCAACTATCCGGACTTATGAACCCTGCCTTTGGGGAGATCGGCAATTGATTGCCGGCTTGCTCAAAAAAAGCATGCCCGGAAACCAGATTGCTTTTCATAAACTCCAGATGCGCAGTCTGATAGCTATGCCCGAAAGGCAGCAGCACCCTAACAGGTACATAGGGCAACATCGGTTGTCCCGGCTGCAGAATGACCGGCCATTCTCCTGTCTGTGCATTCTTGTGCCAGGCAGTAGGATTTATCTGTATTTTGAGCTGTGTAGCTCCCAGCCCGAGGGCGACGAGGAGCAAACCGAGGATTAGCATTGTTTTACGCATTGTTCTATCCAATTATGTTATTAATGTTTACGCTAATTAGCAAGTCTTGTTCCGCTATCACGAAAAGTCCTTATCCGTCAAGATATTTCCTTAGGGGGCAGAGCATGTTAGGCTTAAGATTTATTCCATTTCTTCCGGGTAATAATTAGCGGTTTATCCGAAATAAGGTCTGGGATGCTAAATCTTGTTTTATTACAGGTTCATTCAAGGCTGAAAGGGCAAATCAGAGGCCAGCCCCCATCTCTCGCGTTGCCTCTCATCTGCTCTGCCAATAAAATCCTTGACTATTGAAAAGAGCTGCAGAAAGTGAAGCTCAAATGTGTTTAGTAGTATATGGGATATTTTTCCGGCAGATTGAGCACTCCCTACTACGAAGTGAGGAAAAAATGAAAAAACTCTTCAAGCGGATTTTAGTGGCAGGCGGGATGGCAGCCTTGGGCTACCAGAGTTTCAGAACATACCGATTGTATCAGATTGCCAGAAAAGCAGAAACGGAACTTCCTCCATATCTAGAAACGCAATATGGAGAGAAGCCTCAGATCAGCGTTAGCATTGCCATGAATGTGATGATAAACGTGAAGATCAAACTAATCTTCTCGCCAGATTTTCTGAAGGACAAGCCAGAAATTGAAGACAGCATCAGAGAATACATTTTGGAGAACTATCCCGGCTTTGCCAAATGCAGGTTCAAGTTGCTTGTGGTTGATAGCTCCATGTCCAAACTGGATATATTGAAGAAATATTATCCCCAGATTTATGCCAAGTTCGGAGCTCAGATCGAAAAGAAGCTAAGGGAAAAACAGGTTGCAGAAGTTCACGAAGAGCCTACAGATTAGGACTTCAGTTTAACCTGTGCGGTAGATTCTCTTATGTAGAGCGGCTCCAATTCCGCCAGATCTTGAGCAGTGTGTTTATCGGGCAGCTTTTCTGCCAGATAAAACAGCCCGGCGGCACCAATATACTGCTGCACCGGGCTAAGAATTATATAGCGCTGCTCCGCTGCTTTTAGAAATGGTTCAAGCTGCGCTGCGGCAGAACCGCAAAGAATATAGTCGTCCAGTTCCAGTTTTCCCAAATCTTCCGGTTTTGCCACTTGGGGAGGGATGAGCTCTTCCAGGTTCTGGCTATAGGCAGCGTAATAGATTTCTTTCATTTTTGCGTCAATCGCCACGAGGATGTTTCGGCCAAGCCCGCTTGCACTAAGGGCAGCAAGCTCCAAGGATGAATAGGCATAAAGTGGGATAGAAAGCCCAAAGGCGATCCCTTTGGCGGTTGCCAAACCTATCCTTAAGCCCGTGAATGAACCAGGGCCTCTGCATACATAGATCGCTTTGAGGTCGGCGGGTTTGGCACCACAGAACTGCAAGGCATGGTCAATGGCCGGCATCAGGGTTTCGCTGTGAGTGATCCTGATATCAAAAAAGGCTGAATAAAGCAGCCTTTCTCCGGTGGCCAAAGCGATCGATCCGGAATTTTGAGTGGTATCCAGAGCCAGTTTCAATTGCCGGCGCTCATCCAATCGTCGTATAGCTTTTCAAAGATCAATTTGTGTTTGGCTTCATCAGCGGCCAGACGTCGGAAAAGGGTGGAAATCTGTTCATCCGGAAACTTCACGCTCATTTCGCTGTAGAGCTTAAAGCTGGCTTCTTCGCGTTTCATTGCCTTGATCAGGATGTTTTGATAGCTCATGTCCAGTGTCTCGGGATCGGCCGTAAGATATTCGCTGATCATCAGGTTTGGGGTGCGTTGTATGTCTTCCGGTTTCACTCCGCTTTTGCGGATTGATTCGATAACCACTATGTGTCCCATTTCCATGGCTTCCAGTTCTTGCAGCATCTTGATCTGGTCGCTGAACTTGGCTGCTTTTTGCAACTCACGGTAAAATTCCACCGCTTCCTGTTCGCGGGCTACGGCAAAATCCAGTATCTCGTTAAATTCTTGTGTTAGCATCAGTTCCTCAATACACTTTAGTTTTTGCTGATTTCTAGATAAAGCACCGGGGAAGAACAACATCTTCCCCGGCAAGAGCTGATAGATTAATCGAGAGGCTCAAACATATCCTTTCCAACTCCGCATTCCGGGCAAACAAAATCCTCAGGAAGCTGTTCGAAAGGAACGTTATCGTTCTCGGCAGGGTCGTAAATCCATCCGCAGGCGATACATTGATATTTTTGCATTTAATCCTCCTTGTTTATTAGTATGTTTCCAAATGAACTTCAAAGTAGCTTTGGGGGTGATTGCAAGTGGGGCAGACCTTCGGTGCTTCGGTGCCTTCGTGGATATAACCGCAATTCAGGCATTTCCAGAAAACCTTCTCATCCTTGGCAAAGACTTTCAGGTTCTTGATGTTTTCATACAGTTTGCGGAAACGTTTTTCGTGTTCTTTTTCCACTTTTGCCACCAAACGCCAGGAGAGTGCGATCTCTTTATATCCTTCTTCTTCAGCGATATCTGCAAAGATCGGATATAGTTCTGTCCACTCCTCGTGTTCACCGTTGGCTGCGTAATTCAGATTATTTAAAGTGTTTTCCGGCGACCAGCCCACCGGGTAGGTGGCCATAATGTTTATTACTTCACCTTCCAAGCCGTTTTTCAGAAGATGCTTGAAAAACACTTTGGCATGTTCTTTTTCATTCTCAGCGGTTTCCATGAAGATGTTGTAAATCTGTTCGTAGCCTTCCTTTTTGGCGGTTTTGGCCGCATATACGTAGCGCATCCGAGCCTGGGATTCGCCGGCAAAGGATTTCATCAGGTTTTCAGCGGTGCGGGTTTCTTTGAACGACATAGTTTATATCTCCTTTATACTTTCCAAAGTCCATGCAGGTTGCAGTATTCACGCACTTCCAGAACTTTTTCCAGCTTTACCGGGAATTTGGCCTTTGGCTCCTGGCCGGGCTTAAGCTCTTTGCGATATACCTTTTTCTCGGTGAGCACCTCGATGAAGGCGATGTAGTGCTTTTCTTCCATGGGATGGGCTACACTGCCAACCGAAACTTCAATCTTGTCCCCCAGATCGGTAACCACGGGGACGTGTTTTTCTTTGGCGGCATCCACGGTGTTGCCTTCCAGATGTTTCATCGGTTCACCACAACAAACAAGTTCGCCGGCACCGGCAAACACGGCTTCCACCACATTGCCACAAAGCGGGCAATGCCAGATTTGACGCAGTGCTATCATTTTATCCTCCAGTATTTTAATCTGATATTCCAAGATTGGGACAGGGTGATTCTTTTGTCAATAGGAATTTTCTTGCCGTGCATCTTAAGTAGATAAACTTGGAATTAATAAGTGGTAGCTTTGGTCGAATTGATACTCATGAGAGGCAAAGCATGTCAATCCGGGCATGGTAAAGAAAGCAATTGTCGCAAACCGGGATAGGGGAAGTAATATCTGACTAAGGATGCACCCAGAAAAGGTGTGAAACAAATAAGTGGGATAGCTTACGGCAGGCAGGGGTTCGCTATCCAATAATCTGAGCCCTGTGATATCAGTGTCATATCCTATGTTTATAGAATGAGAAAAGGATGAGTATAGGGTGTAAATACCGGAGCCGAGGTTCAAGGTAACTCTGATTTAACTGGGATGGCACGGTCAGTTCAAACCTTGCATGTAGATATGGTATCTATATACTGCATATCCAGATAGGGTAAGGCAGGTTTATAAGTTGATCTGGATTGCCGAATTAACTGGTAGCGCTTCACTCCTTTTCCATTTCGTCATTTCAGCTTATCTGCAAAATTTCCTTGCCAAAAAAGTGGCTTCTGTTTTAATGCCTTAAAACGCAAAAACTAAGATAAGGAAAGGTAGATGAAACGCTCTGTCATGCTTCTGCTGACACTGATAGCCCTTGCCGGCTGCGTGCATTATGACGAAGAACTCTGGCTGAATCGCGACGGTTCAGGCAAGGCCAAAATCCGTCTGGTGCATCGTTCTCCCTATGAAAACCCCGAAGAGATAATGCGCAAAGCCTCTCTGCCGGGGATCAGCCTGCAAAAATACGACATTGCCCGCAGGGGAGCAGACGTTATCTACACCATCCAATTCAAGTTTAAAAGCGTTGATGCCTTCAATAATGTGAACGACCAGCTGGGAGCTGCGGATTTTTGGGGAAAGATAACCCTGAATAAGGAACCCGGCCGCCGCATTACCTTCAAGCGCCGCATCTCTTTGGGCTCGCAGGAAGGCGAGGACGACTTTGAAAGCCTGTTTTCGCAGATGCAATCCAAAGCTCCGGTTTGGAACTACAAACTGCATGTGCCCTGGAAGATAGTTAGCACAAATGCTCAGAGCGAGAATGTGGATTTGAGCAGTGGAACCATTTCCTGGAGCTTCGACACCGGAAAGATGTGGAACCGTCAGGAAGTGATGAGCGTAGAACTACGCAAGGGCTTTCCCTGGCTGCTGGTGGTAATCGGAGTGATAGCGTTTGCCCTCTTGGCTGTTTTGGTTCACTGGATGTTCCGCTTCGCCAGAAAATCGCACTTTATTGAAAGGATCAGACACTTGGGCGAGTAAGCACTTAGCCCAGGATCATTCCCACTATTGCCGCAATCAATAACAGATAAAAGGGATTGAATTTATATTTCCAGGTAGCGATCAGGCTAAGGCAAAAAACTACAATCGAAAAATAATCGGCCACTGCACTGCCAAAAACCATTATCAACGCCGCAGCTATCAAGCCCAAAGACAATAACCGCAGTTTGGCAAAAACATTCTTGAACCAGGGCTGGTTTTTTAGCTTCAGATAGGTGACGGTAACGATGAGCATGATCAGCAACGAAGGTGTGATCACTCCCAAGGTACACAGAACTGCGCCCCAAAGTCCGGCTTTCTGATAACCTATGAAGGTGGCTGCATTTATGGCGATTGGCCCAGGCGTCATTTGCGAAATTGCCACGATATCCACAAACTGGCCGGCGCTTAGCCAAGTGTGCTTTACCACCACTTCCTGCCGGATCATGGCCAGGATCGCATAACCGCCCCCAAAACTAAAGAGCCCTATCTTCATAAAGGTAAACCACATATCCAGATATATCATCTTCTTGCCATCCTCAGTCCCTGCCAGATCGAGAAAACGATGGTCAGTAATATGAAATACACCGGACTAATGTTCATAAAGCCTACCAATATAGCTATTCCCAGCGGGAACCAGAAATTGTTTGCCTTTAAACCTGCTGTGCGGCTCATCTGATAGAGAGGAACTGCGATCAAGGCTACCACGGCTGGACGCAAGGCATGAAAAGCCTTGCGAACCAAGCTCGCATCCGCAAAGCGGGTGAAAAGCAGCGCAATCAGCACGATCGCGACAAAGGATGGCAACACAGTTCCCAAAACCGCCACAGCCATGCCCTTGCCCTTGCGGATATGGTACCCGATATAAATGCTCAGGTTCACTGCGATAGGTCCGGGACAGCTCTGAGCCGCAGCCAGTCCGTCCAAAAACTCGTCTTCGCTTATCCACAGGTGCTTTTTGCATACTTCCAGCTTGATCAGAGGAATCATGGCATAGGCCCCTCCGATCGTGAAAGCTCCGATCTTCAGAAAGGTTAGAAAAAGCCGGAATAGCAAAACTACATGCTGCCTATATAGTCCCGAACCATGGCCACAAGCTCTGGCACAAGCTGGTTTTCTGGAACTTTTTTGATTATCTCGCCTTTGGCAAAGAGCAAGCCTTCGTTTTTTCCCCCGGCGATGCCAAAATCAGCTTCTCTGGCTTCTCCAGGCCCGTTCACAGCACATCCCATCACAGCTATGGAAAGTGGAACGTCGGCATATTCAGCCAAAGCTGCTTCCACCTCTTCGGTAAGCCGGATCAGATCGATTCTGGTGCGTCCGCAAGTGGGGCAGGAGATGATGCTCAGGCCTTTTTTTAGCCCCAGGGAAACCAAAATCTCTTTGGCTACGGCTATCTCTTTTACCGGGTCTGCCGTTAAAGACACCCTTATCGTATCACCGATGCCTTCTTCCAAAAGGATTCCCAGTGCGATAGCGCTTTTTATGCTGCCTCGTAGCGCGGTTCCGGCTTCGGTTAGCCCCAGATGCAAGGGATAATCGCAAAGCTGGCTCAGTTTGCGGTAACTTTCCAGCACCAAAGGCAGCGAGGAAGCCTTTACAGAGATTTTTATCTCCTGGTAATTCAGGTCTTCCAAGATGCGCACGTGTCCCATGGCAGCTTCTACCATGGCTCTGGCACTAACGCCATATTTCTGAACCAGTTCCGTGGGCAAAGACCCGCTGTTTACACCAATCCGGATCGGGATTTGGCGTTCTTTGGCCGCTGCAACTAAAGCCTGGACTCCTTCCACCTTGCCAATGTTTCCGGGATTTATACGGAGCCCGTCTATCCCCTGAGTGATGGAGGCCAGGGCCAAACGGTAGTCAAAGTGAATGTCTGCCACCAAAGGCGCTTCAGACACTTTCTTCAATTCCTTGATCGCCTTGGCGTCGTCCAAATCCATCACCGACATACGGATGATGTCGCAACCCGCGGAGACAAGTTCTCTGATCTGCCTGGAAGCGGCTTCCAGATCGGAAGTTTTTACCGACAGCATGCTCTGAATGCTGATGGGGGCAGCTCCCCCGATGGGAATATCTCCCAAATAGATGCGACGTGTGCTTCTACGAACTATTTCTTTCATGGAGCTATGATCTGCAGCCTTGATTTTCCTGTCAATCGAAAATCGAAGCACTGACATATCGCCAAAGCGTCCACCAGTTGGTTAAACGCTGCTTTGTAGTTATTGAATCGTTGAATCCATCCTATGCCTGTCATACTTGTCCTTTTCTGTTTGATCAATCACGGCATTGTTTCAAATTCCTTTCCTCCAGTCAAGAACTTTTATCGTCCCATTGGGATAACAATTCTCTGGACAAATATCCGCTCTTTCCTATCTTTGCCGGATGATAATCATGGTGTGTTATGGGGAAGAAGCAAATGCGCCTGCAAAACAATGAATTTCGTCCTGTTGGCATCGACCTCCTGGAGCTTAAAACAGGTGGGGGGTGCCTTAGCATCTTCGGATTGCCTTTTTTACTGGCGGGGATCTTTATGCTACTGGCCACAGTGGGGATTATTCCCTTCAGCAATGCTTCTGAAGTTCCAGGTTGGTCTTACTTGCTGATGGGCTTGATGGCGCTCGTTTTTTGCGGAGTGGGAGCTGCATTGGTTTTTGGACGCAGTTGGGTAATCCTTAATCGCAGAGCGGGAAGCGTGATCGTCGCCAAGGGATTACTGGTGCCAATGGATAAGCGGCATCATTTGTTAAAGGACTATAACTGCATTGAGCTTAGGTTTCAGCCAGGGGATTCGGACACGGCGGACAGCTACACACTGTGGTTGAAGAGCGATGGATCGGAGCTAAGGCTATACAGTGGAACAGATTATGGTATTGCCGTGAGCGAAGGATTGAAACTGAGCGAGTTTACCGGATACGACCTGATGGATAAATCCAGCGATCATGCCCAGCTTGTATCTGTAAAGGAAATCCCGGAGCCAACAACCGAACCGGACTCAGACCTGCGAAAACCGCTGCGGCCCCAGTATTTGCATTGTCTGGTGGAAGAAGGCGGATCAGACCTAAAGATAAGCGTTCCGCTAAGGCCACTTAAACCCTGGATGCTCTTGGAGGCGGTTATTCCCCTAGTGATTCTGGTGTTTGTTCTGCGTCCCTTACTTGCTTTCTTCTATCATACCAATACTCCGGTTATGGTAGGCAATTTTTTCATATTCTTTATCCTTATGTTCTTTGTAGTCTTACCCTTGCTGGGAATCATAAGGAAAGTTTTTTCTGCCAAAGGCTTTGAATGCATCATCCATGTTAACATGCAAGGTATCAGGGTTTGGTATCCCAGGCAGAGCAAGAAGGGCATTATGATAGACTATTCAGAGATTATCAGCCTGGACTATAGCACCCAAAGCAGCCAGTTGGAATTGGCTTCCCAAGAGGCTGCAACGGCAGGAATCGGATATCGTGGTCTGAAATGGATAGCAAGATATGCCCGTGCCAAAGGGGTGATTATCAAGAGCCGCAAAGGTTTGTTTTACCTCGTTCCAGGCCAGAGCGATGAGGAAACCCTGTATCTCTATAGATTGATCAGTTATTATCTGGCTGAACCAACAAAAAAGTGATTGACTTCAGACCAGGGTATGCAAAGCTTTGCGCGTGACTTGATGGTGCTTTAACCAAGGTAATAGGGAATTTCGTGAAAAGCGAAAGCGGTCTCCGCCACTGTTAGCAG